>NZ_JBUYWT010000003.1:0-292745 GCF_055264925.1 Bradyrhizobium sp. KZN70725
AGAATACGGCTTGCCCATCCATGCTGGCCTCCGTCCAGCCAGCATGATGAATCAGAAACAACCTGATTTGGGAATCCTAAATCGATTCAACCTAACCCCATCCCGCTTTAGCCGTCGCAGAACGATTTTCACGATCGCCAACTTCGCAACCGCCTAAGTGATATCGGATTCAACGGAAGTACTGACATCGTGAGCGCAATCGGTTCTCGCATTTGCCTCAGATTGCCGCTCAAAAAGCCGGACTAAAGCAGGTCCTCTCCCAAACCGTACCAAAGCCCCGCTGGCTCGGCGCCGCAGGCCGTCCGGCACGTATGACACAAGGCCGGCCCAGCTCCACCAACCAACTCGCGAACCGGTATCTGGCAAGCATAAGGGAGCGCGACGTGGCGCACGCCCCCTTCAAGGCTACGACTTCTGCTCGTGCGCGAGCTATGGCGAAAAACCGATCAGTTCCGCCGCACTCCGATTATTCCGAATCGTCTTCAACAGCCATTCGTCGAAGTTCGCGCTCCAAGTAAAACGAAGGGTCATCGTCAGATGAATTCGTCTCAACGCTCTCTTGACGACCGCTGCGGGCCTCTTCGACTTTGGAAAGATATTTTGTAGGCTTGTCTACTCGCTGCCACTTGTCGTTCTCGTTCTTCGTCCACACTTCGGGATGCTGGTGAGGGTCGAGCACCCAGTGATTTTGAGCCACGTGAACAAAACCCATTTCAGCCAGACGGGGCTCCATCCCGGGTCGGGCAGGACGTGACAATACCAATGGATGATCGCCGTCCAATCGCAATTGATGCTCGAGCAGGATATCGCCTGCGTTTTCGACAAGCGGGTGAGTAACGCGTAGATCTACGACGGACGTGATATCGTTACGCCCGAACTGTTCTCGAAACCGGTCTCCCTTGATCCGGACCGGGCCACCCACTGCTAGCAGGCCGACACTTTCGTTACCCAGTTGATAGCTGAAGAACCGCGCGGGTCTATTCGGGTCATGGTAAGTGTTGGCATAGGCTCCAGCAACAGTTGCAGCCCACTCAGCTTTCTTCGAGACAAACTCAGGGTACTCTTCTTGTGGGTTGTCTGCGATGTCCATGATATCGCGACGCAAGTATCTCTCCACGAGATCCATGAAGTCGTCTTGTTCGTGGATTTCGATAATTGGTGGATCGGAACTCAGAGAGTATGGCGCCGCGGCCCCCGACGACGACCCACCTCGCTCCATGCGCGCAACTGTTTCCGCAAAACGGGGGCTATCTCCCGCCTCGCTCGAATCATCAGCCTGATTCGCGCTTGTGGACTGGCTGGATGAGCCAACGATTCTGCCATACATCCGGATCGTTCTCCTATCGGCGAATTGCACGCAATCGAGCTCGTGCCGCGCAAGCTCTGCCGACGAGGATACAATCTCTAGCTGACCACAAGCTTACCACGCCACCGGCCCACCACGGGCTCGGCAAGGCATCCGCCGGAAGACAGACAACGACTCGGCCGCCTTAAGGCTCCACTGCATAGGTGAACCGCGTGTCCCTTGTCGCGGACGGGCGATCAACGACGTGCCGCTCGACGTTGTTGCTCTCAACCAACTAAAATACCCAATCAATCATTTCCAAGTCACTTGGTCTCGGAGGTTTGAGCACGATGGCCTGATCAAAGCTGCGAGCTCACTGATCACGTGCGCGTCATCCGCAGGCGGCGCATGTGAGTGCACTATCCTCTGCTGCTACTGGACGAGGCGGTCTTAGCTCACGCGACTTCAGCTCCGACTGAGGTGTGGAGCTGGCAATTGGCCGGGCACACCCTGGCGCACGCGCCGCAACCGATGCATGCGCCCTGATCATTCAGAACCATGATCTTCTTTTCGATCTCATCGTCCGCGTCATCGTCTAGATTGACAAGCTCGCCCTCTTCGCTGATTCCTTTCAAAGTCATGACATCTCGACCGCACACTTTGAAACAACGGCCACATCCGATGCACTTCTTGTCATCGATCGATATCAGGTATTCTGGTATCCACTCGCGGCCATCGCGCGCTGCAAATGACATAAGTCAGCCCCTCTGGTTATTTTCCAGCGCCTTTAAATCATGGCTCTTGCGCTCGAGTTCGGCATAGGCATCGTACGCCTTCTGCGCCACCGTCATGATCGAGCCCCAGTTGACAGGCAATTCCTCCGACAGGTCGTGCAAATCCATTTTGGCTTGCAGCGCTTTGCCTGACAGCTTCTTCAGTTCTGCTTTCAATGCTTCACGTTCGCTCATGAGCGCCCTCAATAGTTCGCCACGTCCGGAAATCTGCGAACCATCTCGATTCCGTCGTTGACATATTTGTCGCCTTCCTGTGCCAGCTTTACGTGACTAACGAAGCCGAAACGATGCACATCGCGTAGCTGCTTGTTCACGGCGATCAGCCGGCCAGCGATCAACACCACGCGGCCGAAGCCTTCATGATGCAGCTTCATAATGGGCTGGATCATCACGCCGGTGACCCTCTCGATCGAGAGCGCGACCGCATCGAAGAATAGTTCAAGCCGCCACAGCGTGTCGGGATCAGGATCGCCGACAATAGGTAGGGCGCGCCGCTTCTCCTTATCCAAGATATAGGGTTCGAGCAGGTCGAGATCGCTCTTCTTCGTCCAGGCGCCGTTGGCATCTTGAGCACGCCAAATCTTGATCAACTCCATGAGGAACGGTGTGTCGATGCCGCTACCCTGTCGCACTATTTCTTCGGTCATCTCACCTCATTCGTCGAACTCAAACGCGCGGCGCTGGTCCTTGGCCATGGCCTTGCGTAGCCAGGGAGGTGGCGTTCCCTTCAGTACGTCCTGAAGCTTTTCAAGCAGCACCAGGATGCTTTCCGGCTTGCTCACCTTGATAGGATGGATCTTGTTGGCCACCACCCGCGCGGCACCAGCACCGCCGATGGCGGCGACGTAGAGAATTGCACAATCCTTGATTGCATCTATCTTCGGCCCCAACTTATCGTCGTTGCCGTCTTCCTTGAGATCGCCCTCAAACTCAATTGCTTTGAGAAAGACGTGCCCGCCCGGCGCGACATCATAGATTGCGATATTCTTCGCCCAACCAAAATGTGCATCGACCCGTTTAAGATCTTGCGTAGCGAATGCGACCTTCATGCTGTCGACCTCTCAGCTGCGCCATTCGAGCTGTGGCCGGCTCGTCGTGGCAGTGCGGCCGGAACCCGCCAGCTATCGGGCGTAGGCTGATGGTTCTCCTCGCGGTCAGCAATCACGAGATTGGCGATATCGAAGATCATATCGCGCGTACCACGGTAGCCGACGGATAGCTGGTGTCCTGCTCCAAGCCGATCGAACATCGGAAAACCCGCGCGATAGAACGGGATTTTCAGCCGAGCCGCCGCTTGCCTGCCATGCGAATGCGTGACCAGTAGGTCGCATTGCTTGGTTCTGGCGAGTTCTTCGAGGTCCTCGAGGTCGCCAATGAGGACCTCCTCGGCCTTGACTCGCTCAATAACGACCGACTGTGTGGTTGTCACTGCTGCGGTCACCTGCGCACCCATGTCATGCAGCATACTGGATAGGTCGAACAGGAGGTCTGGCTCGGCGGCGATCGCAACTCTGCGACCACCAATATGGAAGTGCGCGTCCAGCATTGCATCGGTGAGCTGGCCACGCTGACGCCGATATTTCACCGGTACGGGCCGGCCGCTGATCTCGCTCAAAAAGGTGATAAATTCGTCGTTGGGATCGAGACCGCAAAGCCGTTCGAACAGGCGAAATGGCACGCCGGCCTTGGCCTGCAGGACCTCCGCCGCGCGTCGCATCTGTGCGCCAATTGCGATCGTCCATTGAGCGCGTCCCATGCTCGCAATTTCGTCGATGCCGATGCCGCCTATGGTTGTCGGCGTAAACTCATCGGGGATATGCCCATCAAGCGAGCCTGCCAGATCAGGCAAAAAGGACGGCCGCAACCCGAAATCCTCCAGGATGACCCGGAGTTCGTCTAGATCACCGGGGGTGAGGTGGCATCCTGGAAGAACATTCACCTTGGACGGGTCGCGCAGTCCACTCACGCCCGGCCCCTCGACCAACTCCTCCACAATGCGCGCCACAGCCTTCTCCCAGCCGTCCTGGAACCCTCCCTTGAAATCTGGTGTCGAGACATAGACCAGCGGCAATTTTGCAAGTTGCGGATGCTTGTCCCGGATCAGCTTGAGGTAGGCATCGACATCGTCGCCATTGGTCTCTGTAACCCCGGTCGAGCAGATCCCCACGATCTTTGGCTTGGCTCGGCTGTGGATATTGAGTATCGCCTGCTCGAGATTCTCGTAGCCGCCGAGCACGGTTGCGACCTCGCTCATAGCGGTGGTTTGCAGCGGTACTGCTTCCTTGAAATGGCGCACGAAGAGCGTGAGCCCGAAGGATGTACAGCCTTGCGAGCCGTGCAGAAGCGGCATAGCCCCACGCAACCCCATAAAGGCGAAGGCTCCACCGATCGGCTGGCTCATCTTCAGCGGATTGACCGCGCAAGATTTAGTAGACGCTTTGACGAGGGCCATAACAGGTCCTTATTCTGCGGCCTGTGGCAGGGCAGATGGTGAGGCCGCCAAGATTCCCTCGATGCGTCTGTTGCAGCAGCCGCCGACCGCATTGGTGTGCTCTCTGACAGCTTCCACACTGATCAAGCCATGCGTGGTGATTGCATCCTCGATTGTTCCGAGATCGACCTTGTTGCAGCAGCAGATCTCCTTGGCTCGGCGCGCCGTTTCGCCGAGCGCAGGATCGCAAGCGATCTCGGCCAGCGGTGATCGCATCTGCACCATCGCCTTCGCCAAGACCTGCCATGGCGCAGGTCGACGCAGCTGCTCCCACATCGGATTGGAGAGCGACTTGTCGATCTCCTCCACCAGTTTGACCATTCCAAGATAGCCCAGATAGGCATGGCACCGCTCCTGGTTGATATCGATCCAGGGCATCGCCGCCTTCAGTGCGACAAACTGCGATTTGCCGCCCGACAGCATGATGTCCGCCTCCGCTTCTTTCAACATTCTGTACATTTCGCGCGGCGTCATCTCCTCGATCATGTGGGCATCCTGCCCCATCAGCTCCTTGATGCGTTCCTTATCCTCCCTGGTCGATTTTTTCACGCTGGTTCCGACCAATTCGAGACCGGCTTCCTGCAGCGCCGCCACGACCGACCATGACTTGACGCCGCCGGTAATCAACAAGACCTTCTTGCCTTTAAATCGTGGCTTGTACGGTTCGATGGCAGCCCAGGCGCGCGTTTCCTCGCGCGCGATCACCGCATCAGTGCGCCCGAGCAACTCTTCGGGGGCGCCGCGCTCGACCAATAAGCGGGCGATCTGGCGAACCGAATCACTCGAATCCTGGATACCGTAGAACGACCCCTCGAAGAACGGGATCCCGTAGCGTTCCTTCATTTTGCGTGCGACGTTGATCATAGATTTTGAGCAGACCAACATCGCCGCCCGCGCGCGATGAGAAGAAGCGACCTCGCGATACTTTCCGTCGCCAGAGATGCAGGAGAGAATCCGGACTCCGAGCTCGTCCAGCAATGGCTTCACTTGCCAGAGCTCTCCTGAAAGGTTGTATTCTCCGATCAGGTTGATGTCGTACGGCGTTGTGTAGTCCGGCTCCTGCGTTCCGATGACATGTTCGAGCAGGGCCTCGCCGGCGAGCTTGTTACCCAGGTTCTTGGAGCCGACGAACCCGGGGGAATTGACCGGGATAACTGGTTTGCCGAACCTTTGAGACGCAGCCTTGCAAACCGCATCGATATCGTCGCCGATCATCGCCGGGATGCAAGTCTGATAGACGAAGATCGCGGGAGGGTCCCACTTATTGATGATTTCTGTGATTGCTTTGCACAGCCGCTGCTCGCCTCCGAATACGATATCGGTTTCGTTCAGATCGGTTGTGAATGCGGTCCGCCACAGATTTGAGCCAGACGACGCCGAGCCGCGATTGTCCCAGGAGTTGCCTTCGCACGCAATCGGACCGTGCACCAAGTGAGCGACATCGGTAAACGGCTGCAGCGCGATCTTGGCACCGTCGAAGGCACAGCCCCCCGCAGCACTGCCCGGCTGCAGTTGCTTGGTGCAGCCCTTCCTGCGTTCAGCCTCCGGCTTACTGCCATTCTTGCCGCAGCCCGGCTCGTCGAAAATATTCTGGACCGTAGCCGCCAGCGAACTCATCCGTTTTCCCCTCAGCGGAAGCCAATTGAAAGGTTTAATGCGTTTGTGCCATCGCCGGGTTCGGCGATGGCACGTGCACCATTCGTCATCAACGAATGATGTCGAAGCTGTAGTCGGTTTTGCCAAGAAGGTTGGTCTTCTTGTCGATTTCGTCGAAGATCTTGTCGAGGATCTTGACCAGCACATTCAGGCCGCCCTGATACCCCCAAACGGGCGAGCGGTGATGGTGATGCCGATCAAAGACTGGAAAGCCAATTCGGATCAGTGGCGTTCCAGTGTCGCGCTCAAGGTACTTGCCGTACGTGTTGCCAATCAGAAAATCGACCGGCTCGGTAAATAGGAGCGAGCGCATGTGCCAGAGGTCCCGGCCAGGGTAGACTTGGCAGCTCTGCCCAAACGGCGAGCTTGCAAGCAGCGCCGCCATTTTTGTCTGCCATGCCTTGTTGCCGTTGGTGGAAAGCACATGGGTTGGCTCGGCGCCCAGTTCGAGCAGAAAGGCAGCTACTCCGTAGCAGAGATCCGGATCACCATAGATCGCGAACTTCTTGCCATGGATATGCGCACTGGAATCGGCGATGGCATCGACCAAGCGGCCACGCTCTCGTGCGAGTTGCTCGGGAATGTCCTTGCCGCCGATCCGCGATAACGCCACCAGCAAGTCATCCGTTGCAGATATGCCAATCGGGTAGTTGAAGGACACGACATCCTGACCATGCTCGGCCACGAATTGCAACGTTTTCTCCGTACACCACTCCTGCATGGAGATTGTCGCCTTGGCGTGAACGGCGTTGGCTGTGTCTTCCAGCGTGGTGCCACCGTCATACATCCGGAACTCGCCATCTGTCGGGGTGTCGAAGACTTCGGAGTTGTCGGCGAGTATGGTGTGCTGGATTCCCATCAGTTCCAGGATGCGCTTGATCTCGCGAAGGTTTCCGACGGTATAGCCATCGAAACCGCCGATGATGTTGATGGCCTGGTTCGGCCTGCGCTCCAGCTTCGGCGCCGTTCCGGCCTTGCCGTCCCAAAAATGCTCCAAGATGCCCTTGAGCGCGTTGTCGTAGCCGGTGACGTGGCTGCCGACGAAGGCCGGCGTATGGGCGAACGGCACGTCGAACTCCGCCGGAACCGAGCCCTTCTCCTTGGACGTCTTGATGAAGGCGTTCAGGTCATCGCCGATCACCTCAGCCATGCAGGTCGTGGAGACTGCAATCATCTTGGGTTTGTACATGTTGTAGCTGTTGGCGAGGCCGTCGATCATGTTATTCAGGCCGCCGAATACAGCAGCGTCCTCCGTCATCGACGAAGAGACGCAGGAGCTCGGCTCCTTGAAGTGTCGCGACAGATGGCTGCGGTAATAGGCCACGCAGCCTTGCGAGCCGTGGACGAATGGCAGCGTGCCTTCAAAGCCGACGGAGGCGAATACGGCGCCAAGCGGCTGGCAGGCCTTGGCCGGGTTTATCGTTAGCGCCTCCCGCGCAAAATTCTTCTCGCGGTACTCCGGCGTTTTCGTCCATTCCTTGATACGCTCGACTTCGGCAGGCTCGCGGGGATCCTCGAACATTTTCTTCTTGTCCAGCATCTGCTGGTATTCTGGACCGCGGAACAGTTCGAGATGATCGAGCACGTGCTCGGCACTTTGCGCCATTATTAAGATCCTTTTACTGTCGAAATTGACCGCCCCGCTCTCCGCTGAGAGCGAGACTTGTTGCTCTATTCTGCAGCCAAGAGCTTGGCCCTCGGCGTTTCCCTCCAGGGTGCCCTTGTCTTCTTCCAGACAGGCGAGTTGACAGCCATGTCCATGTCGCGCGCGAAGATCGCAAAGCCGTCATAGCCGTGATATGGACCCGAATAGTCCCAGGAATGCATCTGCCGGAACGGCACACCCATCTTCTGGAACACGTATTTTTCCTTGATGCCCGAGCCGATGAGGTCAGGCTGGAGCTTTTCGACGAAGCGCTCGAACTCGTAGCCATTGACGTCGTCATAGATCAGCGTGCTGTCCTTTACGTAGTTCTGAGCGGTGCGCTGATAATCGTCGTTGTGGCCAAACTCGTATCCGGTGCCAACGACTTCCATCCCGAGGTCTTCGTAGGCGCCAATCACATGACGCGGACGAAGCCCGCCGACATACAGCATGACCGTTCGGCCCTCCAGGCGCGGGCGATACTTCGCAACCACCGCGTTCACCAGCGGCTGGTACTTTTCAATCACGCGCTCGGCCCCTTCCTTGATCTTGTCGTCGAAATAGGCCGCAATCTTCCGCAGCGATTCTGCGATCTTTGAAGGTCCGAAGAAGTTGTATTCGCACCAGGGGATGCCGAATTTCTCTTCCATGTGGCGGGAGATGTAGTTCATTGAACGGTAGCAATGCAGAAGGTTGAGCTTGGCTTTCGGAGTTGCCTCGAGTTCAGCGAGTGAACCGTCCCCGGACCACTGCGCGATCACCCGCAGGCCCATTTCCTCCAGCAGAATTCGCGATGACCAGGCATCGCCGCCGATATTGTAATCGCCGATGATCGCAACATCGTAAGGCGTCGGCTCGAACTTTGGTGTGCCGTCGGGCTCGAGCTTGTCGAAGATCCAGTCACGTACCGCGTCGTTGGCAATGTGGTGACCTAGTGACTGCGATACGCCACGAAAACCCTCGCAGCGGACCGGCACGATGGTCTTGCCTCCATACTCCTTGGATTTAGTTCTTGAGACAGCTTCGATATCGTCGCCGATCAGTCCGATCGGGCATTCCGATTGGATGGTGATGCCGTTGTTGAGGGGAAACAGCTCCTGGATTTCGTCAAGAACTTTGACCAGTTTCTTGTCACCACCGAATACGATATCCTTTTCTTGGAAGTCGGAGGTGAATTGCAGGGTCACGAAGCTATCGATCCCCGTCGTACCAACGTAATAGTTGCGGCGCGATCCCCACGAATACTGACCACAGCCAACAGGACCATGGCTGATATGGACCATGTCCTTGATCGGTCCCCAAACCACGCCCTTGGATCCCGCATAGGCGCAGCCTCGGATCGTCATCACGCCGGGTATGGATTTGATGTTGGACTTCACCCCGCAGTCGGACTTGCCGGCCTGATGAACGTTGAGGTGCTTGGCACGCCTTTTCGCGGTTTTCTCCGGATAGACCTTCAGCACCTCCTCGATCAGCTGTTTGTTGCGAGCCCTGATATCTGCGATACTCTGGGTCGTGGCGAGACTCATCTGATGTCCTCAAGGTTAGCTGTTGCAAGAGCGGCTTCGGACCAGAACTTTTGCAACCAGCATGCCAGCGCTTGGCGAACACAAAACCCACAACGATTAACGGCAGTTAGCGCGTCTCGCGCGGTGGCAACGCCGTTGTTGCGAACGCGACATCGCGCTTTGCTCGGAGGCTTCTTGGTTTGACCTGTTCGAAACGGAACAAGGGGGAGCTATGCGCGAAATGGCCCCGCTCAGCTATCAGCGCGTGTTTTCGTTCTAGACGATGAACCCATAAATCTGCCGGGCGGACGGCTTGCCAGAATCCGCTATGGCCCGATAGCGACCAAATTCCGCAGCGCGACCAAATAACGCGAAGGGTCAGGAGCGGATGTCAGCTCCAGCTCACGCTAATCTATAAACTTGGCGCAATCTCAGACCTGATCCATTCCACGAAGGTCTGCAAAGCGCGGCGCTGACGGCCAGCGCGCGGGAACACTAGATGATGACCAACGTAGCGGATGTCGGTGGAGCGGCCAGCCAGGGGCGCTATCAGGCGCCCCGATGCTATCTCACTTTCAGCCAACCGAGTTGATTCCAACGTCACGCCAACCCCGCCGCAAGCCATGGCTATTGCGAGGAAGCTGCGGTCGAATCGCATTCCATGGATCGCTGGAGGTTCGAGCCCGTTCGCGGCGAACCATTGATACCATTGAACCTGCTTTACGTCGGAGCGAATAAGAACTTGGCTCAACAAATCCTTTGGCTGGCGGATTCTCTTCGCGATTTGAGGAGCACACAGAGGGGTGACGGTTTCCTCACCAAGCGGGATCACTTCGAGGCCCTCACCGCGAGGTGAACCGTAGACGATGTCCAGATCGAAATCGTCGTTCGTGAAGCGGGCGTACTCCGTATTGGCGGCGAGCCGAACCTCCAGTTTCGGTTCGGCCGCGAGAAATTTGGTCAGGCGCGGGGCCAGCCATTGCGCTGCGAAACTTGGGGCACAATGCACCCTCAGGAGCTGCGGCCCGCGACCTGCGACTTCTTCGATCCCGCGCCGCAAATTGTCGAAGGCCGCACCGGCGTGGCGCATCAGGTTCTCACCAGCGGGCGTTAGACGGACGGAACGAGCACTCCGCTCGAACAGAACGGTGCTCATGGTGCTTTCCAGCTTGCGGATCGCGTGGCTGACGGCGCTCGGCGTCAAATGCAACTCGTCGGCCGCATCGCTGAAGGAGCCAGTGCGCGCAGCCGCTTCGAAGGCCCGGATAGCGGAGATCGGGATGCTCGACAGCAGCATACCCATAAGTGAACCAGATTCACACATCCAAGACAACTGCGCGTTTGTCCCGGCCGGCCCCTCGGCTCTAGCAATGGGGCAAGAGGACCGGCTGCCTACCGCGGCGTCCAAAACGACAGGGACAGGGAGGATTCGAATGCTGCTTCGCGGCAAAACGGCGATCATCACGGGGGCGGCCTCGCCTCGTGGGATTGGCCTCGCAACCGCCAGGCGATTTGCCGAAGAGGGCGCGCGGGTCGCCATCCTCGACATCGATGGGACCGCCGCACAGGCTGCCGCGCAAGGCCTCGGCGACGCTCATATCGGAATTGCTTGCGACGTCGCCGACCAGGCTTCGTGTCAGAAGGCAGTCGAAGCTGTCGCTGACGCTTTCGGCCAAATCGATATCCTGATCAACAATGCCGGCATCACACAGCCGGTCAAATTCCTCGACATCACGCCGGCCGACTGGGACCGTATCCAGGACGTCAACCTGAAGGGCATTCTGTTCCTGTCCCAGGCAGTGATCCCGCATATGCGCAAGCAAAAATCGGGATCGATTGCATGCATGTCGTCGGTATCGGCCCAGCGCGGCGGCGGCATTTTCGGTGGTCCGCACTACTCGGCGGCGAAGGCCGGGGTCCTTGGGCTTGCCAAGGCGATGGCTCGGGAATTTGGCGCCGATGGTATCCGCGTCAACTGCGTCACGCCGGGATTGATAGGCACCGACATCACCTCTGGCAAGCTCAACGACGAGATGAAAGCGAAGATCCTGGAAGGCATTCCGCTCGGACGGTTCGGGGAGGCCAAGGACGTTGCCGGTATCTACACATTTCTTGCATCGGACCTCTCGGCATACGTCACAGGCTCCGTGATCGACGTCAACGGCGGGATGCTCATTCACTAAGAGCAGCGATGGAGAGACGGATGTCCACGAGTTTACTTGTCAACACGCCCAGCCTTTCGCAGCGTGCGCGCAACATTCGCCGCAACGCCCTGCGCATGGGCGAAGTTCAAGGCCAAGGCTATATCGCGCAGGCGCTCGATATTTCCGACGTGTTGGCGGTCGCATATTTTCACGCGATGCGCTACCGGCCTGAGGAGCCAACCTGGGAAGATCGCGATCGTTTCCTCCTTTCCAACGGTCACTACGCGATCGCCCTTTATGCCGCACTGATCGAGGCCGGCATTATCCCCGAAGTCGAACTCGAGACGTATGGCTTCGACGAAAGCCGCCTGCCGATGTCAGGCATGGCGTCCTACACGCCCGGTATGGAAATGTCCGGCGGGTCCTTGGGGCTCGGACTGAGCATCGCGGTCGGCATGGGCCTCGGGTTGAAGCACAAGGGCTCCAAGAGCCGCGTTTTCACGCTGTTCTCGGACGGAGAGCTCGACGAGGGCTCGAAGTGGGAAGCAATGATGTCGGCTGCGCACCACAAGCTCGACAATTTGATCGCGATCATTGACGTCAACAACCAGCAGGCCGACGGCCCTTCGAAACAGATGATGGGGTTCGAGCCGTTGGTCGACAAGCTCGAGGCCTTCGGCTGGTTCGTACGCCGCGTCGACGGCAATGACCTGGACGCCGTCGTGGCAGCATTCGACGCAACGATTTCGCACCCCGAGCAGCAACCGAGGATCATCATCGCCGACACTCTCATGGGCAAGGGAGTTCCGTTCCTCGAACAGCGAGAAAAGAATCACTTCATTCGGGTCGAAGCGCACGAATGGAAATTGGCGCTGGCAGAACTTGATGCGGGAGACAGGTCATGAAGTCGGTTACCCCAGGTACGCCCGGGAAACCGCGGTTCACCACCTCCGCGATGATCGCGTCGATCGCCGCCGAGGGACAAAAGACAAAACCAGCGCCGTTCGGTCACGCGCTTGTCGAATTGGCCCGGAGCTGCCCCGAGGTGGTGGGCCTCACCGCCGATCTGGGCAAGTACACGGACCTGCACATTTTCGCAAAGCAGTTTCCAGACCGCTACTATCAAATGGGTATGGCGGAGCAGCTCCTCTACGGTGCGGCTTCGGGCATGGCGGCTGAAGGATTCATGCCCTTCGCAACGACTTATGCCGTATTCGCCTCGCGGCGCGCTTACGACTTCATCCACCAGACGATTGCAGAGGAAGACCGCAACGTAAAGATCGTCTGCGCCTTGCCAGGTCTCACTTCCGGCTACGGCCCAAGCCACCAGGCGGCGGAAGACCTCGCGCTGTTCCGCGCAATGCCGAACATGACCGTGATCGATCCCTGCGACGCTCACGAGATCGAGCAGATCGTTCCGGCCATCGCGGCGCATCACGGGCCCGTATATATGCGGCTCTTGCGTGGTCAGGTGCCCCTCGTCCTGGACGAGTACAACTATCAATTCAGGCTCGGCAGGGCATCCTTGATTCGGGACGCTCGGGACGTTCTGATCATCTCCTCTGGAATCATGACCATGCGAGCGCTGGAAGCTGCAAAGGAACTCGCCGGTGATAGCGTGGACGTAGCTGTGCTGCATGTACCGACAATCAAGCCGCTCGACCACGGAGCGATACTGCGCGAAGCAGCAAAACCCGGCCGTCTCGTCGTGGTCGCCGAGAACCATACCATCATCGGCGGGCTCGGAGAGGCGATTGCAGCGCTGTTGATGCGCTCCGGCGTCCATCCAGCTTTCCGCCAGATCGCGTTGCCCGATGAGTTCCTTGCCGCTGGGGCGCTTCCCACGCTGCACGATCGCTACGGCATTTCGACTGCGGAAGTTGCAAGGCAGATCAAGGGGTGGCTGCGCTAAGCGCGCACCTAGATACGTCAACTTCGACTGAGGGAAGCATCGCCTACGCGGCGTCGCCGCGGAGAACGATGGCCGCTGCCTGACGGCCGGTGCCCGAGAACCGGCCGGAACTGCAGAAGCGTGCTGCTGCCGATCAACATACCGATACTCAACAAGGAGGAAGCAATGACCCAACGCAAATCGACTGCCATCACCCGTCGCAAGTTGCTCCTGGCCGGCGCGGCTGTCCCGTTGTGCGCCGTCCTCAGCCGCCCGGCCGCCGCCGCAGAGTTCACTTACAAGCTCGCGACCGGGCAGGACCCCGCGCATCCGGTGAATGCTCGGGCCAAGGAGGCCGCCGATCGCATCAAGGAAGCGACTAGCGGGCGCTTGGAAATCAATCTCTTTCCCGCCAACCAGCTTGGCTCGGATACGGATCTGCTGACGCAGGTTCGCAACGGTAGCGTCGAGTTTTTCAACCTTTCCTCTCTAATCCTCGCTACCCTTGTACCCGCCGCGGGCGTCGTGAATCTCGGCTTCCTCTTCCCCAACTACGATGCCGTCTGGAAGGCCATGGACGGCGAACTCGGCGCCTACATCCGCGCGCAGATCGCCAAAACGCCTATCATGGCGGTGTCCAAGCCTTGGGACAATGGCTTCCGCCACATCACGTCGTCGGGCCGTGAGATCAAGACACCGGACAACCTCAAGGGCTTCAAGCTCAGGGTACCTGCCGCACCCAATCTGACGTCGCTGTTTCTTGCGCTCGGGGCAGGACCAGCGCCGATCAACTTCAACGAGGTCTATTCCGCGCTCCAGACCAAGGTCGTGGACGGTCAGGAAAATCCCCTTCCGATCATAGCAACGGCGCGCCTGTATGAGGTGCAGAAGACCTGCAGCCTGACGGGTCACGTCTGGGACAATTACTGGATCCTCGGCAACAAGCGCGCGTTCCAGAAGCTTCCGCAGGACGTGCAAGAGATCGTGACGCACGAACTCGATCGCTCGGCCAACGATGAACGAGCCGACATCGCAAAGCTCAGTGAATCCCTCCGCACCGACTTGACAGCCAAGGGGATGCAATTCCTCGACGTCGACCGATCCGCCTTCCGGCAGGCGCTGGCAGAGACGAGCTTCTATGCCGACTGGAAATCCAAATTCGGCGCGGAGGCCTGGGTTCAACTTGAGAAAGCCGCGGGCAAGTTGGGGTGAGCCATGGAACATGCGCACATGGACGGGGCGACACTTGCTCTTCCTGAGCCTGTCTCCGGATGGCGCAAGGCCGCCGTGAACCTGAACAAGGCACTGAAGCCCGTCGTCGCCATTCCTGCCGCACTGCTGGTCATCGCAGAGGTGATAGTCCTTTTCGTCGGCATCGTCTCTCGCTACGTGCTCCATACCCCGATTGTCTGGTCGGATGAGCTCGCCGGCATCCTGTTTCTGTGGCTGGCGATGCTGGGATCGGTCGTCGCCTTCCAGCGGGCCGAGCATATGCGGATGACGGCTATCGTTGGCATGATCCGCCCGGAAGCCAGGTTGTTCCTTGACGTCTTTGCGACGGCTGCCTCGTTCGCGTTCATGCTTCTGGTGGTTCGCCCCGCCTACGAGTTTGCGGCCGACGAAGCCTTCATCACAACTCCGGCCCTGGGAATAGTCAACACTTGGCGCGCCGCCGCCCTGCCGGTCGGCATCGGCTTGATGCTGGTCGTTGCCACTCTGAGGCTGGCAGCCACGGCCAATGTGAAGCACCTCGCGGCTGCAATCGCTGCGGTGGGAACGCTGATCGGAGTTCTCGCGCTGCTCGCGCCAATCCTTAAACCGCTCGGCAATCTGAACCTGCTGATCTTCTTCGTGTTTATCGTTGGCGCCATGGTTTTCGCAGCGGTGCCGATCGCCTTCGCGTTCGGCCTTACGACCATCGGCTACATAACGCTGACGGCCAGCACACCCGACGTGGTCGTTATCGGTCGCATGGACGAAGGCATGAGCCATCTCATCCTGCTTGCGGTACCGATGTTCGTGTTCCTCGGCTTGTTGATCGAAATGACCGGCATGGCCCGCGCCATGGTCGGTTTCCTCGCCAGCCTGCTCGGCCACGTTCGGGGCGGCCTCCAATATGTGCTGGTCGGTGCGATGTATCTGGTCTCGGGTATTTCGGGGTCTAAGGCGGCCGATATGGCAGCAATAGCGCCTGTGCTCTTCCCCGAAATGACCAGACGCGGCGCCAAGCGTGGTGACCTCGTCGCACTCCTGGCGGCGACCGGCGCTCAGACCGAGACGATCCCCCCATCATTGGTGTTGATCACAATCGGATCGGTGACAGGCGTGTCGATCGCGGCCCTGTTCACGGGCGGATTATTGCCGGCGATCGTGCTGGCGGTCGGACTGTGCGTGGTGGTGTGGTGGCGGTACCGTGGAGAGGATTTGTCGCACGTTCAGCGGGCGACCAGGCGTGAAATCGGCCGTTCCTTTCTGATCGCGATTCCCGCCATTGCCCTTCCATTTGTGATCCGCGCTGCAGTGGTCGAGGGGGTAGCAACGGCCACCGAGGTCTCGACGATAGGCATCGTCTATTGCGTATTGGCCGGGCTTTTTATCTATCGCCGGTTC
This sequence comes from Bradyrhizobium sp. KZN70725, assembly GCF_055264925.1. NCBI lineage: Bacteria > Pseudomonadati > Pseudomonadota > Alphaproteobacteria > Hyphomicrobiales > Nitrobacteraceae > Bradyrhizobium > Bradyrhizobium sp. KZN70725. The sequence goes on from NZ_JBUYWT010000003.1 coordinate 16,025, forward strand.
GACTGGCGTCGCCTCTATCCGATCTTGGTTGAGACCGCGGCTCTTTCCGGCGCGATCCTCTTCATCATCGGTGCGGCGACGGGGATGGCCTGGGCTTTGACCCAATCGGGCTTCTCGGCATCACTTGCGAACTTCATGACCTCCTTGCCGGGTGGTGCGCCGATATTTCTGATCGTCACGATCCTTGCGTTCGTCGTCCTGGGAAGCGTGCTCGAAGGCATCCCTGCCATCGTGCTCTTCGGTCCGCTGCTTTTCCCCATTGCCCGTCAGGTGGGGGTGCATGAGGTCCACTATGCCATGGTCGTCGTTCTGGCGATGGGGATTGGACTTTTCGCGCCGCCATTCGGCGTCGGCTACTATGCGGCGTGCGCCATCAGCCGGATTCATCCCGACGAAGGCATGGGTCCGATCCTGGCGTACATGCTGGCCCTGCTCCTCGGCACAGTCATAGTGGCTGCAGTGCCGTGGATTTCCATAGGTTTCCTTTAAACTCTGCGAAACGTCTCAGCTACGGAGATCGCCCGCACCTCTCTCCTTTCACCGCATTCGGAGGGACGCGAGGTGAGATTCTGGCGAGCTAGACAGGTTGTTCGCACAGTTCTTTGCTCCTCGTGGAGGCAACGATCGCGTTTCTCGGGGCGCGGAGCGACGCACGGCCTTCAGGGCCATACGCGACTATGGATCGCGCATCGACCAGATCGCATGCGAGTTTCGAACAAAGGCCTGACGTGAATGCGAGTCGCCTTTCGTTCGAAGCTCCGATTACTTTTCATGACCAGCGCGACTGGCCCCTGGTAGTCCTCCAAGGCCGATCCTACGTCATGTCCGCTTCGGGGGTCATTCACGACCGGGTCGAGCCACAAGCAAGCCCGGCCAAGTCCGCTATGCCGCCAAAAGTGGATGTGTATTCAGAGCATTAGCGGCACGCCACGGGGCGTTGCCGGTTGATGGCGTTGCCCGAGGCATGGTTCAAGCTCCGAAACCGGAACCTCGAATCATGCGCCACGAATTCAGCGATTGCGAATGGACCGCCATCAAACCGATGCTGCCGAACAAGCCGCGCGGCGTTCAGCGCGTAAATGACCGCCGCGTGCTTAGTGGCATCTTTTGGGTCTTGCGTTCAGGTGCGCCATAGCGCGACCTGCCGTTAGAACACGGCCCCCGCGCTCGACGAAGGCGGTCGCAAAGGAAAAACGGCGGTGCCCTGGCCGACCAGGCCTGCCAATGCGAACTTTGCTTGCCGAGACCTCAGGTGTTGACCTTCTGCGATGACGATAATGCTCAGGGGCACGACGTCATTCAACTTCGCAGCTCAATGCAGGCTCCCTCTCACCTCGACGCAGCACGCCAGCCGATCACGCCAATAGCTGGTGTGCCTTGATAAGTGCGCGCGCGAGCACATCAATTTCTTCACGGGTGTTGTAAAGTCCAAGGGACGCACGGCATGTTGCCAACGCCCCGAAGCGCTTGAGCAGCGGCATCGCGCAGTGAGCCCCTGCCCGCACCGCTACACCGGCCCGATCGACGACGGTGGCAATATCGTGCGCATGCGCACCTTTCACATCAAACGAGATGATCGGCCCCGTCTCGGCCGGCGCCCCGATCATGCGCACGGAGTTGATGTCCCCGAGCTTCTCCTGCGTGTAAGCGAGCAGTTCGCTCTCGTGCTTGCGGATCTGAGCCTTGCCTATTGAATTAATGTAATCCACGGCCGCGCCCAACCCGATCGCCTCGACGATCGGGGGCGTACCCGCTTCGAACCGGTGCGGCGGATCACCATAAATGACGCCGGAACGTGAGACCTCGCGGATCATCTCGCCGCCACCATTGAAGGGCGTCATCGATGCCAGATGGTCGGATTTTCCGTAAAGTACGCCGATTCCGGTCGGACCATAGAGTTTGTGGCCGGTCATGACGTAGAAATCGCAATCAATGTCGCAAACGTCGACGCTCAGATGGACGCACCCCTGTGAGCCGTCGACCAACACTGGGATACCACGAGCATGTGCGACTCTCACCAGGTCTTTCACCGGCAAAACCGTGCCGAGCACGTTCGACATCTGTGTGATTGCAACCATCTTGGTGCGGGAGGTCAGCAGTCGTTCAAATTCATCGAGCAAGAAGTTACCGTCATCATCTACTGGTGCCCATTTGATCACTGCACCGAGCCGCTCCCTAAGAAAATGCCATGGCACAATGTTGGAGTGGTGCTCCAAAATTGACAGAACGATCTCATCACCCGGGCTGATGCGCTCTCGACCGAAAGTCTGTGCGACAAGATTGATCGCCTCGGTGGCGCTGCGGGTAAAGATGATCTCTTCGTTCAAATGCGCGTTCACAAACCGCGCTACCTTGGTACGGGCCCCCTCATACGCCTCGGTCGCCGCATTGGCGAGATAGTGCAAGCCACGATGAACGTTGGCATATTCGCTGGAGTACACCTGCGTCATGCGGTCAAGCACCGCATTTGGCTTTTGCGCGGACGCAGCGTTATCGAGGTAGACAAGCGGCTTGCCGTACACGGTCATGGCCAGCGCCGGAAAGTCACTACGCAAACGGTCGACCTCGTAACGATCATTGCTGACCGCGGGATGTTCGTTCATTGCCGTTCCTGCAGCCAGTGTTCAGCCTGCGCGGTCACAAAATCGCGCAGGTTATCGGCGGAGATCTCTTCAATCGACTCTCCAATGAACGCTTTAATGAGCAACATCTGCGCATCCTTCTCGGACAGCCCGCGCGCGCGCAGATAGAATACGAGATTGCCATCCAACGCTCCTGAGGTCGCTCCGTGGCCGCAGGTCACGTCGTCGGCCGAGATTTCAAGTTCGGGCTTATTGTCTGCCTCGGCCTGGTCGGATAAGAGCAGCGCTCGCGTCGACAGGCTGGCGTCGGTCTTCTGGGCGACGGGACGAACGACGATTCTGCCCTGAAACACCGAGCGGCCGCAATCATCAACGACCGCGCGGAATTTCTGCCGACTGGTGCAATGCGGCACGGCGTGGTCGACCACGATTGTTGTGTCGGCGTGCAGTTTATCTTTGATGAGATTAACCCCGTTCGCAGAGAGCTTGGATCCCTCGCCACCCAGCGTCACGTATCCCTGATAGCGATTGATGGAGCCGCTGCACGTCATGCTGACGAGATCGAGCTTAGCTCTGGTGCCGGCCGCGATGATTCCCGATGAGATGTTCACCGCATCAGCGGCGTCGGCCGCTACGCGGATATGCGAAAGACTCGCCTCGTCCCCAACCAGGGCGATTAAGACATCGTTGGCCTGATAGCCGCTCGCGCCTTCGGCCGAGATGAAACTTTGCACCACGGTCGCATGCGCCCCTTTATCGAGCTGCAGATATGAGCGTGTAAAAGCGGACACCGACGATCCCGTTGCGACCTGAACGATTTGAATAGGGCGTCTAATCGTGTTGCCTTCGGCAATCGAAATCACCAGACCATCTGAGGCCATTGCCGCATTGAGCGAGATCACCGCATCGTCCGTCGTCGAAAGCACCAAACCGGCCATTGCGCCAGTGGCCGAATTCTCCAACACCTCTCGCAGTGACTGCACATGGAGCTCATTTTCCAGCTCGCCGAGATCGGATAGCTCAGGCGCGAATATGCCGTCCACCAAGACCAATTTGACGGCCTGATCGACAGCCACTCGCCTGACCGACGCCTTTGCGCGCGCCAACGCCGCCGCATCCGGTCGCGGAGCGAGTGGCAACACCTCGCCGATCAGGGCACGCAGATCCGTGTATCTCCAGGCCTCCATGCGCCGATGCGGCAGGCCGGCGCGCTCATAGGCTTCGAATGCCCTCGCACGGATATGGGGGACGAGGCCCGCGCCAGGCAGCCGTCCGAGCGCAGCTGCGAGAATATTGCTCGTTGCACACCCGGCATCGGCCTTAGCCAATACTTGCTTCATGGGGAAATCCCTTGAGCCGTCAGGCCGCGGTTTCGAACTGGGCGTAGCCACAGGCCTCGAGTTCCAGCGCGAGTTCCTTGCCGCCGCTCTTCACGACGCGGCCTTTCGACATCACGTGCACATAATCGGGCACGATGTAATGAAGGAGCCGCTGATAGTGGGTGATCACGATCATCGCCCTTTCCGGCGAACGCAGGCCGTTGATGCCGCTCGCGACAATACGCAGGGCGTCGATATCCAGCCCGGAATCGATCTCGTCCAGGATGCATAGACTCGGCTCGAACAACGCCATCTGCAGGATCTCGTTGCGCTTCTTCTCGCCGCCCGAGAACCCGACATTGACGCCGCGCTTGAGCATGTTCCGGGTAATGTTGAGTGACTCGGCCACCTCACGGACCTTTTTCAGAAATTCGGGCGTGGAGAATTCCCCTCGGCCGTGTGCCTTGCGCTGGGCGTTGAGCGCCGTGCGCAGGAAGTTCATGGTGGTGACGCCGGGGATCTCGACCGGGTACTGGAACGCCAGAAATACGCCCTTGGCGGCGCGCTCATTGGGCTCCATCTCCAGGAGGTCCTCGCCCCTGAAAAGGATCTGGCCGCCGGTGACTTCATAGCCCGGCTTGCCGGCGATGACGTGGGACAGCGTCGACTTGCCGGAGCCGTTCGGCCCCATGATCGCGTGCACTTCGCCCGCATTGACCATAAGATCGAGGCCACGGATTATTTCGCGACTGTCGACACCGACATGCAGATCTTGGATTTCGAGCAGCGTCATTTTTGATCTGATCCCTCAAAATGCGTCGTCCGGAACGGCGAGCCGCGTTCGAGGGCTCGCGGGACGTTTGGTTATCCGACAGATCCCTCGAGAGAGATCGAGATCAGCTTCTGCGCCTCCACCGCGAACTCCATCGGAAGCTTTTGCAGGACATCTTTCGCGAAACCGTTGACGACAAGGCCGATGGCCTGTTGCTCGCTCAAGCCCCTTTGCAAGCAGTAGAACAGCACGTCCTCGGAAATCTTCGACGTCGTCGCTTCATGCTCGAACGTCGCCGAGGAATTCTTGGCCTCGACATAGGGCACGGTGTGCGCGCCGCATTTGTCGCCGATCAGAAGCGAGTCGCAGGCGGTGTAGTTGCGCGCGCCGGTCGCCTTGCGATGGGCGCTGACGAGGCCGCGATAAGTGTTCTGCGACTTGCCGGCGGCGATGCCCTTGGAGATGATCCGGCTCGACGTGTTCTTGCCGAGGTGGATCATCTTGGTGCCGCTATCGACCTGCTGGAAGCCGTTCGAGATCGCGATCGAGTAGAATTCGCCGCTCGAATTGTCGCCGCGCAGGATGCAGCTCGGATATTTCCAAGTGATCGCCGAACCGGTCTCGACCTGGGTCCAGGAGATCTTGGAATTCTTGCCGCGGCAGTCGCCACGCTTGGTGACGAAATTGTAGATGCCGCCCTTACCTTCCGAATTGCCGGGGTACCAGTTCTGCACCGTCGAATACTTGATCTCGGCGTCATCGAGCGTGACGAGCTCGACCACGGCAGCGTGCAGCTGGTTCTCGTCGCGCTGCGGCGCGGTGCAGCCTTCGAGATAGGAGACGTAGGAGCCCTTGTCGGCGATGATCAGCGTGCGTTCGAACTGGCCGGTGTTGCGCTCGTTGATGCGGAAATAGGTCGACAGTTCCATCGGGCAGCGCACGCCCGGCGGCACATAGACGAACGAACCGTCGGAGAAGACCGCCGAGTTCAGCGTCGCGAAGTAATTGTCCGAGGTCGGCACCACGGTGCCGAGATATTTCTGCACCAGCTCAGGATGCTCGCGGATCGCCTCGGAGATCGGCATGAAGATCACGCCGGCCGCCTTCAGCTCCTTCTGGAAGGTGGTCGCAACCGAGACCGAATCGAACACGGCGTCGACCGCGATCTTGCGGTTCGGCGTCTGCTCGCCGCCGGGCGGCGGCTCGACGCCTTCGAGGATCGCGACCTCGCGCAGGGGGATGCCGAGCTTCTCGTAGGTCTTGAGGATTTCAGGGTCGATCTCGTCGATCGAGGACAGCGTCTTCTTCGGCTTCGGCGCCGCGTAGTAATAGATGTCCTGGTAGTCGATCTTCGGATAGTCGACGCGCGCCCAGGTCGGCTCGGTCATGGTCAGCCAGCGGCGATACGCCTCCAGGCGCCATTCCAGCATCCAGGCCGGCTCATTCTTCTTGGCGGAGATGAAGCGGACGGTGTCTTCCGATAGGCCCTTCGGGGCCTTGTCGGACTCGATCTGCGTCTCAAACCCATATCGATACTGGTCGACGTCGATGCGCCGGACGCGCTCGACCGTCTCTTGTATAGCTACCATTGCCCACTCCATTCGCGCATGGACGATCTCCCGACGGCGATGATTGCGTCGCCTCTCCTCCGAGCAGATCGCCCAAGTCACGGCCGACTCGAAGCCAGGGTGTGAAAGAACTAGGAGACCGACCCAAAAGGTAGCCGCCCTCGAGGATTTCGATCATGTTTTGCGCCGGAGGCCACCCGTCGGCTATTCGAACTATGCCGGCACACAGGTATCGGGCACCGGACAAACGACGGCGCATTGCGGCGCATCAAAATGCCCTTCACATTGAGTGCACTGGCTCGGATTGATCACATATATGTCGTTCTTCAGGCTGATCGCGGCATTAGGGCATTCGTACTCACACGCACCGCAGACCGTGCATTGTGACGCGATTATTTTGTAGGCCATCACTCCGATTCCATAAGCAAAGGTGCGGGACTACGCCTTGCCTTCAAGTCTCATGCCAAGGAGTCTTGTGCTTGATTTGTCTCGGCTACTTTCGATAGCGCAAGCCGCCGCCTCGACCAGGTGTCGTAAACCCTACAATCGGCATCGCAGCTGCTTGATCTCGTAGCTTGCGCATTGTCGAGATTTCGCGATAGCCAGCGATCATGTGAAGGGGTTCGCCAATAAGACGCAGCTCGGCTCGACCTGACGTGGCGGCGGAGCGCTTTTGAAGTGGTATCGATTGTAGCCGTGCCACCGCCTCGGTGGGGATCGCAGATCACCCTCTGGTGATGGCTCTGCTCACCCGGACAGCGGCAGCGAATTCACCACGATGTCAATCGGGCGACGTCGTCATCGGCTCAACCAACGTCTCCATATCGCAACCAGAAAAATCGTCGCGATGGCGCTAGATAAATCCGCTCCGGTGATCGAGGCCCCCTGGCCGAGCCGGCGCACGCAAGTGTTCAAATCTCGCAGATTACGGCCGCGCTCGGCGTCGCAAATAACTCTCAGCGGACCCCAGCAGATTGACAAAGCCGAAAAAAAGCCACCCCGGAGGGTGGCCCAAGTCAGGGAGGAAACGCCCGTAGGGGCCTCTGGGATCAGGCTGCAGCCTGCTCGATCGGTGAGAACGGGAGCCCGAGACTGTCGGCCACCGCCTTGTAAGTCAGCCGGCCTCGATGGACGTTGAGGCCTGCACGCAGATGCGGATTTTCCAGCACGGCGGAAAAACCCTTATTGGCCAGAGCCAGGCCAAACGGCAGCGTGGCGTTATTTAGTGCCTGGCTCGAGGTCAACGGTACGGCGCCGGGCATATTGGCCACGCAATAATGAATGATGCCATCCACTTCATAGGTTGGATCGGCGTGAGTGGTTGGGTGCGAAGTCTCAAAACAGCCGCCCTGATCGATAGCGACATCTACGAGCACGGCCCTCTTACGCATCGAGCTCAGCATGCTCCGGCGGATCAGCTTCGGCGCACTCGCACCTGGAATGAGCACGGCACCGATCACAACATCGGCCGCAAATACCTCTTCCTCCACAGCTTCGATGGTCGAAAACCTGGTTCGAACGCGCCCTTCGAACAGCTCATCCAACTCGCGCAACCGAGGTATCGAGCGGTCGATGATGCTCACCTCTGCACCCAAACCGACCGCCATCCGTGCCGCGTGCGTACCAACGACGCCACCACCGATCACCACGATGCGGGCCGGCTGAACACCGGGCACGCCACCGATCAACAGCCCTCGTCCGCCTGCACTGCGCTTTAGGGCGCTACCTGCCGCTTCGACCGCGAGCCTGCCTGCGACCTCGCTCATCGGAGCCAGCAGCGGAAGGCCACCATGCCCATCAGTCACGGTCTCATAGGCGATCGCGGTGCAACCCGATTTTAGAAGCCCCTTGGCCTGCTCCGGGTCCGGTGCCAGATGCAGATATGTGAACAGGATCTGGCCCTCCCGCAGCTGGCTCCATTCGGACGGCTGAGGCTCCTTGACCTTCACGATCATTTCGCTCGATGCGAATACCTCAATTGCAGAATCCAGAATCGCTGCGCCGGCGCTGCGATAATCGTCATCGGTTGCGCCAATGCCAGCGCCGGCATTGGTCTCGATCATTACGCGGTGTCCTGCTGCCGCGTATTCGCGGACAGCTCCAGGGGTCAGGCCCACTCGATATTCGTGTGCCTTGATTTCCTTGGGAACTCCGACCTTCATTTGCAAACTCCCTGCCTAGGGCGCCTTTCTAATTGAAAGAGCGCAGCGATATTGCGACGCAGCAGCCCAAATGGCGCAGGAATTCAGCGATCTTTGATCAGCCGCGCAGGTTTTCGAACAAGCCGATGCCGAGTGGGTTGAGCGACCGTGCTCGCTAAGCTTAACCGTCGTACTCCGCGATACGATGTCTCGGTTAATCGGGCTCTCGGCTCGTGGAAAAGCTAACAACGATTCCAGTCTTGCCGACCTTGTTAAAGAACGAATATTGTAGTTTGCCAGTGAGGCAGGATTTGCCCAGAGACTGGATTGTTTGCCACCGCTGATGGCCAAATGACCATTATTGATCATCAATCTGGCTCCCAGGACGGCGGTGCCGACGCTTGACGCCTTCATGCTCGTCGCAATTGGGCGTGGATTGTTCAACAAATCCGAGGCAACTGTTCGCCTGACAACCAATCGACGATCCGTCCGCCGCCGAAACTGGTCGCTATCTGCACAAATTTGTGATCGTCAGCTACCGTCTCGCCAATATCAGCAGCATCGCATCCGAGCGGATGCGCCTTCATGGCTGCAAGCACTGCATCGGCCAAATCGGGCGCGACGATCGCAACGAGCTTGCCCTCATTAGCGACATGGATCGGATCGAGCCCAAGGAGTTCGCAGGTTGCCGCAACCGCTGGCTTCACCGGAATGGCTGCTTCCTGTAGACGGAAGCCAAGGCCCGATTGATGCGCAATCTCATTGAGGGTTGCCGCAAGACCGCCGCGCGTGGGGTCGCGCATCACCCGGATGCCGGCGCCGCCAGCCGCAATCATGACCGCAACTAGGTTATGCAGCGCTGCGGAATCCGACACGATCTCGGTTTGAAACGCGACGTTCTGGCGTTTTGACATGATTGCCACGCCATGGTCGCCAAGGCTGCCGGACACCAGCACACGGTCTCCGACCATGGCCTTATCGGCGGAGAGATCGAACCCATGGGCCAGAGCGCCGATCCCGGTGGTGGAGATAAACAGACCATCGGCCTTGCCGCGCTCGACGACCTTAGTGTCCCCCGCAATGATGTAAACGCCCGCGCCGCGCGCTTCCGCGCCCATCGAATCCGCAATCGTCTTCAGATCAGACAGCGGGAAACCCTCCTCGATGATGAAGCTGGCCGACAGATAGAGGGGGCGCGCGCCGGACATCGCGACGTCGTTAATCGTCCCGTGCACCGCGAGTGAGCCAATATTGCCGCCGGGAAAGAACAGCGGCGAAACCACATAACCATCGGTCGTCATCACCATTTTACCCGTCTCAACGTCAAAGGCCGACTGATCATTGCAGCGGGCAAGCCATTCATTGCCGAAGGCTCGGTGAAAAAGGCTGGAGATCAGCTGTGCCATGGCTCGTCCCCCGGCCCCATGGGAAAGATCAACGCGTCCGTTCTCGAGATCGAGCTTGCGTTGATAGCCCTGTACGCTCATGACGTTCGCCTCACCTGATCATCGCGAACCCGGCCATATGTCCAATATGCCGCACAAGCACCTTCCGATGAGACCATGCAGGATCCTATGGGAGTTTCCGGCGTGCAGAGGGTTCCAAACAGCTTGCAGTCGACTGGCTGCTTCGCGCCGCGCAGGATGGCGCAGCACTCGCACGCCGGATTGTCGGCGACACGCAGTTCGTGCATCGCAAAACGCGCCTCCGCGTCGAACCGCGCGTAGACCCGCTTCAGCTTCAGTCCACTATTTCGTACGAAACCGAGCCCGCGCCATTCGAACTGCTCACGCGATTCGAATACCTGCGAGACCTCGTCTTTGGCGCGCCGATTGCCTTCACGCCTCACTGCTCGGCTGTATTGGTTCTCCACGTCGTAGCGGTCTTCGTTCACCTGCCGCACCAGCATCAGGATCGCCTGCATCACGTCGAGCGGTTCAAATCCGGCGATCACGATCGGCTTGCCGAATTGTTCCGCCAGGAGCTCGTAAGGCTGCGTCCCGATGATCGTGCTGACATGTGCAGGCCCGACGAAACCGTCGATTGCGGCCCCGCCGATATTGCGGATCTTCGGGTTCTCGAGGATGCTCTGCATCGCAGAGGGTGTGAGCACGTGGTTGCAGAACACGCTAAGGCTCTTCAGCCGCTTCTTCTCGGCTATCCGGATCATCATGGCTGTCGGGGGTGTCGTGGTCTCAAATCCGATGGCAAAGAACACGACCTCGCGGCTCGGCGCCTGTTCGGCGATCCGGATGACGTCGAGCGTCGAGTAGACCATCCGGATGTCTGCGCCGAGCGCCTTGGCTCGTAATAGGGACTGTCCTTGCGAGCCAGGCGCCCGTATCAGGTCGCCGTAGACGCAAAGGGTAACCTCCGGCCGCTCGACGAGACGAATCGCCATGTCGATCCGGCTGGCAGGTAGAACGCAGACCGGACAACCAGGCCCGTGGATCATGCGCACATTCGCGGGCAGCAGATCCTCAAGGCCATAGCGTGATATCGCATGCGTGTGTCCACCGCAGAATTCCATGAACCGATAGGCCTTTTGCGGATCGGCTTCGGCGCTGATCGCACCGGCGAGCCCCTGCGCAAGGGTCTTGTCGCGAAATTCGTCGGCATATTTCATGGCCGGAGTTCCCGCCCTGCGCTGCCTAGCTCCTGGAGGAGCTCCAGCGTGCGCTTGGCTTCTATCGGATCGATCTTGGCCAGCGCGTACCCAACATGCACAAGGACGTGATCACCGACGTCGAGCTCGTCGATAAGAGCAATCGATATCTCCAGGCTAACACCATCGATGCACACGACGGCCATGTGGTCGGGAAGAAGTTTTACGATCTTTGCCGGAACCGAAAGACACATATCAGATTCTCCGTTCGCTGGCGGACGACTGTCCAGCAAGCTGCAAAGCGGCAATCCAGGCTTGGCCAAGGCTCAAACCACCATCGTTGGCCGGCACCCGCTGTGGCACCAGCGGGGTCAGGCCGGCAGCGCAGCACCCGCGCCAGATCTCATCCATCAGTATCGCGTTCTGAAAGCAGCCGCCGCTCAGAACGACGGTATTGACGCCGGTTGTCCGCGCGGAGTGCCTGACCCAGTCAACGCAGGCAGCGGCGAAGGTGCCATGAAACAGGCCGGCTCCGCCAGCGGCGTCAATGTCGTCTGCAATCAACCGCGCAAACAGTGGACGAAGCGACAGCACGCCACCATCGATAGTCCACCCGGCCTCTAGAATCGCAGTCCGCCGCACTAGCGCCTCGAGCTTGATCGCGGCTTCACCTTCATAGCTCTGCCAACTCACAATCCCCAGCAGCGCCGCCACCGCGTCGAATAACCGGCCCGCGCTGGTCGTGGTGGCCCCGCCGGACTGATCGAGCAAGGCCGACATACATCCAGCTTGCCGTTGCGCTGCAAAGCGCGGCGCAATTTCGTTACCCCGCCCGAGCCAGTGTAGTATCGCGCTCGCCATGCGCCACGGCTCGCGGGCGGCGCGATCACCACCAGGCATTTGCAGCGGCGCGAGATGCCCGATGCGTCGGCACATCGCGCCTTCGCACAACAATAGCTCGCCACCCCAGTTACCGCCATCCGAGCCAAAGCCATGGCCGTCGAGCACCAGAGCAAGCGCCGGTCCCGCATGACCATATTCAGCGATCACGGCGGCAGCGTGTGCATGGTGGTGCTGGACAGCAACCACCGCGCGGCCGCTTGCTTGCGCAAAGCGTGTGGATGCCATGTCGGGATGCAGATCATGAGCGATGACAACAGGCTCTACGTCAAGAATCGATGTGAGGTGTCGGATCGTCCCCTCGAACACACGGATGCCTTCGGGCGTATTGAGGTCGCCAATATGTTGGGAGACGAACGCTTGGTTGTCCCGCGTGATGGTGACAGTCGATTTCAGCGCGCCGCCGACGGCGAGCACGGGCGGCACAGACTGCGCGAGCTGGATCGGATCGGGAACATAGCCACGAGCGCGACGAATGAATTGGGAGCGGCCAGCCACCACAGCGACCACGGAGTCATCAGCACGCGTTAAAATATCCCGATCATGGGTCACGACAAGGTCGGCGATCGCCTCGAGTCGGCGCAGCGCCTGTGCATTGTCGATCAGGAGCGGTTCGCCGCAAGGATTGGCACTGGTGACGACAATGACCGGGCTCGGTTCCGCAATCCAGGCTCTTGTCGAGCGAAGCGCATGAAAGATCAGATGATGCAGCGGGGTTACAGGCAACATGACGCCAACGCGAGACAAGCCGGGCGCTATGGCGCGCGCCAGACATTTGCGCGAAGTTAGAAGGACAATGGGCCGCGCTACGGATTCGAGCAGAGCGAGCTCGAGAGCAGTCGCCTCCGCGATCTCGTTGACGCACTCCATGGAACCGAGCATAACTGCAAACGGCTTCTGACTGCGTTGCTTTCTGCTGCGCAGGCGCTGCACGGCGCCCTCGTTACGGGCATCGCAGAGCAGCTGGTACCCGCCGAGACCCTTTATGGCTACGACTTGACCGCCTGCGATTGCAGCGACAATGGCGCTGATCCCATGGCTAAGCCGAGGGCCGCATTCTGGACAGACGATCGCCTCCGCATGAAACCTGCGGCTCGCCGGATCCGCATATTCGGCCGTGCAAGCGGGGCACGGCCTAAACGCCTTCATCACCGTGTTGTGGCGATCGTATGGGAGCCGTCCGGCAATAGTGTAGCGTGGACCACAATGGGAGCAGCTAATGAAGGGGTAAAGGTAATGGCGATTCTCCGGATCGAACAGCTCACTGAGGCATTGCCCGCAGGTCGCGGCGTCGGCGATGATGTGCGTTGACGATTTACCGCCTTCGCTCGCGCCGATCGAAAAGTCTTCTGACGCGAGCGTCGCTGTCTCCTGAACGCAGATGTGGTCGATGCGCGCCAGCGGAGGCGCCTCGAGCGGCAACCTGGCAACAAATTCCGACGCACGGCCGCCTTCGACTTCGATTGTGACTCCCTCCGGGCCGTTGGCGACAAATCCCGCCAATCCGTACCGCGTAGCGAGCCCATAGACGTAAGGACGAAAGCCGACCCCTTGCACCGCTCCGCTCACGCGCACGCGCAGCCGTGTTCGGTCGCAAATGGTTGCGGCGCTCATTGCCTGGCGTCCTCTACGGCTCGCCTTTGGTGAGCCACCTGTCTATCGATCCAAGTGTAGAGCGCGCCAAAACCCTCGCCGGTACGGGCCGAAACCGTAACCACTTCGATCTTTGGATTCGCGCGTCTGGCATATCCAATGGTCTTGTCCAGATCGCACTCAAGCAGTGAAGCCAGATCGATCTTGTTGATCACCATGAGTGAAGAAGCCGCGAACATATCGGGATATTTCAGCGGCTTGTCTTCACCTTCGGTCGTCGACAACACAACGATCTTGCAGGCCTCGCCAAGATCGAAGGCCGCGGGACAAACCAGGTTACCGACGTTCTCGATGAAGAGAATACCGCGCGTGAGCCGCGGCAAGTGGCGATAAGCCTCGCCAATCATTGCAGCATCGAGATGGCACCCCTTACCCGTATTGACTTGAATAGCTGGCACGCCGGCCGCTCGAATGCGTTCGGCATCGTTTGAGGTCTGCTGATCGCCCTCGATGACTCCGGTCGGATAGCTGAGCTTGAGCTCGGATACGGCGCGGACGAGCAGCGAGGTTTTGCCCGCACCGGGACTCGACATAAGATTAAATACCAGCAGCTCATCGGCCGCGAAGAGCGTCCGGTTGTCGGCGGCGATCGCATTGTTCTTGCCGAGGATGTCACGCTCGACCCGAATGATGCGTTCGCGGCTCGTGCCCTTGACCTTCAATCCAGCTGGGCCGGCGCTGCAGCTCAGAAGCGCTTGCCGACCATCACTCTGATAATGTTCGTGATCATGACTGTGGCGGGCATGGGATGAATGCTGCACGCTCTCGTCGCCGTGAAAATGTGCGTCATGGCGCTCACCATCGTCCTGCCCATGAGGATAGCAACGGCCTTGGCTCTCCGGATCACGCGCTCTGGCAAGTTCGATCGAAGACGTCGCTTGGCTGCAACCGCAAACGGTACACATCAATCGATCTCCAGTTCTTTCACTCGCATCTGCTCGCCGCCGGTTACTTGCAACTGATAGCTGCCGCAGCAAGGACAGGGGTCACCGCGGCGAGCAATTTCGACACTGTTAGAACAGCTCATGCACCAGGCGATACCCGGAAGTTCGAGGATCTCAAGAGCTACTCCCTCGGCAATCGTTCGCGTCGCAACGACAGCAAAGCAGAACCTGATCGCATCAGGCGCGACATGACTCAGCGCGCCGATTTCCAGACAGATGCTCCGCACCCGCGACAACGATCGCTGACGCATCTCCTCCTCGACGATTTGGATGATGCCCAGACAAATCGCCATTTCATGCATCGTCAACTTTGCGAAACCTGAGTGTGAATCCGCCACAGGGATCAAGCGATTCAATCACCGCACGAACCGCTTTCTGATGCCGTCTCGCCGTCAGAACCGCGCCCTGCAGGTTCCGGACAAGCGGTCCGGTCCTATGGAAATTCCATTCCGTCGGAGCAAGAAATTCGAAGCGGTATATCTGGCCCTGAGGGTCAAGCTCAACCGCATGATAGAGCCTGCCCCTGGCGCATTCGACCGCGGTCGCGGCGCGTCCTGGACCCAACCTGTAGCTTTTGATGATCCCAGGCTCTGCTGAGTCGATATGAGCACCGGCCTTGAGCCAATCGCATAGCCGAACGATTTCTGCAATTCTGGCCTTCAGCCGCTCGACCGCACCCGACCGGCCCAGCCAGAGCCGATCACGCGTCATCTGGCGTGCCCATGGACCCGTCTCGGGCGCACGCCCCCCAAGGTCGGGACAATGGCAAAATGTCGGGTCATCGCCGAGCAGCCGTTCAATGATGTTGCGGTCGTCGGCAACGGACAGGAACGAGTGCGCGATCCGGATCGATTTCAGGTCGATCTCGTCCAGCGCGGCTATGCGAATTGCCAATGGGCTGCAGGGCCTGGGCGCGCCATCTCCGTTCGGCATGCCGATCGCGGCCAGCCCAGCCACAATTCTTGCCGTCGCTTCGCGTCGAGCAGGACCGCAGGCCGGTTGTCCGCTACCGATAAGTGCTGACATTCCCTGCATCACGGAGCGAATAGCCGCGGCACTGGCGGTGTCCCGGGCAAGATGTCCGACAAAGAGACCCCGCAGCAATTCCACGATGCGCTCGGCAACGACCAGCGCAACACGATGCTGCCTTGTCGCGGGGCTGATCGCTTCGTCGCGCGCCGTCTCGATCGCAGACAGAAGCGCCGTTTGCTGCGCAACGGCACACAATGCGAAGAGCCGCGGGATCTGTTTGAGCAGTAACGAGGCCGGTTTGCCGACGAACAGCCGCGCCAACGGTGGCCGGCCTCGGGGCATGATATCGACCGCGGCAATTACGTCGGCAGCAAGCCAGACCGAGACATCGATTTTGTTGCGGACCACGAAGCTCATATGCACCGCTGCGTCATTAGCCCGCGCAAAACTTGTCGGCAGCAGCCGTCCGCGCGCAGTCTGCGAGGTCCCATCGCATTGCGAGCATTCTTTGAGTTCTTCATGTGAAGTACGCCTCCATAATTTCCTGCAGGCGCTCGGCAGAGTCCTCGAAATCCTCGTCGGCAGCCAAGGCAACGATCGGCACGTCTCCGACCTCCACCGTATCAAGGATGACGTCGTCCAAAGAATTGAAGTACTGCACCGACCAAACGTTCCTCACCCCGGTCGCCTGCACGCGGCATGTGCCGTAACCGCGGAAGATGAGCTGGACCGGACCATTGCCCAAACTTTGCTGCAGGAACGCCATGTCCACAGCACTCATCGGCAGCAACGTCAGATTGATAACATGCGCCCGCATGCCCGACCGCCAGACACGCGCCCGCGCGCGTATTTCCGCAAGCACCGCGAGCACGTTCATGGCGCCGTTCGGTGCCGCGCCGATCGGAAAGTCGGCAGACGTCAACTCAGTTGCGGCGCGCTGCACAATCTGCGGGATTGCCCCAACCTCAACATATTCGTGCGCCGGTTCGGCCCCGATACGCACGCGCCAGATTCCCGCAAGGACCGCCTCCCGGAGTTGCGCAAAAGAGCCATCTGGCAGCGCAACTACGCCGGTGACTTCGCCCTCGCCGAGCACTTCGCCAATTAGCTTGCGCTCGAGCTCGCTGAGATTGGCGAGTCCGTACAGCTGCGTCCGAGTGCTCTGCCGATGGCCGCGAGCGGCAGCGGCGACATTCGACAACAGCACCGTGACATTCGGATAGTTCCTTGCAAGCTCGTCGCCGACGCGCCGGGCGCGCTTGGCTACCTCCTCCATAGTCGCCGGCCCGCTATGGAATACATCGAGACTTTCCGTGCCCGTGGCAGACTTGCTCACCACCTGCTCGGCGTCCTCGGATACGACGTGGACCGCTGTCGTCATGATGCGATGTCCGGTTGGATCTATCGGGAGGCATTGCCGGCACAAATGCTACCAGCGTACAGCCAAACGATCGGTACGACGATGCGGTCGATCTTGACCAAGCGGGCGAGACGCCTGCCGATCAGGCCAAGCGTATCGTGCCGATGGCACCAAATTAGCGTCGATCGACGACGCGGGCCGAGCCGTCCGACCAGCTTTCCAGCCAACGCATGCGCAGGCACTGCGCCTTGCACGCAACGCCGAAGAGCTTTGATCAATTCAGGAAGGGAGAATGCGACATGGACGGCCCGGAGCGAATGCACGGCATCGACCGTCAGCAGCACTTCGGGCGCGCTCGGGGAAGCGTGCGTGACCAGGCGTGCATGCACGCTGATGCTCTCCACCTCAGACGGACAGGATGCGAGGTCATACCGCGCCGGCTGGAACTTCATCAGACTCCTTTCAGATAGTCCTTGGTTTGAGCTAGGTGAGATGTAGCAAGGCACGTGCCAATCATCGTCGGGCTGTGAGGGAGACTGGAATCATCGCTCGAAGCATTTGACTTTTCCATGCGGAAGGTGCGCGCGATTGATCGATTTGCGGGCAGGCGTTGTCACCGCAACATTCGCAGCAGAACCGCTAACGTAGGTGCTTGGGCAATTGCGGCTCACGACCGACCAGGTCCGCAAAGAAGGGGCCGCAGTCCTGGCCGTTACGGCTGGCGTCAAGCC
The DNA here is from genome assembly GCF_055264925.1 of Bradyrhizobium sp. KZN70725. Lineage (NCBI taxonomy): Bacteria > Pseudomonadati > Pseudomonadota > Alphaproteobacteria > Hyphomicrobiales > Nitrobacteraceae > Bradyrhizobium > Bradyrhizobium sp. KZN70725. Next base: position 33,572 of record NZ_JBUYWT010000003.1, read on the forward strand.
CATCGAGTGCTTCCGAGATCAGTCTTGCTTCATCCTCATCCAAGAGTCGCACGGCGGTGTCGATATGAACGAGCACCCTGGCGCCGACCGGAGCGCAGTAGAGCAGCATGACCGAGACACGCCGCTGTTCGTTGCGATACTCACAAAGTGCCGTGATGTCGTCCGTCTCAACAATCGTCATTGGTAAGCCAAGGCACATGATCAATCGCGGGCCGCTAGATCGGCTGCGCTCCCATCTCATAGCTTGCATGGTCGATATTGTTCGCCAACAGCCGTTCTGACGCAGGCAGCGGCGCCGTTCGCAGTGTGGCCGGCGAGCCCCATTGCGCCAGGAGTTTGCAAGCCAGTTCGATCGCCGGCGCAATCTGCAAGCGCACCGGAGCTGTCAGCGCACCGCCCCAATGCTCTAGGTCCAGCGCCTGACATCCGATGAGAGCGAGGTCTCGCGGGCAGCGGCCAAGCAGATCGGCCGCACTCAAGACCTCCTGAAAGCCGGTCTGATGTAAGCTTATCTTCTTGGCGCCAGCAAATTTTGGCACCTCGGCATCCCGCACGAGCTTCAACTGTCCGGGCGGGAGTGCAAAGTCGATGGCATCGAACACGATCAGGCAATCAGCCTGCTCAAGATAACTCACGAGGTAGAGTCCCTGCGTGCCGCCATCGAGGATGGTGACGTTGTCAGCGACTACATAGCGGCGATGGAATTCCTCTACCGCCCGCACGCCGAACCCCTCATCGGCCCACAGGATATTGCCGATGCCAAGCACAAGGATCCGTTGCTTGTTCTCCGGAATTAGTAACCGCTTGCCATTCAATCGCGAAACTCGCGCTCACCCGAAATCATGGAGGAGATGCTCCGGCGCGACATGATGTCCTCCCGAATCACCGCGTAGATGTGAACCATCACAAAGACCATGATCACCCACAGGCCGAGATGATGCCAGGTATGGACGTCCTGGCTATTCGGCCAGATTGAAAACACCCAACCGAACAGCCTGTCCTGCCAACTGTCGCTACCGGCGCCCTGCCCATAAAGTGCAAAGCCTGTGACGATCATGAACGTGATCGTTTGCGTAAACATAAGGAACATCGCGAGCTGAGCCAGGGGGTTGTGCCCGACGCGTCTATCGGCCTCAACTGCAAGGAACGCGTACCAGCGAATCTCGTGGTGCACCTCGCGCCAAAAGCACCCCCGCCAGAGCGGAACACAAAAGATCTGCATGGCATGTCGATTTCCGATCAGGGCCGAGTAGATACGCAGAACAAAGCCGACGCTGAGGACATATCCTGCAGAGAAATGCGCAAATCGGATATAGCCGAACAGGAAATTGCCGCTTGCCTGTCCCGACATCGCCGGTGTGCCCGTTCCGATCAGATAGCCGGTTAAGGCCAGCATCAGAATGGCCGCCGCATTGACCCAGTGCCACAGTCGCACGGGCGCGTCATAAACGTAGGCGTCGCGATCGCCGATGCCGCGCTCGGTCGGTGCCGCATCGACAGCAGCGGGGGACTGCCGAGCCTCGTTTCGCATGTCCCTAACGAACATTGACTGAAGCCATTTCTTGGCCGTCAAGACTCATCACATGGGTCGAGCACGCCAGGCACGGATCAAAGGAATGGATCGTACGCAAGATCTCCAGGGGTCGCAGCGGATCGGCCAACGGGGTGCCGATCAGCGAGGCTTCAAAGGCGCCAATATTGCCCTTGGCATCGCGAGGAGATCCGTTCCATGTCGTCGGTACGACACATTGATAGTTGTCGATCTTTGTGTCCTTGATCTTGATCCAGTGCCCAAGCGCACCGCGCGGCGCCTCAGTAAAACCGTAGCCCATGGCCTCCTTGGGCCAGCTTTCCGGCTTCCATCTTGTGACATTTGCAGTTGCCGTATTGCCTGCCTTAATATGGACGACCAACTTATCCTGGAAATAACGCAGCTGATGCGCCGCCCACTGGCATTCGAGTGCCCGTGCCGCGGTACGGCCAAGCGTCGAGAACATCGCCGTCAGGGGAAGATTCAGTCCCTTGAGCAGTCTGTCGGCCGGCTCCTTGAACTCGGCTTTGCCCTGCGCATAACCGATGATGTATCGCGCCAAAGGCCCGACCTCGACGGCGTGGCCGCGCCAGCGCGGCGCTTTGATCCACGAATACTTGCCGCCTTCGTCGAGTTCCTTAATATCAGTCTTACTGCCCTTGACTTTTGGCCCGAGCTCGAAACTCGGTTCGGTGATGCCATCCCATGGATGCAGTCCACAGCAATCGTGCGGGTATTTATACCACGAATGCGTGACGAACTCCTGGATCTGCTCGGGATCACTATGGTCGATCGGCAATATCTCCGTGAGGTTGCCATCAAGGATCACGCCGCGCGGCAGCTTGAGATTGTTCGCTGAACAGTCGTTGGCGTTTTCGAGGATGTCGCCATAGGACATTACGCTTTTGCTTGAAAGTCCGCCGCCATGGAGCCAATCCTTATAGAACGAGCCGATCATTGCGACGTCGGGCAGATAGACCTGCTCGACAAACTCGATCGAACGGTCGATGATCGAGGATACGAGATTAAGGCGCTCCATGTTGATCGCACCCACCGCACCAGTTCCGTCGATGTTGATCGCGCAGGGCACGCCGCCGACCAGCCAGTTCGGATGCGGATTCTTGCCGCCATAGACAGCCTGGATTTTGACGATCTCCTTCTGGAAGTCGAGCGCTTCCAGATAATGTGCCAGGGCCATCAGGTTCGCCTCCGCTGGCAGCTTGTAGGCCGGATGCCCCCAATAGCCGTTCTTGAAGGGACCTAGTTGCCCTGATCCAAAGAATTTAGTCAGCCTGATCTGCAAATCCTTGAAATAGCCAGGGGACGACAATGGCCACGGCGAGATGGACTGCGCCAGCGCAGAGGTCGACTTGGGGGCGGCCTGGAGCGCGGATACCACGTCGACCCAATCGAGCGCGTGAAGATGGTAGAAATGCACGAGATGATCATGCACGAGCAAGCACAGCTGCATGATGTTTCGGATCGAATTGGCGTTCTCCGGAATCGTGATGCCTAACGCATTCTCAACCGCGCGCACGGAGGTCAGCGCATGGGTGCCGGTGCAGACACCGCAAATCCGCTCAGTAAACGCCCAGGCGTCGCGTGGATCGCGCCCGCGCAGGATGACTTCGATGCCACGCCACATCGTCCCGCTCGAAACCGCATTGCGGATCACGTTGTCGGAATCGACATTGGCTTCGACACGCAGGTGGCCTTCGATGCGCGTCAACGGATCGATGACAATTCGCTTGCCCGAGCGATCGAGATTGAACCCATTTGGTATCTGTCCGGCCACCGTCACCCTCTTCTCAATTCCGTTTACTTGGGTGGAGCTGTGCGATCCGGCTTTTTGGTCAACCGCTTCACGGCGGTGGCCGCCGCATGGGCGGCGACGGTCAGCCCAACCACCCCGGCAGCAGCCATACCAATCTGATCGGCGTTCTTCTCAATGCCGAACTGCTTGATGGTCGTGAGTCGGTCGTAAAATGAACCCTTGTCCCAAAAGCCGTCTTCGGAGCAACTCAGGCAGCCGTGGCCGGATTGAATCGGAAATGAAACACCGCTGTTCCACCGAAGGGCCGAACATGCATTGTAGGTGGTTGGTCCCTTGCAGCCCATCTTGTAGAGGCAATAGCCCTTGCGTGCGCACTCATCGTCCCACTCTTCGACGAATTGGCCGGCATCGAAATGGGAACGTCGATAGCATTTGTCGTGAATGCGCTCGGAATAAAACATCTTGGGGCGCCCTTGGCGATCGAGCTCCGGAAGCTTTCCGAACGTGGTGATGAAAGTCACCAAGCCGCTCATGACCTCTGCGATAGGCGGACACCCGGGCACCTTGATGATCGGCTTGTTCTTGATCACCTGATCGATCGGCGCAGCGCCAGTCGGATTGGGCTTGGCCGCCTGGACGCATCCCCAGGACGCACACGTGCCCCAAGCGATGATCGCCATCGATTCTTCAGCCATCGACCTGAGCTTTTCAACGAATGGCTTGCCGCCGTCAATGCAGAACATACCCTCCTGCTTCAGCGGCGGATTACCTTCGACCGCAAGCACATACCTGCCTTTATACTTGGCGCGGGCTTCCTCCAGGATGGCTTCAGCCTGATCTCCTGCCGCCGCCATGATCGTATCGTCATAGTCGAGCGAAATCATCGACAGCAGCGTGTCTTTGATCAGCGGATGGGCCGAGCGGATGAAGCTTTCCGAGCAGCAGGTGCACTCGAGCCCGTGCAGCCAGATCACGGGTACGCGCGGTTTGGTCTCCAGGGCGGCGGCAATAGTGCTTGCGGCAAGCGGACCCAGTCCCAAGCTTGCGGCCGTCAAACTGCAGAATTTGTGGAAACTACGACGCGTGATGCCCTGACCTCTGATCACGCTATAAAGCGTCTCCGTTGCCCCACCCATGAACCCTTCCATGTGAGTCGTCGTCGGCAGTAACGAACTGCTGACGCAGCAGCAAGAAACAGGCCATCGGAGCGCAACGCTTGACTGGGTGCCAAGCCAGCCTTTCGACTCTGGCCCTATCGGCGGGCCGGCCAGCAAGCCCCAGGCGCGCGCCGTCGAGCTCTGTCATGCCAGTGACGTCGTGCTTTGAACGTCGATGTGAGAACTTCAACAGAGCAGCACAATGATTTGCCAATCCTGGCGACCACGTCATACTCGCTTTTGCACGATCGGAACACGCGCGCGCATGCCCTTGTTGAAGGAGTTGGTGCAGGTGACGGGCACCGCGCCAGCCGTCCATCTCCATCAGACTTGCGCTCTGCGGACCAATGGCGGGTTCGATCCGCGTCATAGTCCGACTGCGGACACACGCCAAAGTGGCGGCCCAGCGCGCCGAACAGAAGGCGAGACGAGCCGTGCAGCGCACATGCTTTGATTTGCAAGGCGGATCGATCCGATCTGTCTGTCATGCAATGTGGCTGCCGCACGGCATTACCACGGGATCGGGCGCGAGGGGCTGGATGTTCTGAGCTATCATCTGGGAGCGCATCGCGCGAGCCAATCGACGGCAAGCCGCGGTCCTCTTAGCGTATCACGACACCGCACTCGCCTGCGAGAGTCTCTTCGCGATGCCGGAGGCGTCGCGTTCGTTCCTAGCACCGGCGCAATCCGGCCGAGGATTGCGGGCGCCGGCGCTGACGTTCAGTCATCGGTGTCCGGCAATGGCACCGGGTTCCAACCACCCAAAACTGTCGTCGGGTTCTTTCAACGCCGGGCGAACTATCGAATTATTGCAGCATAGACGATGTACTGGACTTGTTCGCGATAGTACTTGCGGATTTCTCCGGGCGCGGCCGTTCCGACCACCACGACCAGACGTTCCTTTGGGTCGCAGAAAAATTGTGTTCCGTAAGCGCCCGTCCAGGTGAACTCACCTGGATTGCCCGGAACCGCCGAGAGACCCTCGCTTATGCGTACAGCCACTCCGAGTCCAAAGCCGAAGCCGGCACGATGCGCCTCCACATTGGAGACCTTATTCTTGATCTCCGGCCCGAGGTGGTTGGAGATCATGTGGCGCACCGTCTTCGGGCCGAGAATGCGCTGCCCATCGAGCTCCCCGCCGTTGAGCAGCATTTGTCCGAAGCGCACGTAGTCACCGACTGTCGCAAACGCGCAGGCTCCTCCGCAGTCAAACTTCGTCGGACTCTCGAGGAGCTCGATCTCTTGTGGCTTTCCCGTCAGCGGGTCGTCTGGAAACGGATGCGCGAGGCGCTCGCGTTGCGATCTGGACAAATGGAAGGTGGCATCCTGCATGCCGATCGGCTTCCACAGGTTGTTGGCAAGATAGTCGCCCAATCGTTGCCCGCTGATCTGTTCCACGACAGCTCCAAGCACGTCGGTTGAGAAGCCGTATTCGAATTCCGTCCCCGGTTGGCGTGCTAGCGGCAACTTGGTAATGGCATGGATGAAAGCCTGCTTGTCGCCCTTTACCGGCGGGGCTGCAAATTCCGGGTAGAGACGCGCCACTTGGTCTGGGCTATCTGGAGGCGCGCCATACGTGAGACCTGATGTGTGTCGATAGAGATCGTGGATGTAGATCGGAGAACTCTGCGCTAGATATTTTAACGAACCGTCAGGCCGTGGCACCGCCACCTTCATGTTTGCGAATTCCGGGTAATAGTCCGTAAGCCTGCCCCGTAGAGGCAGGCGACCTTGCTCCATGAGGGTGAGGCCGGCAACGGCCACCATCGGCTTGGTCATAGATGCGAGCGCGAACACCGCATCGAGCCGCATCGACGATCCTTTTGCAGGATCAAGTTGGCCGTACGCCTTGTAGTGGATTAGCTTGCCGTCTCGGGCGATTGCAACCACCGCGCCCGGCACGCGTTTGTTTTCGATCTCACGATCGAAGAACTCGTCTAGCTTCGCAAGGCGCCGCTGAGAAACTCCGACATCATCGGCCATGACCTCGGGCAGAGGCGCTGGATGCACTGAATTGAGGCTGATTCCAGCAACCGCTGCGGCCATAACAAGCTTGTTCATTCTATCCTCGCCATTAGACGGAGCTGGCTTGCGCTGCTCCAGCTGTGGCATGTCTGGTCTGACAAGCGGAACGCCCCTCGATCCGGCTTGGCGTGCCTGCGCTCATGTGCTTCTCCTGGCACAGCGTCTGTCGAGGAGAGCTAAAGTGAAGATGACCGCAAAAGCGAACATCACCATGCCGCCTGCAATCACGCTCGCCTCGCGCCAGCGTGATGCTTGGACGTAGTCTATGACGTAGGCAGACAACACCTTTGTGCGCCCGGGAATACTGCCGCCGATCATCATCACGACGCCGAATGTGCCGATCGTATGAGCAAAACCAATCACAGCGGCTTTGACAAACTCCAATCGCGCCAGCGGCAAACCGATTGTAATGAAGGCATACAATGGAGAAACCCGCGCCGCAGCTTCCACCGGAGGGTCGCCCATCGCAACAAAGGCGTTGCGGATTGGCTGCACCACCAAAGGCAGCGCCGAGAGCACCGATCCGACTACGATTCCTGCGAAGGTAAAGGCGAGCGAGCGCTCGCCCCAGAAAGAAGCGAGAAGCCCGCCTGGACCGCTGGGGCCAAGCAGCACGAGGACGCAGAAACCGAGTGCCGTCGGCGGCAGCACCAGCAGCAGCGTGATGATCGCTGCCACGGCCTCGCGCAGAGCAGTCTTTGAACGCGCTAGCCACCACGCGAGCGGCGCACCAATCACCAGGAGGATCATGGTCGTCACGCTGGCGAGCTCGACCGTAAGCGCAACGGATTGCCAAATCTCTGCCGAAAACGCATCCATCGCCGTCAGCCCCCCAGCGAGAGACAGTCGCCATCTCGAGGCAGTGATCGCCTGCACGTCCGGCGCGCCGAGGCATGGGGCGCGCAGCGCCTCTTAGTCGTGCGGAACTTCGTGGCGGCCACCACATTGACGCGCGTCGTTCTCGCAAGCAAGAGCAGCGTCGCAAGCTTCATAGGAAACTCCTGTTTCGGGGCCACTTCGACCGATCTTGACGGCGGCAGCTCCTCGCTCGTCATCCAGCAATCCCTGTGCCGCTTGCGCAATGTGGTAAGTCTAGGCTCAACGTGAGAAAATACGCACCAATAACGAGTTCACTGTGGAGCTGATCCTGCGCTCTGTCAGGTTTCCGGCATCTTTGTTCCCGAGCAGACAGCGACGGCACAATGATTGGCAGAGTTTGACGCCCTCAGGGTTGTTATTGGATCTTACGGCGCTTGATGATCACTCGACGCGATCCTTAAGTGGTTTCTGTTTCGACAATTGCCCCGGCCGCTTAGAGTTCGCTCGAACGCGGGCGCAGCTGAGCGCGAGCACAACCCGCCGCATTCCCACTTTACGATAATGGACGCGGCTGGTAGCAAGGATATCGGAATTAATGCCTTTGCTTGGCAGTGCCGGAAAAGACCATCAAGCAGAGACGCCTTCATCCAGCAATCATGTGCGCACCATAGTCAGCGGGCGCACAACCTTGCGACATGCAGCTAGTTGTGCTGGGGCCGGGACCTGCCGCCGAGAACGGTTTGCAGCGAACCTACAGAGCGTCCGGGCGGTGCCGTATGTCGACCGTGATAGTGCCCCGGGCGCGAGATCTTTTCGTTCGCGCGTTTCTGCGGCTCGCCGTAGAAGACGTCACGGTGGTCAAGATCACCGTCGGTCTTGACGATGTCGATGGCGCAAACGCCACACTCGCCGCGCACCAAATTGCCGAAGCGCGCCTCTGCGCGATTTACGATAGTGGCAACCCCTCCCCGATGCGCATGGATGGCGTGAAGGCGCGTTGCTCAAGCATCGCGCATGCTTGGACAATCCGATAAAAACGACGGAATCAGCGCGCCCCTTCATCTTGCTCCGCGCCGCATGCGCCGTGCTCGGAGATTCTCAAACCACGATTCGGCTCTGTAGTGCGCGCCCACATGCGGGAGCTATAGAGCATGTGCGGTGTTCCCATTCTGGCCAACCGCGCGTCGAGCAGCGACGACGGTAGCCCCGTTTTGAGGGGCGACGTTGCCGCTGAACTCGGCAACAGACGGCAGGACTTCAAGGGCCATAAGATTCCTTCTTCTTGGACGACTTCTGCGGGCTCCTGAGCGCACAGCCAGATGTCCGCCTTCTACTGAACTGTGCGGTCAATCACCTGGAGACAAATGCCCCGCGAACGGACATGCTTTGCCGCTACCGAAAATGTAGCGGCTCCATCATAGAATTTTGAGGCAATCGGGTTTCAGATCTTCGATGTGCCAGGCTTCCATCGTATGAATGCCTACGATCGAAACTATCGATTTTACTAATCTCACGCAGTGTTGCATCAATCTCATCAGTCGGCGCATACCGATCACGCCAAGCTTCTAAGCGCGCGCTCTCGAGACGAGCCCGCGCTACGCCCAGCCGACCACAGATACGCATTATGCTGCAACGTCATGTTCGAGCTTGCAACCGTGGTCCGAGCACCTGGACCGAGCCAACGGCGAGAGACAGTTTATCCGCGGACACTTGATTCGCTGCAGATCGGACATCTGGTGCATATCTTGCTTAGCGAAAAAAGATAACGTAACTGAACGCCTGCCTTTGGGATGACGCGCCGCCTCTCGGATCGTCTTCAATCGGACACGGCTAAAACAACGAGCCTCGCATGATGCTGTCGCCTCTCAACGACGCGGCGGCTTGCATTCGAGTATATTCGGGAAGGAAGCGTCATGACCACCATGGCAACCGCGGCACCCGCGCGCGCGTCGCAGACTTGGTATAAGATCCTCTACGTCCAGGTGTTGATCGCCATCGTGGTTGGTGCTTTGGTCGGTTGGCTGTGGCCATCTGTCGCGACCAACGATTGGGTCAAGGCGCTCGGTGACGGATTCATCAAACTCATCAAGATGGTGATCGCACCGATCATCTTCTGCACCGTCGCATCCGGCATCGCGCACATTCAGGATGCAAAGAAAGTCGGTCGCGTGGGCGTCAAGGCATTGGTCTATTTCGAGATCGTCTCCAGCTTTGCGCTGCTATTGGGCCTTATTATGGGTAATCTGATCCAAATCGGTCGTGGCCTTGCACTCAAGCCGGACGCGGCAGCGGTCGCCAATTACGTCAAGCAAGCGGAAGCGTCTAAGAGCGTCGATTTCATCCTCAACATCATTCCCGATACCGTGGTCGGCGCGTTCGCTCGCGGCGATGTTTTGCAGGTACTCCTGTTCGCGATCCTGTTCGGTTTTTCTCTGATGGCGCTAGGAGAACGCGGGGAGCGGCTGCGCGGCATGATTGACGACGTCGCGCACGCGGTGTTCGGCGTAATCGGCATCATCATGAAAGCGGCCCCGATCGGGGCCTTCGGCGCCATGGCCTTCACGATTGGCAAGTTCGGGCCGGCAGCGCTCGGCAATCTGATCGGTCTGATCGCGCTATTTTACGTGACGGCTGCGCTTTTTGTTGTGGTGGTGCTCGGCGTTATCGCACGCATCGTCGGCTTTTCGATTTTCAAGTTCATTGTCTATATCAAGGACGAGCTTTTGATCGTGCTCGGCACTTCGTCCTCGGAAAGCGCGCTGCCGCAATTGATGGAGAAGCTTGAGCGGCTGGGCTGCTCCAAGCCCGTGGTCGGCCTGGTTGTCCCAACTGGGTACTCCTTCAACCTCGATGGCACCAACATTTATATGACGCTTGCCACATTGTTCATTGCCCAAGCGCTCGGCGTCGATCTCACCTTTGGCCAACAGCTCACGATCTTGCTCGTGGCAATGCTGACCTCCAAGGGGGCGAGCGGCGTCACCGGCGCAGGCTTCATCACGCTCGCCGCAACATTGTCGGTCGTCAACCCGGCGCTGGTACCGGGTATGGCAATCGTGTTCTCGATAGACAAGTTCATGAGCGAGGTACGCGCCCTTACCAACATCACTGGCAATGGCATTGCAGCCGTGTTCGTATCATGGTGGGAAGGCGAGCTAGAGCACGCGACGTTGCACGCTCGGCTCGACCGGCCCACCACTGTCGACACGGGGAGGTAGGCCACGGCATCCCCAGAACGCAGCTCTTGCTCCGCGTCGCGCCCCCGGCAGTCGCCTGTGAGGGGTTACCGCACGCGATAAGGAGCTGCAGTTTTAGAAAGTCATTTTCAAACGTGGTCTTTCGAGGTCAGGCTTCTGGCCAGCCGAGCGCCTGTGCAACATTGCCGAGCCAGACAGTAAGACTGCGAAAGAACGTATCCAGCGTGACGGACCAAGGTGTTGGCTTGCCCACAAATGCCCATGTGCGTGGTCAACACACTTGCCTCGCCCGGCCGACGAGGCGGTAGTGTCTTCCGTGCAACTCAGTACTACGGTGCGTATCAGATCGCGATGCGTGGACTAGATTGGCACCTTGACTGGGACGAGCCGGCTCGCAGAAGCAAGTGTTGGCTCGGCCCTCATATACCCGCCCTGAATTTCGGCTGACGGCTCGTCGGCACCGAGCCTGGGCGGACATGGCCGCGAGGCATAGATAGCAGTTGCATAACTTCGCCTTGCTATCTCGGCACATTACATTGCGCTCCCTTCCGCATGATCGATCGCGAGATGCGTGGTCCCGCAGCTTGCACCTGCCCTTTCCGGGTTCGACGAGGGGGCCTGCTTTTTCGGCCGCGACGTCCTGGCTGAACTGGAGTCCTTGTCCTCGTCGTGGGTGCCACTGGGTCGCGGCGGCGGTCCTCGGCCGCAGCCTCGAATGCCTGCCCCGAGGTCACCGGCGGCGGAGGAAGCAGACAACCCAGCCTCGATTGTACAGAGGTCAGCGCGCAATATTGAAAGGTTTAGGACAACTATACGTACGTTTGTAATGCGTCTTCGTTCGGCGCGTGCTGAGTTCAACACTAGGCAATCAATCTCGGAACCGCGCACGAGCGTCTGTCGGCACGGAAAGGATTGCCTCATTTTCGCCTAAAATGTTATAGCTCTCCCGCCGGAGAAAAGGCCGGACGATATAAAAATGCTTAGCCAGATCAGCAGTTTGAAAGTTTCAGCCCCTCAGTTTACCTTCGGCAGCATAACGTTGGCCGTAGTAACGCTGGCTTGCTTGTACCTTCACGCGCAGTTCGCTGCGACGGCGTTCGCCTATTTGTTAGTCGTATTGCTGTTTTCGTTGATGGGCAGCCTCATCGCGTCATCCGCGCTTTGTGTCGTGGCCATCGTAGCTCTGGCTTACTACTTTGCGCCGCCAGCGTTCAGTCTGCGGATCGATGATCCACAAGATCTTCCGGTGGTCGTTGCGTTCTTCATTGTCTCGATCATCGGAACGCACCTGATCGGAAAAGTCCGCCAAGAAAGCCAAGCCGCGCGTGAGGCCGCAGCCAAGCTCCGGATCAGCGCGGCCGATTTGGAGGACCGCGAGAAACGCTGGCAAGCAATCTTTGAACACAATCCGGCCATGTACGTCATGGTCGACGAAGCCGGTACCGTCCTCAATACCAATACGTTCGGCGCGGCACAGCTCGGCTATGCGCGTTCCGAACTGATCGGCCATTCCATCCTGGGAGTCTTTCTGGAGGAGGATCGCGAGTTAGCTCGCGAATGCATTCGCGCCTGCCTTGAAGATATCGGTCAGTCGCGGACCTGGGAGGCCCGGAAAGTGAGGAACGATGGCTCCGTACTGTGGGTACGTGAAAATGCCAAAGCCATGCTCTGGGCTGATGACCGGCCCATTGTTCTGATATCCTGCGAAGATATCACGGAACGGAAGCGGACCGAGTTTGCCCTGCAGCGGAGCGAAGCACATTTGGCCCAGGCGCAGGAGCTGAGCAATACGGGCAGCTTCGGCTGGAACGTCGTCACCGGCGAGGTCTTCTGGTCAAAGGAGACGTTTCGAATATTTGAGTTGGACCCGCAGACCGTTCCGTCGCCGCACCTCGTCGTCGAGCGCACCCATCCAGATGATAGGGCTTCGGTTCAAGAGGTCATTGATCGGGCGATGCGAGATCCGAAGGATTTCGAACACGAATACCGGCTGCTGCTGCCGGACGGCTTGGTGAAGCACATCCATGCGCGGGCACGAGCCACGAGAACCGCCAGCGGTGATATTGAGTTTGTCGGAGCAGCGACGGATGTTACCGCGGAGCGGCAAGCAGAGCAGAAGCTGCGCCGCAGTGAGGCCTATCTCGCCGAAGCCCAGCATCTCAGTCACACGGGCAGTTGGTCCTGGGACGTTCATGGGCTCGATTTTGTGTATCGCTCCGCCGAGGTCGATCGTCTGTTTGAGTTTGATCCGCAAGAGACTGTATCGATAGAGACCATTCGCTCGCGCATCCATCCAGACGATCTGCCCGGGCTCCAGGAGGTGCAGCGCCAGGCTATCGAGCTCAAGGAAGATCGCTTCGAGTATGATTTTCGAATCCTTCTAAAAGACGGCGGGATAAGGCGCATACACTCCGTTGCGCATATCGTGCTCGGCAACGATGGTTGCGTGAGCGAACTGATCGGAACGCATATGGATGTGACCGAGCAATACGCCGCCAGAGAGCGCCTGGAAAACACACTGGCTGCGCTGCGCGAAAGCGAGCAGCGCTTTCGCGATTACGCCGAGACGGCTTCCGATTGGCTCTGGGAGACCGGGCCGGATCACCAGGTTACGCGCTTGTCCGAGCACACCAGCGCTGCGGGAATCTTAGCGACAGGATTGATGGGCCTGCTCCGCTGGGACATTGCGTGCGATGTCGAAGAGGAACCTGAGAAGTGGCAGCAGCACCGGGCCACACTGGAGGCGCATCTGCCGTTCCGGGATCTGGTCTACCGTACTGTCAACCGGACCGGATCTCCGATCTACGTTCGGACGAGCGGCAAGCCCTTTTTTGATACGAACGGCAAGTTCCTTGGTTACCGTGGCGTCAGCACCGACATCACCGCTATTATTCGCGCAGATCAAGCCGAACAACAGTTGCGAAAGGCACATGCGGAACTTGCGCATGTGACACGTGTAACGACGTTAGGAGAGCTGACAACCTCCATTGCCCATGAAATCAACCAGCCACTCGCCGCAATCATCAGCAACGCCGACGCGTGCCTGGGCTGGATGGGCCGCGAAACTCCTGATCTATCGGCGGCGCGCTCTTCGGTTGAGTGGATCATCGAAGACGCAATACGGGCAAGCGAAGTGATCCGTCGCGTGCGCGCTCTTGCGAAGAAGGGCGAGATCGAGATGGTGCCGCTCGATATCAATGAGGTCGTTAGAGACGTCATTGCGCTGGTGACCCGAGAGCTGGTGAGCCACCAGGTGGTGTTAAGAACCGAGCTGATGGCAGCGCTGCCTACGATTCTGGGTGACCGGATTCAGCTGCAGCAAGTGATCATCAATCTGGTGATGAACGGGATCGAAGCCATGGACGCAGTTAGGGACCGAAAGCGTGAGTTGCTGATTCAGTCGTCTATGGACGATATGGGGCATGTGCAGGTGGCCGTGACAGATTGGGGCGTCGGGATCGCCGAGAATGATGCGGACCGCGTGCTAGAGCCTTTCTTCACCACGAAATCCAGCGGCCTTGGAATGGGTCTTTCGATCTGCCGGTCGATCGTCGAGGCTCACGGAGGACGGCTGTCAGTGGCGCGCAAGCAGGAGCCGGGCGTGACATTCCAGTTTGCCCTGCCGTTGCATGAGGAGATCGTCTCATGACGCGACGCTTTGACTCGCCAAGCAGCAATCTCGAGGCTTCGACAAAGGCGATCGTCTTCGTCGTCGAGGACGACATTTCTATGCGTCGGTCGCTCACCAACCTTTTTCAATCGGTAGGTTTGGAAGTAGTTGCATTTGGATCGGCCCGCGAAATGCTGCAGAGCGCACTTCCGGATGTTGTTAGCTGTCTGGTTCTTGATGTCCGGCTCCCAGGCTTGAGCGGCCTGGAGTTCCAAACCGAGCTGGCGAAGTTGAACATACATATTCCGATCATTTTCATTACCGGCCATGGCGACATTCCCATGAGCGTCAGGGCGATGAAAGGAGGCGCGGTCGATTTTCTTACCAAACCGTTTCGCGATCAGGAATTGCTTGACGCGGTGATCGCCGCGACCGAGCGCGACCGCAAAAGACGGGAGGCCCGGCAAACCGTCGCAAACCTGCAGTCCCTATTTGAGACCCTAAGCCCGCGCGAACAGGCAGTGATGAAGCTGGTCGCTTCCGGCCTGATGAACAAGCAGGTAGCCGCTGAGCTTGGGCTCGCCGAGATTACGGTCAAGATCTACCGGGGACACGTAATGAGAAAGATGCGTGCCCGCTCGCTGGCCGATCTGATCAGAATGGCTGAGACTCTGGGGATCGGCGCCAATCGTCCTGAACAAACCTAAGTATGATTTTACAATTTCGTCCCTCGAGCCCACTTTTCACCCAGGGTGGCTAATGCCTCGGCAGCCGTTAGTCCCGCGCCAGGAGGGATCGTCTTGTCCACGCCTTTGATTTCTGTCGTTGACGACGACGCATCTGTCCGTGCGGCGACGGAGAACCTATTGAAATCGCGCGGCTACATCGTTCAAACATTTACATCGGCGGAGGATTTTTTGAGATCGCCGCGGTTGGAGGAGACCTCCTGCGTAATTACGGACGTGCAGATGCCGGTTATGAGCGGCTTGGACCTGCTGGCGGAAATGCGGACTCGCGGTTACGGGGTGCCGTTCATTTTCATTACTGCCTTCCCGAACGACCGCGTGCGCGCCTCAGCTCTGAGCGCAGGAGCGATTGGTTTCTTGGCCAAGCCCTTCGCCGGACATACACTGATCGAGCACCTCGATGCCGCACTGAAGGAAAACCGCAACGGAGGATGCACTTGAAACGATCAGCCGGCAGCGAGTCATTTCAGCCCCGAATGTCGAGATCCGGTCGCGAGCTCGGTACGATCTTATTGAAGCGGACTCTGCGAAATCAGGCGGCCCAGCGGCAGTCGATGTCGCATACCGCCGTCAGACATGACCGATGCGAAATCCTGAGTACCTCAAAGAGCTGATCATCATCGAAAGCACTTCGTCACCAGTGAAACGAATGAGATCGAATCCGTAGTCCTCATTCGCTCGCAGGCCGTCCTCCACTCGTGCACCGTACCAATCTGCGGTGAGGCGAGGAGCATGATTGATGTTGACGCGACAAGGTCGAAATCCACACTCGATCACAAAGTCGCAATTGGCCGATTGTTCTTTCTAGAGGTGGGCACCAACCGCATTCAGACTATGAATCCGGACGGATCCAACCGTTTATCGGCATAAACGGCGGATCAATCGAACGTGCCGACCTCGTAAAACTGATCGTTCGGCGCGGCGCGACATTTGCGCCGAAGCAAATCCAGCTCGATCATAAAAATCGGAAACTCTATGGCCCTGCAGACCTCGACTCGCGACTTTCCGGCCGCGTTTTCCTTCAAGACGCGGTGTCAGCTTGCGGACAGCTAAGCTCGGTATCAAGCAGGGCAGGTCGAGGGACCTGAACAAAATGCAACATCGATAGGAGTATGGTCGTCATGTACAATCGAATTAACAACTGGTCGGATATTCCATCCGATGATGAGCATCATCACTCACGCAGTCACGGGAATGCCGACGACTTTTCCGACGTGTTCGCTAGAATGCGATTGCACGATTCCGGTGCCAGCTCATCGTCGCAGCCGAATTATTATCTCAGCTCAAGAGCTCCTGTCATTGAAATCGACCAAGCCAGATTCCGGCAAGAGGTGAGGAACTTTCATGGCGAAGAAATCAATCATATCGCCAACAATCCGCAGGAGTACTCGGAATATGTATCCGAAAGAGCCAGGCGCACGGCGGACGTCGCTAGCAATTTCGGGATCCGAAGGGATTCTGACGCCGCCCGATATTACAGCTACCAACTAGGAAACAGGAGCGTCGGTCTCCAAAGAACGGAAGCGGGATTTCCTATGGAGAGTGAGTTCTACAGCCAACAGTGGCGAGAACAGTTCCCCGGACGCACTGACGTCACCTCGATCGTGGATTTTCAGGTTGCTCATCCGCTCGTCGGCAACGCTGGCGATATTCTGCTCGAGCACCAGCTACGGCAAGACGGCGAACGGCCGCTGGTGAACTGGCGTCCTGCTAATGACGAAGCGAGAACTCGTGCAGAACAAATGGGCTTCGTTGAAGTGGATCAAAATGATATGGTGCTCGATCCCACCCAGTCCAGCCAATGGCGATACGTGGATGGTGGATGGCAGCGTGCAACCAGTTCTTCGAGGTATCTCTCCAAAGTGGCGAGCGATACTGAGTCTTCTTCAGAGTCCGACTCGGACGGAGACTTTATGTGACGTGAGATCTGCACCTCCATGAAAGGAGGTGCAGGAGCGCAGACCAACCAACATTTGCGGCTTACGATCGAGCCCAGGACTGAACGAAGCCGAATCCAATTCGGCTCAATGCGTGAGGTGTAGCTTACCGCACCGCGGCGGTTACGAGAGTTGGCTGGTTATGAATAGCGCAGCAGAAAACCCCGGCTTGCAGCCGGGGTTTTCGACGCCGCCGGGCGGCACGAGCGGATTGCCTATGGCAGGCGCGAGCGTCATCGTGTCCGCTTCCGGCCAGTTAACGCGTCGACCGTGAAGAGCGGCTAAGCGACTGAGGTGAGATCGCATTATTCGTTGTGGCCTGTTTTGGGATTGCAGAGTTTTGATGTTTCGGGCATCGGAACCCTGCAATTTCATTTTCAGGATTCCGTCGTATCGCCAGTCATGATTCCGTGCTCGCATCGGAGGTGGCGATGCGACCGAAGAAGCCCAAGGCAACGGGATCGGGCGATCTGTTCCGGGCCAGGCTGGGCCAGATCATCAACATGAAGCACGAGCTGGTTCAGCTCGCCGGCAGCGTTGATTGGGACTGGATCGACGGCGAGATCGCGCCGCTCTACAGCGAGAACGGTCGACCGGGGATTGCGACCTGCTTCATGATCGGGCTGCTGCTGCTCAAGCACATTTACGGCCTGTCCGATGAGGGGGTGTGCGAGCGCTGGTCCACGACCCATATTTCCAGTACTTCACCGGCGAAGAGTTCTTTCGCATGCGTTCCCGCACGAGCGCTCGGACCTGAGCCACTGGCGCAAGCGGCTCGGCGACAAGCTGGAGCTGCTGTTGGCCGAGAGCCTGCGGGTGGCGCACCAGACCGGCACGTTACGCAGCCAGGATCTCAAACGGGTCACGGTCGATACCACCGTGCAGCCGAAGGCCATCACCTTCCCGACCGATGCCAAGCTACTGCACGCGGCGATCAAGGGGCTCAACCGCCTGGCGAGGAAGCACGGGGTCAAGCTGCGGCAGTCCTATCTTCGCATTGCCAAGACCGCGGCGATGATGGCGGGACGCTACGCCCACGCCAAGCAATTCAAGCGGCATCAGCGGCAGTTGCGCAGCCGGTTGGGCCGAATCATCCGCGATATCCGCCGCAAGATCGAAGGCCTGGCCGTACTCGAGAACGCCTTCGCCCTCTCGCTCAGCCAGGCCTCCCAGATCCGCTCGCAGCAGCAGCGCCAGCGCGGCTGGAAGCTGTATTCCTTCCATGCTCCGGAGGTCGAGTGCATCGGCAAGGGCAAGCAGCCGCGCCTTACGAGTTCGGTGTCAAAGCCTCCATCGTCACCAGCAACCGCCGGGCTCCCGGCGGCCTGTTCGTGCTGCATGCCAGTGCGCTACCCGATAACCCGTACGACGGTCATACCTTGCGGGACGTAATCGACCGCACCGAGACACTCACCGGCTGTGCGATCGAGCGGGCCTATGTCGACAAGGGGTACCGCGGCCATGACGCACAAAATCCCCGCCGGGTCTTCATCTCCGGCCAGAAGCGCGGCGTCTTCGGGGTCATCAAGCGCGAGCTGCGCCGCCGCTCCGCCATCGAACCCATCATCGGACACCTGAAGACCGATGGTCACCTCGGCCGCTGCTACCTCAAAGGCCGCGCCGGCGATGCCGCCAACGTCATCCTCTCGGCCGTCGGCCACAACTTTCGCCGCATCCTCGCCTGGCTGAGGGCTCTTTGGTGCCTGATCCTGACCACCCTCATCGCGACCGCCAGCGATCGTTTGCCGTCTAAATCGATTTTTTAACAGACGACTAGATTTCTGCACTTGGTCAAGGCCTGTTAGGCCGTGTGGAGCTGATAGGCAGCAGCCTGGCTTACGAAAACCTGACGTGGATCCTCTAATCGTACTTCATTTTGGCTTGTCGCCGTGCTTGCTTCAAAACACGCACGGCGGCACGCTCAAGCCATCGGCATTTGGTCGGCTTGATGAGGCCAAGAGCAAGTCCGAGGGTGCCTCTTCACCAACAATTGGATCGCTCGATGTTGGCCTGCTTACTCCAAGCGACTCGTTCGCGTTCCAACGGCTCGCTGAACCGGCTCATATCCTGTTCTTCGCTTGATAGTTCAGTGGAGCTCGTGGACGGGCCGACTTAAATGGATTGACGACGTCCAGGCTTTGACCGGCGATATTGCCTATCTAACTAAGATTCATCGCAGCAGGCCCCTTGTCAGCGTCAGCGCTCATTTATCCAAATCCGCATTTCGCCTTCACCGCGGTTCGCCCAGCTGAACCACGGAATGAATGTCAACCGCGTTGGTTCTAGCTGTCCAGGCACCCTGTCGTAATGATAAAGTGGCGCTTCTTCGGATTGCGTGTGTTGAAGTCGCGCTCCGTCCGCCTGCAGCAAAATCTTGCCGTTGAAGAGATCAGTTCCGTCGACAAGGGAAAAACGGCTGTCTGCATGAAGCCAAACGTTGTGTAACTCGGTCCCGTTGTCGACTTCCTCAAGGCAATAAACTAGCGGGCCACGCTCTATGGCCACCTTGCCAGCCAAATTACGAACTTGCGGATGGCCGTAGACGCGACGTACTTGCATCGGCAGCAATAGTTTGACGCGATCTCCCTGCCTCCATGTCCGGTGAATGTGCAAATAGCCACTTCGGGGCTCGCAATTGATACGCTCTCCATTCAGACTCGCCTCCGGCGCGCTGCACCATTGTGGTAGGCGCAGAGCGAGTGTGTGGGAAATTGGCAGCGCGGATTCGACGGCGATCTCCACTTCGTCTTTCCAGGGATAGTTGCCGCTCATGAGCAGTCGCAGCTTAGTCCCGCCGACCGGTATTTCCACCCTATTGCCTACGTAGAGATTTACATAGAGCGCATCGGCGCGGGGTGTATAGATATAATGACCAATCGATGCGAAAAGCCGTGCGATGTTCGGTGGACAGCACGCACAGCCAAACCAGTGCCTTCGCACCGGCGAGACATGATTATAAATGCCATTGGACCTCAGCGTTTTGGGATGCATTTCGAGCGGATTAACATAGAAATAATGACGACCGTCGAATGCGATACTGCCGAGAACGGTATTGTAGAGCGCGCGCTCCATCACGTCGGCATAGTGACCATCCAGCTCCATCTCCAGCATACGACGCGCGAACATCATTAGGCCAATGGACGCGCAACTTTCCGCATACATCGTATCATTCGGCAGATCGTAATCGCAGCTAAACGCTTCGCCCGCGCTTTGCGAGCCGATGGCTCCGGTAAGATAGATCTGGCGCTGCACCATGCTTTGCCACAGCCGTAGGCAAATCTGACGTTGCTGATCGTTCTGACGCAGCCGGGCAAGATGAGCTACCCCGGTCATGAGGTATACAAAGCGAACCGCATGGCCGGTGGCAGTCCGCTGCTGCGAAAGTGGCAAATGCGCTTGGCTATATGCTTTGTTTCTTAACATCCATGGCGGGCGGCCTGATTTGGTCGCACAGGATCGCCGGCGCTTCTCGTACTCAATGTCGTAAAAATGGGGCTCCGAGCCGCGTTGCTCCACGAAAAAATTGGCTAGCGCGAGATATCGCTGCTCATGCGTCACTTCGTAGAGACGCACTAACGCAAGTTCAATTTCTGGGTGGCCATCGTAGCCATGTAGCTGATCGCGCTCCGGGCCGAAAACTCTGTCGACGTGGTCAGCAAGTCTGCAACCAACCTCGAGCAATCGCCGTTCGCCCGTCGCCTGAAAGAAAGCGACACCCGCTTCAATCAAATGGCCGGCGCAGTAAAGCTCGTGGCACTCTGCTAAGTTGCTCCAGCGCTCCCGAGGCGCGTTCAGTGTGAAATAGGTGTTAAGATAGCCATCGCCACATTGGGCGGTTGCAATCAATTCAATCAGCTCGTCGGCAGCCTTCTCCAGCTCTGGATTGGGTGCCTGGCATAGCGACCAAGCAACCGCCTCCAGCCATTTTGCGACGTCACTGTCCTGAAAAACCGTGCCTTGGAACTCGCCTCTCGCATCTCCGGCGGCGATGCGGAAGTTCTCCACCGCGTGGCTCGGGATCGCCTCTGGATTGCGATCGTTCAGCACCTCCCATTGGTAGGGAATTGCCACTTCCCTTACCAACTGCTGACATTTCCCAATCAGTGGATCCAAGACGTGTAGGTTGTGAAGATCGATTTCGGCCACATCCCGCTCACTCATTTCAATCCTCTCTGGTGGGACGGAAGGACGCCTAGCCGGACAGGCCGACGCACCATGATTGCGTTGCTGGAGTTGCGGCACTGAGGTTTGCGGCTGCACAGTCCTATTCCCGAAGCGAGTGTTGCAGTGATAGAAATGGAGAGGGTTCTCCTGCGGCGTCGCACTACCAGACATGTGCTGGCAGCGGCTCGTTCGAGGAGCAGGCCAGCAATTCCCATGCCGAGAATGAGGAGTGTTCTTGTCGATCCGATCCGCGGCTCTGCGATAAGCATCCGCCGCGATCGCTGGCCCACCAACCGGATTAGCCAGTCGAAGTAAATCCCCCATCGCCGCAGCGCTGGGGCGATCCTGGTATGTGAACCGATCGGCTGTCCCCAGGGCAGATAATGGCCCACACACTCGCCGGCCGCAGATACAGCCGGAACACCGCTCCTTTCGTCGCGACCAGCCGCCCGCACCTGATTCGAGGTCTTCAATATGCTGCGCGGGAATGTCCGGTTTCGGACAATCCTTTGATGACGCGTGGCAGGTGGGAGGGGCGCGCAGGGCGTGTGAAACCCAAGTCGGATCGAATGGGCCGCTGCTACGCAGGATTCAACGGAAAAACTGGGCCGTTAATCCTAGGCACGCCCCCGGTCGAAGTGCATACTCAAGTTGGCCGAGATGGCGCGCATGCTGGCATTTGGAAAAAGTAAGTTGCCACGCCTACGCCCTGCCAATGAGCTAGCCGCGACGAAGCAGCCCGAAGCTCTTTACGCTGGTCTGCTCGTTGGCTTTGCGAGGATGCGGAGCATCCGTTCTGAATCGGCTTCAGGCTGATTTGGCCCTGAGGGAAGACAGGCCTCGCTCCCATCGCATTAGTTAGGGTTACGATCCAAGTAAGAATCAATCTGCTCGTCCAACTGATCGGTCTATCATTGACCCGTTGATGCCAGGAATCGTTCCCCATCGAAGCTCACCGTCTGGCCGATCGGCGGAGACCCGGAGCGATGGCGACAGCATTGCCTGAACGCGCAACCAGCAGAAACTACGAGCAACTTCGGATGCAACTAGATCAAGGACTTGTCCTGCTCCGTCATCCACAACCAACGGAACCGAACGCAAATCCAACAGCCCGATGCCGTGGCGGGAGGCTCTGCGGCTTCATTCGACAGTCACCGATTTGGCGAGATTACGTGGCTGATCTACATCCGCGCCTCTTACGAGGGCGGCGTGGTAAGCCAAGAGCTGAAGCGGAATGGCATAGACCATCGGCGTAAAGTTTGCGACCATCTCCGGCAGCACAATGGTCATGAGTGTGTCCAACGTTGCTTCCAAAGCGCCCCTCGCATCGGTGATCAGGATGATCTGGCCGCCGCGAGCTGCAACTTCTTGCATATTCGATACGGTCTTCTCGAAGAGTTCGTCGTAAGGCGCAATCATCACCACCGGTACGGCCTCATCGATCAAGGCGATAGGTCCGTGCTTGAGCTCGCCGGCGGCATAACCTTCTGAGTGGATATAGGAAATTTCCTTCAACTTGAGTGCGCCCTCCAATGCCAGGGGGGCCGACGTGCCACGGCCGAGATAGAGCACGTCCCTTGAGTTGGCGATATCACCCGCGAGCTTTTCGATCTGCGGCTCGATCAACAGCGCCGCAGCAATCAACCGCGGCACTTCGATGAGCTCGCGCACGAGCTTCGATTCATGGATCTCTGACAGCTTACCGCGCTCTTTTCCTGCTGCGACGGCAAGCACCGCCAATACCATCAGCTGGCAGATGAATGCCTTCGTAGAAGCGACGCCGATTTCTGGCCCCGCCAGCGTCGGCAGCAC
Organism: Bradyrhizobium sp. KZN70725; assembly: GCF_055264925.1. Taxonomy (NCBI): domain Bacteria; kingdom Pseudomonadati; phylum Pseudomonadota; class Alphaproteobacteria; order Hyphomicrobiales; family Nitrobacteraceae; genus Bradyrhizobium; species Bradyrhizobium sp. KZN70725. The sequence goes on from NZ_JBUYWT010000003.1 coordinate 56,344, forward strand.
GGATTCGCTCTCGCGCGCAATCGTCGACGTAGGAACGTTGACCACAGATATCGTGTGCAGGCCCTGACTCTTGGCGTATCGCAACGCAGCTAGTGTGTCAGCGGTTTCGCCGGACTGTGAGATGACGATCGCGAGATCACCCTGACGCAAAGGCGCCTCCCTGTAGCGGAACTCGGAGGCTACATCGATCTCGACAGGCAAGCGAGCTAACCGCTCGAACCAGTATTTGGCGATGTGACCGGCGTAGTTTGCCGTTCCGCACGCGGTAATTGAGATGCGCCGAATGGAGCTAAAATCGAACGGCAATGTGAGCGGCAAGGCCACGCGCTCGCCTGCCGTATCAAGATAGTGCGCCAGTGTTTTACAGGCCACTTTCGGCTGCTCGTGGATTTCCTTGGCCATGAAATGGCGATAATTCTCTTTATCCACAAGGAGTGACGATACGCCAGGCTTTGATGTCTCCCGCTGCACGACGGAGCCGTCTGCGCTATAGATCACGCAAATCGCGCGGGTAAGCACGGCCCAGTCGCCGTCTTCAAGATAGGTAATGGTGTCGGTCAACGGCGCGAGCGCGATCGCGTCCGATCCTAGATACACTTCGCCGTTGCCATGTCCGATCGCGAGGGGCGATCCCTTGCGCGCACCGATCAAAAGGTCGTCGTGAGCTTTGAAGAGGAATGCAAGCGCGAAGGCTCCGCGCAGCCGCGGCAGCGACGCTTGTACTGCATCCTGTGGCGAGTAGCCATTCTTGAGATAAGATTCGACGAGATGCGCCACCACCTCGGTGTCTGTCTCTGAGTAGAAGTTGGCCCCATCCCGCTCCAGCTCGGCTCGCAACTCGCGGAAGTTCTCAATGATTCCGTTATGAACGACCGCGACATTTTCCGTCGCATGCGGATGAGCATTGCTCTCGGTCGGTTTTCCATGAGTCGCCCAGCGGGTATGACCGATACCGGCATGACCCGCGGGCGGACAATAGCGCAGCCGCTCCTCAAGGTTTCTCAGCTTACCTTCAGCCCGCCGGAGCTCGATACGTAGCCCTTCGAGCGTCGCAAGGCCTGCGGAGTCGTAGCCACGATATTCCAATCGCTTGAGCGAAGCGACCAACTGCCCGACGACCGGACCACGCCCCAAGATGCCGACAATTCCACACATATCGATTAATGCCGCCCAAGTTCAAAGAGCCCGACATCCCCGACAGGAAATCTGGTCATGAAATCCGCTTTCGACAAAAACTGACTTTCGCTGGATAGCGACGATGGCGTCATTGCCGCACGAGGCCGCCGCAAGGATACGTCGTACAAGTCGTGTGGCGTCACCTTACAACGTCCTGCTCTCGCATTCACGCAACCGTTCTAGGGTTTGTCGCGCTGGTCTAATAGGCTCATCAGCCTCTGACGGTTTCCAGCTATGTTGGCCGGGATGAGACTAATTGATTGCCACCGAAGCTCCATTGTACGAACGTAAGCTTTCGATATCGAACTTGTTCGAAGAACTATACCAACGTTTGCTGCATTCTCACATTTCGTGCTCGCGTCGACCATCCGCTGCTTACGAGAGCGGGCCGTCAGAAGAAGAGCGATGATCATCGACGATGATCCTGCCGCCCAGACTATGGGTTCCGTTCAGAAGAAGGATCGGGGCATTTTTGTAGGGCTAATGTTGTTGATGCGCAGGCTTCGCCGTGCTCTGGCTTACGTGCCAGAGTTCAGACGAATACATCGACTACCGCGGCTTCAGCAAGTCACCTCTTGCGCCATGGCCACACCGAGCGAATGCACGCACCCAATGAAAGATGGAGAACACGGACTTTCGGCCTCTCTCATTGACGTATGCACATAACGGGGTTCGCCATCTGTGATGGTTCGTTGGTTTTCATTTTGAAGCTCGATGGGTATTCCCCCTCCAACACGATATAAATCAATGTATATAGTGTGCATTTCTGCACGATGTGTATGACTAGATCTAACGATCGGCTTCCTCTGATTGCGGGTGAAGTGCGCCGGCGGATTTCTCGAGAAGCCCGTTTCGCAAAGGACGATTCGAAGGGAAGCTTTCTTTCCAGCGCAGCTAAGAGAGACCATGGCGGCTCAGGATTCGAAGCGGCGCGTTGCGCTGATCACCGGCATCACCGGGCAGGACGGTGCGTATCTCGCCGAATACCTGCTTGGGCTCGGCTATACCGTGCACGGGATCAAGCGCCGCTCGTCCTCGTTCAACACCGCGCGCGTCGACCATCTCTACCAGGATCCGCATGCCGGCAACGTGCCATTCCTGATGCACTATGGCGACATGACGGATTCGACCAATCTGATCCGCCTGATGCAGCAGATCCGGCCGACCGAGATCTACAACCTCGCGGCCCAGAGCCACGTCCAGGTCAGCTTCGAGAGCCCGGAATACACCGCCAATGCGGACGCGATCGGCGTGCTGCGCCTCTTGGAGGGGATTCGTATCCTCGGCATGGAGAAGGAGACGCGGTTCTACCAGGCCTCGACCTCGGAGCTCTACGGGCTCGTGCAGGAGGTGCCGCAGAAGGAGACCACGCCGTTCTATCCGCGCTCGCCCTATGGCGTCGCCAAGCTCTACGGCTACTGGATCACGGTGAACTACCGTGAGGCCTATGGCATGTTCGCCAGCAACGGCATCCTGTTCAACCATGAGAGCCCGATCCGCGGCGAGACCTTCGTCACGCGCAAGATCACCCGCGCCGTTGCGCGCATCGAGGTCGGGCTGGAGAACAAGCTCTATCTCGGCAATCTCGACGCCAAACGCGACTGGGGCCACGCTAGCGACTATGTCGAGGGCATGCACAGGATCCTGCAGGTGGACGAGCCCGGCGACTTCGTGCTCGCGACCGGCGAGACGCGTTCGGTCCGCGAGTTCGTCGAGTTGGCGTTTGCCGAGGTCGGCCGCAGCATCGAATGGCGCGGCAAGGGCGTCGAGGAGGTCGGGATCGACAAGGCGTCCGGCAGCACCCTGGTGCAGATCGACCCGACCTATTTCCGGCCGACCGAGGTCGATCTTCTGATCGGTGATGCCAGCAAGGCACGCGCCAAGCTCGGCTGGGCGCCGAAGACGCCGTTCGCGCAGCTGGTGAAGGAAATGGTCGCCAGCGATCTCGTCGAGGCCAGGCAGGACGCGGCCAATGGCAAGCACGGCGTTTGAACTGAAGGACAAGACGGTTTTCGTTGCCGGCCATCGCGGCATGGTCGGCTCGGCGCTGATGCGCCGGTTGGCGCGCGAACAGGCTAATCTGCTGACGGTGTCGCGCAGCGAGGTCGACCTGCGCGACCAGGCCGCGGTCAACGCCTGGTTTGCCGCGAAGCGGCCGCAGGCCGTGTTCCTCGCCGCCGCCAAGGTCGGCGGCATCGTCGCCAACAACACGCTGCGGGCCGAGTTCCTCTACGACAATCTGGCGATCTCGACCAATGTGATCCAGGCGGCGCACGCCAATGGTTGCGAGAAGCTGATGTTCTTCGGCTCGTCCTGCATCTATCCGCGCCTGGCGCCGCAGCCGCTGCGCGAGGATTCGATGCTGACCGGCCCGCTGGAGCCGACCAACGAGCCCTATGCCATCGCCAAGATCGCCGGCATCAAGATGGCCGAGGCCTATCGCAGACAGTACGGCGCCGATTTCATCAGCGTGATGCCCACCAATCTCTACGGCCCCGGCGACAACTATCACCCCGAATACAGCCACGTCGTCGCCGCGCTGATCCGCCGCTTCCACGAGGCCAAGGTTTCGGGCGCCGGCAACGTCGCGGTGTGGGGCACCGGCACGCCGCGCCGCGAATTCCTCTATGTCGACGATCTCGCCGACGCCTGCGTCCATCTGATGAAGACCTATTCCTCGCCAGAACTGGTCAATATCGGCGCCGGCGAGGACATCACCATCGCAGACTTCGCACTCATGGTCGCGGCCGCCATCGGCTTTCGCGGCGAGATCAGCTTCGACACCTCGCGCCCGGACGGCACGCCGCGCAAGTTGCTCGACGTCAGCCGACTGGGCAGGCTCGGCTGGCGCGCCCATACCTCACTGCAGGAGGGCATTCAGTTGGCGTATCGGGCGTATCTCGCCGACAGCAGATGGACGGCCAGGGTAGCCGCGTGTCCCGACAAGCGGGCGCAGGGCCGATCCCAGAATACTCGGCGGTGAATGTCCCAACATAGCCGGGCTAACCGCTCACGCACATTATCAACTTCGCCGCGCAGTCAACCCAGTTCGTTAACAACGACGCTCGGTGGGACGCCCAACGCCGAGTGATCCGGTGTGTCAAAGCCGCGGCTCAGCCAGCCGACTTGCAGGGACAGAGGCATGATCGACGTGCTGTTCCACAGCCATCAAGTTGCGAGCTATCGACGCTCGGCACGAACGCCGCCTTGCGACCGGTCATTAGCTCGACGCGCGTCGCTATTCCCTCTGAGCCGACGCTTAGAGGGACTCTGCCATCACCATCCGCGCCGACAGCGTCGCGATGCACATGAGCACGCCTAACATCGCGAACGCCAACGGCAAGCCGACCATGTGTGCGACCAGCCCGATGCTGGCGGGACCGACCAGTATACCTGCATACCCGGCTGTGGTGATGACTGCAATCGCAACGCCTACGGGCATCACTCTCTGTTTGCCGGCGCGTCGACACAGTACGGGTACAACATTTGAAACACCCAATCCAATAAGCACGAACCCCGCCATGGCAATCAACGCAATCGGCGCGGCCACCACGGCCAAGAAGCCGGTCAAGATTGGCACGGTCCCGAGCATCAATGTGGTACGGTCGCCGAGCCGAGCTACCATGGCATCTCCGCTGAGACGGCCTGCGGCCATCGCAATTGAGAAGAGCATACAACCAAGGCCGCCGTGCGCCTCTGCGAGGAGGCCTTGCCCAACGAGAAGCAAAGCGCTCCAATCAAGCATTGCACCTTCGACGAGAAAGGTGATAGCCGCGAGTACGGCTACCAGCAACACACTGCGATTGGGCAAGACAAACAACGGCTCCTGCGGTCTCAAACCCATGGCGAGCAGCCGCGGCCAAGCTGACATAATCGCGATCATCATTAAGGCCGAACAGACCAACGTCGAGATAAGCGGGCCACGCTGCAGCGAAAGGACCGAGGTCACCGCGGCAGAGCCGGTGAATTCGCCAATGCTGTACTGGGCGTGGAAGCCGGACATCAATGGACGTCCAGTGGCGCGCTCCAATTCAATCGCATGAATATTCATGGCTACGTCGATCGAACCAAGTGAAACACCGAAAGCAAACAACATGGCACCGAGGCTGAGAGGTGTGCCGGCAACTGCAAGCCACGGCAGGATGAGCGAGATGCCAAGCCCACCCGCGATGATGATGGGCTTGCTGCCGTAGCGCGCATTCGACACACTGGTCAAAAGCATAGCGATGACGGACCCCGCTCCGAGACAGAGTAGCAGAAGACCGAGCACGCGGTTATCCACCCCGAGCCGCTCCTTCGCGAGCGGCACCAAAGGCGCCCAGGCCGCGAGGCCGAAGCCGGCCACAAAAAATGCGAGCCGCGTCCCGAGCAGGCCCGCAGACCGATTGGCAGATGGTATCACAGGCACTCCTGAGAGAACGGCTCGTGAGCGCGGCGCTCCTCATCCCGTGCGCAACGCCTGCAAGCGGCCCAAAGCTCGATGATGACGGCCTCAAGTCGACAATCTTCATCTCTGCAAATGCTATGCCGTCGCAAAACGGGCTCAAGTCCTGGCGAGCGAACGTCAAATGAGAGTAATTGTCGATCACCATCCGGCGTGTCGCGCAATCTTTCTGGGATAAACTAGCCCTACGAGTGACAATCGTCTTTGCTGGTACCCGACGGAGCGCAAAGCTCAAGGATCCTTGTCGGAAAACATACAAAGCCCAGCGCCCTTCCATGCACTGACTCACCTCGAAGACGGCTGTCAGTTTTTATGACATCACTTTTCAGCCAATCCGGAAGCTCTCATCATAAGCAATGACACTGCGTTGCAAGATCAATACAACGCGCATCATCAGAGCGCGCTTCCAGATCAACACCTAGCTTTATTCGGCACTGTCGCGGAGGCGGTCTTTCAAGGTTAGTGTGCACTGACGAAGATCACCACCATTTCGAGTCGAACGGCGAGAACATCAGCCTCCAAATGTTCTGGGCTTTCCTCTGATATTGGATATCTGGCTCGTGCGCTGGGTTGTCTTTGGAGCAATCAGCTGGATGTCCATGTCGTTCTCGTCGACACCGAAAGGGGCAGCGCGGCCCCGCGAGCACATCAATTCAATTAGCTCTGCGATCGCTTGGCCAGGTCCAGGACGGGTGTCTTCGACATCAAGGCGCCCGCTGGCATCGTTCAAGCGCTTATACACCCGCAGCTTGCCGAGATCGCCGTTCTGACCAGCTCGAACGGCGCGTGGTAAGGAACGAGTATAGCAACCAAACATCGATCAATATCGTCGCAGCCATCACGCTATAAGCCCATGCGCTCTGCACTAGATTGAGCTCGATCAGAACCCGTGACAAACCGAAGCCCACGATCCAAGCATCGAAGCTCATGCAGATGCGTCGAAATATCTCCGGATCAAGTCGGCGAATGACATAGGATCCCAGCGGGATGCCGAGCACAACGCTGGGTATTAAGACATGGAGAAGACTGCCGCTTTCGGAAATGAACAGACCGAGCTTGTAATAGACGAAAGCGGTCACGCTCGATTCCGCCACGCGCACCAGGGCAAGGCCGGCGCGAAATTCGTTTTTAACCAGGCCCTGATTGTTAAACAGCATCGCCAATGGCGGGCCGGAGATAGTCGTCACCGAATAGAGGATGCCCAGCATCGATCCGAATGGCAGACCGATCAGCCAGCTCGCTTCGATAGGGCGGCGCCAACCGGCGGCTTGCAGCAGGATCAAAGGTAGAATGATCGTGTAGGTGGCGAATTTGATCCAGCCCGGCTGCAGTGAAGCCAATGCATAGCCGCCAAGCGCAATGCCTGGTAAGAGTCCAACCAAGATGGGAAACACGCGTCTCCAAACCGCCGGTACGCCCTTCAGATTGATGAGGAGCACGTAAACGTTGACGAAGACTTCGACGATGACAATGGCGGGATTGAGAATGCGATTGGTGTAGAAAACCAGCGCGAGCGGCACAGTGAGCGACGAAAAACCGTAGCCGATGGCTCCGTTTACGAAAGCCGCAAAACACGTCGTTGCGGCCAGGAACCAGATAGAAGCATCAAACCCAGACATTTCCTTAACTTTCTCACGCCAGAGGGCGTCCAATCCCGCCAGGGAATCAGACGCAAACATTGGTCTTCAAGATTGCGAAAGATTCTGACCACTCGCTTACGAGCTCCGACCGCCTTGATAATGGCGATGGCCGTGGTCACGTGCAGAGCTTCTACATTTGCTCCCTGTTATGGGCTGCTGTTGTGCAACAAAAAGCAGCGATGTACTCCCCGCTACCTAACTAAATCATTCAGCCACGCGCCTCGGTTTGTTCAACCCATGGTCTTCGTATCGAAATCGCAACAGCGTCAGCATCCGTATAAGTGCGGACAACCAGTTTTCCAATCCCACAGAATTGCACTTGCGGTAGCCACCCTAAGGCGGATCAGACCGGAGTTCATCTCTTTCAGCTAGCAATTCAACGCGGCCAGACGAAAGAAGGTAAATCCTCTTTCAAGAGCAATTTGGCTGATGGAAAAGCTGTCTTCTGCTCGAGAACGCATTAATTCTCTCCGCGCGCGGCGCGGCGGGCCAACGTTCGGCTGCGGTGAACGTGCGGCAATTCATCGTGGCGAAGGAACAGCGGATTGTTGACGTGTTCTTCGAGCGCCCGATGCGCAGCAACCTCGGCAGCAATGGCGCGAAGATCTCGATGCAACGGAGCGTTACGCCCCTCCTGAGGGTCCGCCGTTCACGACGCCGACACCTTGAGATGATCTTCTTTCCCCTCTATGAGGCAGTCCTTTGCCGCGGGCGAACGATGGGTCGAGAGGAGCGCCGCCGCGAGAGACCGTCCTTTGGTCCCGCCACGAATCTCGGGGGGCGCATTACCACGTTTGGCAAGAAACGTCCCTACCGTAGAGCAGCAATCGGTCGATCCGGCCTGATCCTGGCGTCATTGCCCGGCCGGCTGGGCCTCGGCAGCGCTGGTGAGGTCGAACTTGGGGCCCTTCTTCGCATGATCGGCACTCGCATCGGCACGGTGATCGGAGGCGATCGCGACATAGACTGCCGGCAGGACGAAGAGCGTGAACAGCGTGCCGATAGACATGCCCGCGACGAGCACCAGCCCAATCGAGAAGCGGCTCGCGGCGCCAGCTCCGGTTGCCGCCAGCAAAGGTACCACGCCTGTGACCATCGCCGCCGTCGTCATCAAGATTGGACGAAGTCGGACGCGAGCCGCCATCTCTATCGCCGAGCGACGGTCAAGTCTCTCCTTGAGCTGCAGCTCGTTGGCGAACTCAACCATCAGGATCCCGTGCTTGGAAATTAAACCGACCAGCGTCAGCAGCCCGACCTGAGTGTAGATGTTCATCGTCGCCCAACCAAAGAATAGTGGTATCAAGGCGCCGACAATTGCCATGGGTACACTGATCATAATAATGAGGGGATCGCGCAGACTTTCGAACTGCGCCGCAAGCACCAAGAATATGACGATCAGTGCAAATGCGAAGGTGATGGCAAGTTGGTCGCCCTCGTGCACATATTGCCGCGCGTCGGCAAGGAAGTCGTGGCTGAAACCCGCCGGCAGCTTCTTTGCCTCTGCTTCCAGGAAATCCACGGCTTGACCGATCGTGACCCCAGGCATCGGCACGGCCTGAAAGGTCGCGCAGTTGAGTTGGTTGTAGTGGGTGAGCGCGTTCGGATCAGTCGCAGTCTCGACCGAGACGACGGTAGATAGCGGAAGCATCGAGCCCGTCGCAGTCTTTACATAATAGTTCCCAATCGCTTCCGGGGCCATGCGTTTCTCGCGCGGCACCTGCGGGATCACCTGGTAGGAGCGGCCCTGCAGATTGAAGCGATTGATGTAGTTTCCGCCAAGTAGGGTGGCGAGCGCGTCGCCGATATTCTGCATGGTGATGCCAAGATCGTTGGCCTTGGACCGATCGACCTTGATCCGCACCACGGGCTGGTTGAATTCGAGGTCAGAGTCGCTAACCATGAACAGACCGCTCTTGCGCGCGGCGTCCTTCAGTTTCGACATCTGCTCATAGACGGATTGGAAGCCAAGCGTCGAATTGATCACCATCTGAACGGGCAGGCCGTCCGATCCGCCCGGAAGCGCCGGTAAGCTAAAAGCAAATGCGTTGATGCCTTCGATTTTCGACAGCTCAGCTTGAACAAGGGACCTAAGCACGATCGATGATCGCTTGCGCTCGTCCCATGGCTTCAGCAACATTCCGGCCATGCCTGATTGCGAGCCGCCACTACCGTTGAGCACGAAGCTCAAATCGGTCTCGGAAAACTTTCGGAATGCCTTTTCGAGCTTGGCACCGTAATAGTCGAGATAGTCGATATTGGCATATTTCGGCGCCTTCGTTAGTGCGAATACGATACCTTGATCCTCCTCGGGTGCAAGTTCCTTAGAGGTATGCGCATAGAAAAAGCCGACAAGGCCCAGCATGGTCAGCGCAAACAGCCAGGTAATTGGGCGATAGTCGAGCGAGCGATCAAGCTTGCGGCCGTACCAGCGTGTCATGGCAGCGAACACGCGGTTCGCGAATCTTGCAAACCGCCCCTCCTCGGCGCTCTTTAGAAAGACCGAGCACATCATCGGCGACAGCGTCAAAGCGATCACGCCAGACACGATCACCGCCCCGGCCAGCGTGAACGCGAACTCGCGGAACAGCGCACCGGTGAGGCCACCGAGAAAGCCGATGGGGGCGTATACGGCCGCCAACGTAATCGTCATGGAGACAACGGGGACCACGATCTCGCGCGCTCCCCTCGTGGCGGCCTCCAGGGGCGGCGCCCCTTCCTCTAGATGACGATGGACGTTCTCCACCACGACGATCGCGTCGTCGACCACAAGACCTATCGCGAGCACCATCGCAAGGAGGGTCAGGAGGTTGAATGAGAACCCCAGCGCCAGCATCAAGCTGCAGACGCCAACGAGCGACAGCGGAATGGTGACGACGGGAATGATGACCGATCGCAGCGAGGCCAGGAACAGGAAGATCACCACCACCACGATCACGATGGCCTCGATGAGGGTCTTCTCGACTTCATCGATCGACGATTGGATGAATTTCGTTGAATCGTAGGCCACTTTCATCTTGAGCGATGGCGGCAGGTTACGCTCCATTTCTGGAAACAGCGCGCGAACACCTCGTACTATGTTCAGCGGATTGCCTTGTGGACCCGCCTGCACGCCGATGACGACCGCGTGCTCGCCGTTCATGACGGCACTGACGTCTGACGTCTGTGCGGCAAGCTCGACTGTCGCAATGTCTTCAATGCGCACAAAGCCACCATCATTGGCTTTAACTATCATTCGCTTGAAGTCATCTACACTCCGTAGGTCGGTATTTGCCGTGACGTCGGAGATAGTGAAATATCCCTTGATCTGGCCGGCCGCCGCCTGGAAGTTGTTGGCCGCGATTGCAGCCGAAACATCAGCCGGCGAGACGCCGCGCCCTGCCATTTTCGCCGTATCGAGCCATAGCCGCATCGCAAAACTTTGGCCGCCCAGAATGTCTGCCGCGGCGACGCCGTCAACGGTTGACATAACCGGTTGCACGACGCGCGAGAGATAGTCGGAAATCGCGCTGGTCGTCAGTTCCTCGCTGGAGAAAGCGATATACATGACAGCGGTGGCCTGACCCGTTGCCTTAGTGACGACTGGATCGCTTGATTCCTTCGGGATTAAATATTTGATTGAGTTGACCTTAGAAAGCACTTCGGTGAGCGCCTCGTGGGGATCGAAATTCAGCTTTATGTAGACTTGGATCGTCGACGTACCGAGTACCGATGAGGAAGTGATGTAGTCGACGCCCTCGGCGGAAGCGACGGCCTGCTCCAGTGGAGCGGTGATGAACCCCTGGATCATGTCGGCGGAGGCGCCAGGATAGGAGGTCGTGATATTGACGACCGTATTGGACAGCTTGGGATACTGCCGGATCGGCAGAACGGTGGCCGCACGAAGTCCGATCAGCAGGATCAGGAGACTGAGGACGACAGACAACACCGGGCGTTTGATGAAAAGTTCGGTAAATGCCATCTCGACTCGCATTCAAGGTAACGCAAATTCGCGAGCAGGTCGCGCTGCCCGCGGCTAATGCGCGTAAAATTTGGGAACTGGAAACGCCTGATCCAAAGGCACACGCTCCCAAGCAGGGAGTCCTGCGCTTCTTACATCGTGGTTGCTTGGATGAACATCGGCCCTACCCTTCCCATCACTGACCGCGACCTCGAATTGCGGGAGCACTTCCCAAGTTAAACATCCATGTCAGCCTAAACAGCCTGCGGGCCGCCTCGAGACGTGGAATTGGGCTCACCTGTTTCGATGTAGTTTCGTCCTCAGACCTTGATGGAACGCAACGACTTCCAGCAAGGAATCAAGCCAGCTCAAGGCTTCGCTTCGATCGCTCGTTCGAATGATCTGGCTTCGATGTCGAAAGTAGAAACGATCTGATGGATGCTCAACTCTACAAAGGTGAGTGGGTAATATAGGATGGGCTGTCAAACCTATACCAAGGTTTTGTCAAAACGGAACGCTGAAGCCTCATCGCCCGCCTCAACACCAGTGAAGAGCTCACTAGGCTGGAAAACCCTATCTTTTGTCTCCGCGCCGGCGCCGCCTGCTGATTCTACGCACGTCGCGCCCTTCATAAGGACATATGATAACTGCGCCAAAGCAGGCCTTCGGACCGAATTCACGCTTCGAGTTACAAAACGGGAAAGGAACGTATGCGGAGAAGTCCGAAGCGCGGGCGCGGAAGTGTGACTGAACCTTGCGGGAGCGGCAGACAACCTGTAACGATGCCAGCATGCCGCGCCGCCGCCTTTTAGTAGCGGGGCCTGTAGCTCAATGGTTAGAGCCAACCGCTCATAACGGTTTGGTTGCAGGTTCGAGTCCTGCCGGGCCCACCAATTTCGTTAATAATATGTGAGGACAGTTTTAGAACGGCTCGATTTGCTCTTTTAGAGCGACTCGATTTCATTTTACGAAGGACTCGTCACTGAGACGACGGCCGAATTTCCGCCCGTTTTTTTCCCCGATTTTTGAGCTTGAGAAAACCGAGGGTGGTGCCTTCAGGAAATCTGCCTCATGAAACCTGCTGGTCGACGTGGCACCACAGCCGGCGATCCGGGCTGGTCGAACTGCGTCTCCTGCGGCCCGGCGGTTGGCAAGTCTGCCGTTCGCGCGAACACATCATCCCGATGTGGCTCCTGCGCGCCACAGGATCGGCATCGCATGATCGCACCGGCCGTTTCTGTGCTGCTCCAAACCAGCGAACGCCCCGGATCAATGGCCCGCCGCCGCCTCGCCGAATGCCTTTGGCTAAAGCGGCCAAACTTGACGGCAAGCAGCGGACTTCTAGCGTGCGCCCACCGAAGCCGTGATAGCGGCTTCGTCGACATGTCGATGAGGCTCCCTAGTCCGCTGCGGTCCCCTCTCAGCCCGCTCGACATGCAGATGCTACTGCTCGGTGGCACTGGCATGTTATCCCGACATTTGGCATGATCGGCGCCGATCATGTTGCCCACCGTGCGGGCGATCGTGATCATGCCGATCGCGATCATTCCCTTCTTGGCCCATCGGCCGGTTCCGCATTAGTGCTTGAGCCACCATCGATATGATTAGCTGGCTTTGGCCTTCACGTATCTGCCAGGCGTCGGCTCGCCCGGAGGGTAGAGGTTACTCCCAAGTTGGGAGCGTGCAGCAAACGCTGCTCCGTCCAGGACTTACGCCGCCCCATCTAGTCGTTCCATCAGCTCCCCGGCTTCTCCTCCGCATGGGCGAGCCAGGTCTCCGGCTCATCGCTTCGATTGGCCGACAGCCAATAGCTTCTCCTGTTCATAGATGCAGGATTGATCACGCCGGCGATATGTCCGCTCGCGCCGAGAACAAAATGAACGTCTCCACGGAATAGCCAGTAATTTGGTAAGCACAGCGTTCCGACACGCCGCTACTTGAGGGCTTTCCCACAGACGATACATGGCCATAGACGAGTGTAAAAGCATGCCGCTGCCGCTCCCTGCACCAGCCTTACGGCGACCAGCAATATCAATAAGTGAAATTGTCGATTGCCAAATTCAATCCATACAAGATTGAAGGCTAATGTAGCGACTTGCCGCACCGACCACGCATTTCTGCGGCCCGACTGTAGGCACTACGCACCCGTCGTCAGTACACAAGCGGCCTGTTGCCCCGAATACGATATCCAATTAACACCATAGTTGGTCTCACGGATGAATTCGTCGAAAGCTAGTCTTTCATGCTTCTCGAACCCCACGTAGTTGAAGTATTCGTCAAACGCGATAACGCATCCTGGACGAATCTGAGACTTGAGCCCCGTAAAGATACTTCTTGTGCTTGAATATATGTCGCAATCGACGTGGATGAACGCAACGGGCAGCTTGCGCTGAGCAAACACCGGAATCGTCTCATCAAACAGACCAACAATAAGCTCTACGTTCTGCGGAACGTCAGGCGCCTTGCCTCCACGATCGAAGTCCACTGGAAGGTATCCATTCCAGCGCTCCGGCAGACCATTAAAGCTATCGAAGCCATAAAACTTCCGCTCCGGAAATCGCTCGGCCATGGTGCTGATGGTGTAACCGGTATAGACGCCGAACTCGAGAGCAACACCCGCATCCGCTTTTGACAAGGCATCAAACCTGAACTCATCATGATCGGCAAAAAAGACAGCATCAGGCATTTCTGTACGGATTATCTCAATGGCTCGTTCTTGTGCAATCACAGACAAAGTACGAAACAAGCTATGATTTGTTCTGGGTAGCCCGTACATCTCCGCAGCGGTTACAAGTTTGCGCAGGTGTTCATTTGCAATGTCCTGCTTGCTCAGCATTGTCGACAAAGCTTTGGCTACCTCGCTGGAAGATTTCGCTAACCGATCAATTGCTGCCAATAGGCGATCATCAACCGTTTCTTTCATCGCGTCCTTCCCCTTGACTACAAAATCAATTGCTCTCGCCGACCCCGCCGAAATTATCTCATCGATCCTCAAAAACGGTTGTTTCGAAGAAGCATTGTCATGAGACAGGTAAGAGCGACTCGATTTCGGACTATAAGAACAACTGATTTGCTGCTGCTGCGACTACCAAATTCAGCAAAGTCCAAGATTGCCGCGGCAAAGATCCCGCCGCAGGTGCAATTCGAAGAATGGGCGCCGAATTTCGCATGGCCAGCAGGCGGCTGGCGCCGGTATCAGGCGGGGGATGAGCCAACTCTTCTGCTCTTGCTGCTGCTGGTCACCGCCGACACTCGACGATGCCGATGACCGGTATGTCGATGATCATTACCAACATGGTGATGCCGTCGAACAGCACGCTCATAGTGCCGATGATCAGTTGATCATCGGGTATCTGGCACTTTGGCCTCGGCCCCGATCGGCGTTCAAATTCAGTCAGGTCTCAGCCGCACTACGTCGCGATCGGGCTGGTAGGCCGATCCGAGAGAATCCTGTCGTCGAATGAGATCGAAAGCCTCGTTTTCGATCACCAGAAGCGCGATATCTGCTTCACCGTACCATTTTGCGCTTCGGTCACTGGTAACTAACGCTCGCGGTCTGACAACGGGACGCGCCGACGTACTTTCTGAGAGTCAGATTTCTACTCAACAGACTTGTAATCCTCGTTCGCTTGAACTCGAGATTGCGCCTGACGGGCCCGTTCGTCGATCGCGCGTCTGGCCGCGGGACGCGCGTCCAATTCTGCGGCAGCGGCGCTGTTGGCGAACGCCAAGCCGTTCCCTCTTGCGGTCCGTATCAGGAAACCTCGCTTTTCGAGGAAGCGGCCCTCGTAGTCCGCCCTGATCCTGCAAACCTGCCGGATGTCGCCGACGATGCGGGAGGCCAAACCGCAAGGGATCTGCGGCGGTCATTTCCTCCAGCTCAACTAGACCAAAACGAAATGCAACCTGGCATCATAGATGACGATCGGCCAGTTCCGATAGATCCTAAGAACCTTCCGGTTGAACATAGCGCAAGGTCTTGATGCTTCTCGACCACCTCTACGATCCCACTCTTCAGCCCCGGGGAGGCATCACCTGCCTCACCAACGCCATAAGCCCTTCATCCCTAGTTCTCAAATCGGCGCCGTGTCCATGCCGCTGGCGACTCGTTCTGCCTCCAGAAGCTTAAGCTGGAACGCCGCCCGCGATCCTGACGGA
Organism: Bradyrhizobium sp. KZN70725; assembly: GCF_055264925.1. NCBI lineage: Bacteria > Pseudomonadati > Pseudomonadota > Alphaproteobacteria > Hyphomicrobiales > Nitrobacteraceae > Bradyrhizobium > Bradyrhizobium sp. KZN70725. Next base: position 71,699 of record NZ_JBUYWT010000003.1, read on the forward strand.
ATGCGCGTTCGAGTGTCTTCCTCAACGAATCCTTGGGAAATCGCCAGAGCCGAGGTCTCGAAGGCAACGGATTCTTTCCCATTAAATGAACCGGCCCCGCCCTTCGCCGGAACGTTTCAAATTGTAGCGATCGTTCGCGGCACTCGTTCACCGCCGCCGGCCAATCCTCGAAGCACACGCGAGAGCTTCTCCCGCGCACGAAGAAACTTTGCCGCAGGCGACGTGCCTGACCGGCGCCAAAAATGGAAGTGCGACGTGTCCTCGGCCCACTCAAGCATCTGCAGGCGGAAACTGCCTTATCGGGACTGCCACGTAATCGTCTCGGGACCGGAAGATCCGGCGGGCCCGGGCACCGTCACCTGTATCGACGTCGAGACCGGCACGTTCGTCGGTAACGCTCGGATCGCCGATCGGTACGATCGTCCGATCGGGGACGAGGAAGTCACGCGGATGGTTGGGGGAACGTACCGATTGGCCTCGATCGCGGTAGATTTGGAGACGGATCTCCTGTCTCGCCGCAGCAGGCGCATTTCGGATATCCTGCGGACCCGCCGACGTCTCTGGCGTCGCCGCTGCAACGCCCGACTGCACGCTCTCGGCTGATTTTTCGCGCCGCCCGCGTCTTGCAGGGCCGAACCATTAAAATCTTGAGCACGAACGTTGCGCGATCACGGCCACTTCGGACCGGCCGAGAAATCATCCGGATCAGGCTCATCCGGATCGACCTCATCTTCCTGACGGCCAGTCAGCCGAGCGCAGGCATCGTCGAGGAGCCGCTGGCCGACCTCCTGCCAGACCGACTCGGGACCGTACAGTCGTAGCGCTAGCGCCGGCGCCCGCCGGTCCTTTGTTCGAATCCTGGATGTCCCGATGGCGCCATTACATTATCTGCCCCTCTCTCGGGAGGCCCTCAATAGCGAGTTCGGGAAGGCAGGCGATGATGAATATCATTATCGACCTCAATATCGAAGCAAAATGGCGGATCCAATTATCGCCAACAGAATCGCTCTTGATCTCGGACGCGCCCTAGCCGCCATTCGACAGATAAGGCTCCGTTTAAGGCGCCCTCAGAAGACGGCGGCAGTCTTGCTGTAGACATGGACGCCGCTGGTCTGATCGAGACCGTCGACCTCCCGACAGCACACGTCCCGGTCGCTCTAGCATCGCCACCGGCAATGGAGCTATTCCACAAGAGACACATCTCATGTGCGCCAAGGTTGGCGATGTCCCCCTATTCGACTTACTCTCCCCCCTCGTAGAAGAGCTCCAGCGGCAGACCGACCACTGCCTTCCCGATCCAGTCGCGCGCGATGACATTGGACGGCCCCATCGCGATCGCTGCACGGGCGTCGCGATAGGCGCGCTCGATCGGGCCGCGATGATAACCGTAGCCGCCCGTCACCGTCAGCGCGGTCGCGGCGACCTTGTTGGCGACCTCGGCGGCGTGCACCTTGAACTCGGTCAGCGGGATCAGGATTTCGCTTTGCGGCTTGCCGGCGCGCCAGAGCGCGTCGAGCTTGCCCGCGAGCTCGTTGCGCCACGGCCGCAGCGTCTCGACCAGCACCTTGGCCGCGCCGAGCTCCTGGCGGATGGCCTGATAGTCCGACAGGCTCTTGTTCCTGTCCTTGTGCACGAAACTCGTGGTGTGCGCGATCGCCGCGTTCAACGCGCCGCGTGCGACGCCTTCCCAGACCGCGCCGAGCCCGATCAGATAGACCGGCGAGACGCCGTCATAGATGATCTCCTTGCCCTGCCCTTCGGCGCCGAGCCGGTCGCGTTGCGGCACATGCACATTGCTGTAGCGGATCGCCCCGGAATGGTTGGCCCGCACGCCGAGCGCATCCCAGGGCCGGGACTCGATGCCCTCGGCCTTGCCGTCGACGATGAAGAAGATGATATCGGCCTGATCCTTGGCGCCGGGCGTACGCGTCTGCACCACGTAGTAATCGGCCTGGCCGGAGCTCGTGGTGAACGACTTCTCGGCGTTGACGCGGTAGTCGTCACCGTCGCGCGAAGCTTCGGACAGATTGTACCACCAGTGCCCGCCGGTGGCACGCTCGCTGGTCGAATAGGTACCAAGCAGGCCGCCGTTATTCGCCTTCAGCCAGCGCTCCTTCTGATCGGTGTTGCCGAACAAATTGATGGTCTGGGCCGCGCCGACATGCATGACGTAGATGAGCCCGGTGGAGGCATCCGCCTGCCCGATCCGGTAGGCGGCTTCCGCGAAGTCCAGATGGCCGAGGCCGAGCCCGCCGAACTGCGGCTCGTTCAGCACGCCGGTCCAGCCGGCCTCCGCCAGTGCGCGAAGGGTCTCGCGCGGAAAGCGGCTCTCGCGGTCGTTGCGGTCGGCATTCACCTTCACCGTCGCGTCGATGGCGGCATCGAGCCTGGCATAAACGTCGTCGTCGATCCTGCGTGCGAGATTGTCGTTGGCCATGGTCAGTCTCTCCGGGTTGCAATTATGCGACAGCCTCACGCGGCTGCCTCTGGCGCGGATCGCCCTGCGACGATCCGCCGAGATAGTGGGTCTTGATGTCGGTGCGCTGCCGCAGTTCGGCCGCGCGGCCGGCCAGCACGCTGCGCCCGTTCTCGAGCACGACCGCATGGTCGGCAAAGCGCAGCGCCACGGTCGAGTTCTGTTCGGCGACCAGGATCGACAGCCCCTGCTCGCTGTTGAGCTGCTTGAGCGCGCGAAAGATTGCCTCGACGACCAGCGGCGCGAGACCCATCGACGGTTCGTCGAGTACCAGCAGCCGCGGACGCGACATCAGGGCCCGGCCAATCGCCGTCATCTGCTGCTCGCCGCCGGAGGTCAGTCCGGCGAGCGAGCGGCGATGCTGCTTCAGGCGCGGAAACAGCTGATAGACGCGGTCGAGGTCTGCAACGATCTCCGCACGGCGCGCATCGCGCCCCATCGCGCCGGTAATGAGGTTCTCCTCCACCGTCAGCGACGCAAAGCAATGCCGCCCCTCGAGCACCGGCACGAGTCCCTCGCGCACCAGCGTCGCCGCCGAGGTGCCCGCGAGATCTCGGCCGTCAAAGACGATCCGCCCGGCGGTGATCTGCCCGCGACGCGCCGGGAGCAGCGCCGAGACCGCCTGCAGCGTGGTCGACTTGCCGGCGCCGTTGGCGCCGAGCACCGCCACGATCTCGCCGCGCCGTACGGCAAGCGACACGTCGCTGACTGCCGCGATCGCGTGGTTGTAAGTCGCGGCCAGGCTTTCGACCGAGAGCAGCGGTTCACTCATCTGTTGATCCATAGTCTTGAGGGACGCGGGAGCCGGATAGCTCCCGCGCCGGTCGCGGCGTCAGTTGCTGACGGCCTCGTCGCCGGAGGTCCGCACCTTGATGCCGTGCTCCTTGGCATAGGCGGCGGCCGACTTCTCGATGATCGGGCGCAGGAAGGCCCAGTCCGGCGCGATCCAGCCGGAGACCACCTTCCATTTGCCGCCGTCCCACTGCTGGAAGGTGACGCGGCCGTCGCCCTCGTGATTGTCCCAGGTGACGTTGATCGAGTGGAACAGATCCTTGGCGCCGAGCGCCTCGACCCGCGTCGGATCGAGCTGCAGATGCTCGAAGCCCCAGCGCACCTCGTCGCCGGTCAAGGTGCGCTTGCCGAACTTCGCCTGCGCGATCCGGATGGCCTCGACGTTGAGGATGCCGTTCACGATGCCGAGGTTGTGGTAGACGCTGCCGATCCGCTTCTTGTCGTCGAGATTGCCCTTGCCGGCGCCATAGACCGTCTTGATCACCTCCTGCAGCACCGGATACTGCTCGCCGGAAGCCTGCGTCGTGATCGCGATATAGCCCTTGGCGGCATCGCCGGCCGGGATCACGTCTTCCTCGGAATTGGACCAGACGTTGCCGATGATGTGGTCGGCGGGGAAGCCGACCTTCTGCGCGGTCTTCAGCGCCACCGGATTCATCACGCCCCAGCCGCGCAGCACCACGTAATCGGGCTTCGCCCGGCGGATCGAAAGCCATTGCGACTGCTGCTCATTGCCGGGATGCGGCACCTCGATCTGCTCGAGGCTGAACTGGTACTTGTCGGCCAGCAACTTGTAGATCGGGATGGTTTCCTTGCCGTAGGGCGAGCCGTGATAGAGCACGACGATCTTCTTGTCCTTCAGCTTCTCCACCCCGCCCTCGCGGCTCGCGATGTAGTTCACGATTCCAGAGGTCTCGCTGTAGGGATTGAGCAGTAGCGGAAACACGTAGGGGAACACGCGGCCGTCGGTCGAATCGGTGCGGCCGTGGTTAATGGTGATGAGCGGCACCTTATCCTTGGTGATGCGGTCGATCATGGCGTAGGCGATGCCGACCGACAGCGGATTCCAGGCGGCAACGCCGGGCCGGCCCTTCAGCCGTTCATAGACCTCGACGCCGCGCTCGACCTCGTACTGGGTCTCGCCCTCGTCCCAGGTCAGCTTGACGCCGTTGACACCGCCGTCCCGGATGTTGATCAGATTGAGATAGTCGATGAAGCCGCCGAAGAAGCCGGTGCCGCCGGCTGCATAGGGACCGACCCGGTAGCTTTGCAGCGGAAAGAACTGTTCGTCGGCGTGCGCCGCCGGCGATGTGGCCAGCACGGAGGCGACCGCTGCGGCAAAGGCAAATTTTAGATATCGGGACTTAATCATCTTTGGTCTCTCCAGTGGTGCGAAATGTCAGGTGTTGCGGATGGCGGCCGGCCGCGTGACCGCTCGCCAAAGCCGGTCCCACAGCGCGATGAGGCCGCGCGGTTCGGCGATCAGAAACGCGATGATGAGCGCGCCGACGACGATGCGCTGGCTCATCTCCAGCACGCCGGAATCGAACATGCCGCCGAGCAAGGCCGCGCCGGCGCGTGACAGAAGCAGCGGAAACACCACGATGAAGGCGGCGCCGAGAAACGCGCCCCGCAGCGAAGCCAGCCCGCCGATGATGATGATGAACAGGATCTGGAACGAGCGATCGAGATTGAAGCCGGCCGGCTCGACCGTGCGCAAGTAAGCGAAGGCCCACAGCACGCCGGCAATGCCGATCAGGAACGAGGAGACGCCGAAAGCGAGCAGCTTGGTGCGCAACAGCGGCACCCCGATCACCTTGGCCGCGATCTCATGGTCACGCACCGCGATGAAGTTGCGGCCGCTCTGCGAGCGCAATAGCCGCAGCGTCAGGAAGGTCGCGACCACCACGACGCTCAACGAGAACAGGTAGCGCCCCGCCGGGCTGGTGAAGGTGAAGCCAGCCACGCTGAGCACCGGCGCATCGATCACGCCGGACGGATTGTCGTTGGAGAACCAGCCGAACTTGGTGAGCGCCCATTGCACGAAGAACTGCGCGGCGAGCGTCGAGACCGCGAGGTAGAAGCCGCGCAGCCGCAGGCTCGGCAGCCCGAACACGATGCCGATCGCGGCCGCGATCAGGCCGGCGAGCACCAGATCGACAAGCAACGGCAGCTGCGGCAGCCGGAGGTGGAGATTGTAGGTCGCATAGGCGCCGACCGCGAGGAACGCTGCGGAGCCCAGCGACACCTGCCCGGCATAGCCGGTGAGCACATTGAGCCCGACGGCGGCAAGCGCCAGCGCGAGAAACGGCGTCAGCACCGCGTCTAACAGATAGTCCGAGCCGGCGAACGGGATGACGCCAAAGGCGACGACCGCTGCGGCGATGATTGCAAGGGTCCCAATGCCGGATGAGAGTTGTCCTGCCGATGATGCGTTGCTCATCGCCTAGACCCTCTCGACCAGCTTCTGCCCGAACAGCCCCGACGGCCGCAGCAGGAGCAGCACCAGCGCCACGACATAGGCGGCCCAAGCCTCGATGCCGCCGCCGAACAGCGGCCCGACATAGACCTCGGCGAGCTTCTCGATGGCGCCGATCAGAAGGCCGCCGATGATCGCGCCGGCGATCGAATCAAAGCCGCCGAGCACCAGCACCGGCAGCGCCTTCAGCACCACCAGCGACAGCGAGAACTGCACGCCGAGCCGCGCGCCCCACAGCAGCCCCGCCACCAGCGCGACGATGCCGGAGGCGGTCCATACACTGGCCCAGACACGCGGCAGCCGCAGCCCGACAGCGAGCGCCGCGAACGGATCATCGGCGACCGCGCGGAACGACAGCCCGGTTCGGGTGTAGCGGAAGAACAGCGCGAACAGCGCCACCAGGCTGCCCGCGACCGCCGCGGCGAACAGGTCGAACCGGCTGATGAAGACGCCCGCGATGTCGAGCGGCACGTCGCTGAACCCGATGTCGAGGCCGTGGACCTGGGTGCCCCACAGCAGCTGCGCCGCGCCCTCGATCACATAGGACAGCCCGAGCGTCGCCATGAACAGCGTGATCGGCGGCTGGTTGACCAGCGGCCGCAGCACCGCGCGCTCCACGCTGACGCCGAGCACGACCATGATCGCGAGCGTGATCAGGAACGCGAGGGGAAACGAAATGCCGCGCTCGATCAGGCTGACGAAAGTCAGCGCCGCGAACAGCAGCATCGCGCCTTGCGCGAAATTCAGCACACCCGAGGTCTTGTAGATCAGCACGAAGCCGATCGCGACCAGCGAGTACATCACCCCCGACAGCAGGCCGCCGACCAACACCTCGATCAGGAACTGATAATCGAACATCAGACCGCGAGCTCCGTGACGTCCTGATGCGCGACGCCGAGATAGGCGTCGATCACCGCCTGGTCGGCCCTCACCTCGTCGGGCGTGCCGTCGGCGATCTTGCGGCCGTTGTCGAGCACCGCGATCCGATCGGAGAGGCCCATCACCACGCCGATGTCGTGCTCGATCAGCACGATGGTGGCGCCGTAGCTGTCGCGCGCATTGCGCACGTGCTCGGACAGCTCAAGCTTCTCGTTCAACGTGACGCCGGCGAACGGTTCGTCGAGCAGCAGCAACGTCGGTCGCGCCACCAGCGCCCGCGCCAGCTCGACCCGCTTCTGCAAGCCATAGGGTAAGGTTCCGGCGGCGCGCTCGCGGACGTCGCCGAGATGCAGGAAGCCGATGACGTCCTCGGCGGCGGCGCGATTCTCCGCCTCGATTTGCCGCGCCAGCGGCGAGCCGATGATCTGGCGCAAAAAGCCTGAGCGGACGCGATGCGCGAGCCCCATCAGGACGTTGTCGAACACCGACAGGCCCTTGAAGATCGCGAGGTTCTGGAACGTGCGCGCGACGCCGTGCGCCGCGAGCTCAGCGGTCGGCACCTGGGCGAAGGCGCGCTCGCCGAGCCAGACCTGGCCGCGGTCGGGCCGGTAGAGCCCGCTGATGACGTTGAGCAGCGAGCTTTTGCCGGCGCCATTGGGGCCGATGACCGCGCGGATTTCGCCCGGCGCGACCGCAAGGTCGACGTCGCGCAGCGCGGCGACGCCACCGAAGGTCAACGCGATATCGCTCAAGGCCAGCACCGGCCGTGCCGCGCGATCTGCGGCCTGCGTGAGCCGCCACTCGGGAGCATCGGCCGTCGCCGCTGCTCGCGCCCTGCCTTGCGCCGGAGCCGCCTCCAGCGCAAGGACTTCAGCGTTGGTCGCCATCGCCGTCACGTCCCGCGACTCCCCGTCACTCGGCCGCTTGGGCGTGCACGCCGGTCTTCGCCTCCAGCGCACGGACCAGCGGAATGACACGGCGGCCGAAATACTCGACCTCCTCCTGGAAGTGCAGGAAGCCGAGCAGCACGAGATCGACGCCGACCTCCTTCAGCGCGACGATGCGCTCGGCGATCTGCTCCGGCGTGCCGATCAGGTTGGTCTTGAAGCCGTCATTGTACTGGACGAGATCCTCGAAGCCGGATTGCGCCCAATTGCCCTGGCCTTCCGGCGACGCCTTGCCGGCGTTCTTCACCTCATGCCCGAACGCATTGACCGCCTCCGGATCGGCCTTGACGATGATCTCGTCGAGCACGGCGCGCGCCTCGGCCTCGCTGTCGCGCGCGATCGCAAAGGCGTTGACACCGATCTTGACCGAGTGATCGTTGGCGCGCGCCTTCGCCCTGATGTCGTCGACCTGCTTCTTGATCTCCGCGACCGAATTGCCGTTGGTGAAGTACCAGTCCGACACCCGCGCGGCCATGTCGCGTGCGGCGCGCGAGCTGCCGCCCTGAAATATCTCGGGCAACGGGTGTGCCGGTTTCGGCTTCAGCGTGTAGTCGGAGAAGCGGTAGAAATCGCCACGGAACGTGAAATTGTCCTGGGTCCAGATTCCGCGCAGCGCGCGGATGAACTCTTCGGAGCGGCGATAGCGTTCGTCGTGATCGAGCCAGGGCTCGCCGATCGCGGTGAACTCGCCGCGGAACCAGCCGCTGACGATGTTGACGGCGACGCGGCCCTCGGTGAGCTGGCTGATGGTGGCGATCTGCTTGGCCGCGACCGCCGGATTCCAGGGGCCGGGCAGCAGCGCCGCGATCACTTTCAGCTTCGTGGTCGCGGCGAGCAAGGCGTGGCTGAAGGTGACCGGCTCATGCTGGAACTCGGCGCCGTATCCGGCGGTGAAACGGATCTGGCTCAGCGCATAGTCGAACCCTGCCTGTTCCGCGATCTGCGCAAGGCGGCGGTTATAGTCAATATCCCATCCGGTTCGCTGCTCGATCTTGCTGATCACAAGGCCACCGGAAACATTTGGAACCCAGTAAGCGAATTTAACCTGATTATGGCTGGTGGTCATTTGAATTGCCTCAAACGTTGGACGTGAAGGGGTGAGGAAGGCAGCACGAAGCGTTCGCGCGCGCGCCCATCCAGCGGGTTACAGCGCGGCTCATGCGAGCTGCCGGCAGATTTGAACTAGGGGAAGGGTGGCCGATCAGTATCCGTGATACGCGCCGGCACACGCTCGCTGCGTCAACAACACACCGGTCGACACGATGTCAGCGGCGCGGCGCGACTTCGAGATCGGTCAAACGGGCCATTGCAAGTCATCCGCATTCCCCTCGCAGGCAGCATCGGCGAACGATCGATAGTCTCAGAGAAAGGGGAGACGAGCGAGTCCAAGGCAATCTCTTTTTCAGCCAGTCCGGGAAAGCGGTATTCTTTTGTTGATGCAAAATGCATCGTTTGATGCTGAGCGGTCGATTTTCTTCGGATTGAACGCGCCGCTAAACACCGAGCAACGCTTATAACGCGCTGGTATTGCGTCTAGCTCCGAGCCTTGCTGCTCCATTCGGTAAGGCGAGCATGCATGCGCGAAGAGATGAGGAGCTGACTATCGCGGACCAATGTGGGTTTTGCGCACCTCCAGGAGGTGTCGGCAAATTCTCCCAGCGATTGGTAATTGCCCGATGAAGCCAAAAGCATTTCTCTGTCGAAGCCAATATCAATTACCGCATGGTAGGCCGGAGTGGCCGTCCGGTTAGAGATTCGAGCAATATTCGGGATGGCTTTTTTTTGTTTTTGGGTTTCTGCGTGGCAACCGACGCCACGGTATCAAAAGCGATATGGCAATATGTGTTTTTGTACCTTAAGCTGGATCTGTAATGCTCAGGAGGTTGCCAGCATGGATGGTGCAGACTCGATGTCTGATTTGGTCGATTTCGCGTTCGAGATCGCTGGAAGCGCAGGTTCTCACGCCACCGAATGGTTTCGACGGCCGATAGACATCAACACGAAGGATGACGAGAGCCCCGTTACGGAGGCGGATCGGCGTGTCGAGGAAGCCATCAGAAAGGCGATTTCCGCTCGATTTCCAGAGCATTCGATTTTCGGTGAAGAATACGGGATCCAAGGTGATCTCGATTCGCCTACGTGGGTGGTCGATCCCATAGATGGCACGCGCAGCTTCATTTCCGGGTCTCCGCTTTGGGGAACGCTGGTCGCGCTCGCTATCCAAGGGCGTTCACAGATTGGCGTCGTCGAGATGCCCGCATTGCGGGAACGCTGGACGGGCGCAACCGGCCTGGGTAGCTGGTTTGTCAACTCGAGCGGCATTCGCACAAAATGCCAAGTTCGCGACTGCCGGCGCCTCGCCGATGCGAACTTCTACACCACGTCGCCCCTCTATTTTGCAGAATCAGAACGCGATCAAATCCTGGGCATCAGCCAAACTGCCCGGATGTGTCGCTTCGGCGGCGATTGCTATAATTATGGGTTGCTTGCATCGGGACACATCGACCTCGTCATCGAGACGCGGATGGAGCCTTACGACTTCATGGCGCTGGTGCCGGTGATCGAAGAAGCCGGCGGCATTGTCACCGACTGGGAGGGCAAGCCGCTCACGATCACCTCCGGCAAGCGGGTCATCGCTGCAAGCACGGCAGAACTCCACGCCGAAGTTCTGCCGTTGCTCTAGAAACGATAGAAGCGTGGCTGAATCGGTCAGTACGTGGAAGGATGGGCACCAGCATCATGTCGGTTAGACGCATCGAGCCTATTGTCGTATCGCGCTATGGCCCGAAGCCGACGATAGAAACTGCTGAGATACTGGGGAGCGTCTATGTGGCAAGGGGAACGACGGCGTTACATTCGATCGATGTTGGCAACGTTCGGCACGCTAAGCGTTGATCTGCTGACGGGAGATTTTGGAGTATCGCTCGAACCGATACGCCGCGATCTCATGGAAACGAAAAAAGCGGGGAACTCCGCCGGGTCCGCCGCGGAGTCGTTCCGGTTGCCAAGGACAAGGAGGCTCCCTGCCAATTGCGCACTGCCGTACGTAGCCGCGAGAAAAGAGTGATTGCCAAGGCACAGGGGCAGCAATGGTCGAGGCCGGTCAGACGATCTTTCTCGACGCGGGAAGCACGACAACCACCCTGGCCCAACGCATAGCTCAGATGGAAGGGCACATTGTCGTCACCAACTCTCTGAATGCCGCCAAGTGCTTGAGGTGATTGCACGCAGCGCGGAAACAGGGGTGTGATCCTGGGTGGGGACAGACGATCCGCCCGCAACGCTCTGGGCGATTACCGTCAATGAGATAGCTCGCTACCGAGAAGATTTCGCGATGGCCTCTCCTCTCGGTCTCGATGCGACCGCTGGTGCGACGAGCTACATCCCGACGAAATAGAGATAGCAAGAGCGATGTTTGCTCATACGCGCAAGCGCGTTATTCTCGCCGACTATTCCAAAGTGGGTCTGTTAGCCGGGTTTCATATTGCGCGCTGGTAGACGCAGCCTGCGTGATCGAAACGAACCCCAGTTGTGAACTGCGGCGGAGGCTCTAGCGACCGCTTGCAGCTCGCGCCATTGTGCCGCCATCGAATTCCTCAGAAGTGAGCGGAGCGGGTGTCCGTAGCGCAGCGCCGTGCTGCCTTTGCGATACACCCGCGTACCCGGATCGCTCGTGGACACGTGCGTGTGGTTGCTGCGCGATTGTCCGCGGAAGTCGCTGCCGCCCTACTCATCGCCGTCTTTCTTGAAATTCGTCTAACGGCCCAGGCCTAGATCAACGTGCCATCCACACTGAAATGTTCGCCCAACAACCAGCCCCAGTCATTGGCGATCTCCCCCACTTTGTTGAACAGCGCGATCACCGCATCGATCAATCGCTCGCAGTTCTTACGATCGTGGCCGGCGCCGTTTGACGATCCAGCACGAGGTCCAGATGGCCGTCCTTGCACCGGCTCAGGGAGGTGTCGCTCATGTTCGCTCCATCGGTCGCATCGGGCGACGGCGTTGCGCCGGATCGGACCGACGGCAGTGCGCGCACGCCATCGCCTCCCGCGCGGTCAGGCCGGCGCACGCTAGCCTCCCCCCGCGGCGTCGCTGCGGTAGCGGCTGGTCGAGGTCTGGTAGTACTGGGCGTGGATGGCCGCCATGGCCTCGATCAACGCTCCCCACGGCGCTGGAAAGCGTTCTTCCGCCATCACCCGGTGCAGCATGCGCGTATGGCCGGCCAGCTCGTCGTTAAGGAACTCAACCACAGGCATAGCCGGATAGCGCTGCAGCAGCAGGATCGCCGCGTTGCCGGCCTCGCCGGCCGACCTGTCCTTGTCCCGTCCATGCAGATCGTTCTGCAGGCGCCCTATCGCGGAGATGAGCCGCAGGACCCGACGAAACGCCGAACGTGCGCGCAAGGTCGCCATGTCCAGCCCCCACAGCAACGACAGGCAACAGAACACGTTCGCGTAGGCGATTGAATCGATGCCGTTGTGCAGGTACTCGGCGTAGGACCAGCGTTCCGCCTCTGCCGCCCGCGCCTGTCCGGCGCGCAGCGCCGCGCAGTAGCGCCGGGTATCGTCGAGAAGCTGAGCATAGTCGCGACGATCGTAGGCAAGCGCCGCCAGGGAACCGCGTAGCACAGCGCAGCCCTCGAATCCGGGGAGCGCGCACGGCTCGCCCTGCCCTAGCGCCTGCTCCACCGCGGCGAGTTGTTCCGGCGCGATCAGGCCGAGGTCGTTGCAATCGTCGAGCCAGAACAGCAGCGCCAATTCGCGATAGAACGCCACGATCAGCGTTTCGTCCTGCGGATCGCGGCCGGTGCGGGCGCTGGTGTCGCACAGGCTCGGGTGGATGCGCTGCAGGATGTACTGGCCGCCCCTGATCGCTTCCATGGCATGCTCGTCGGCGAACCCGGTCAGGGAACGCCCCCACTCCAGCACCTGCTGCAGCGCGCGTTCGGCCTGGATCATGGCGCCGCTCCTGCTCCCTCGGCCAGGACCCGCCGCTCCCAACGAAGCGCCAGCCACAACCCGGCGAGTTCGGCCACGCGCACGACCCGGGTGGGGCAATACAGTTCCTTGCCGATCCACAGCGGCGTTTGCGGCAATGCATGCGCCGCATGGCGGGCGAGCATCCACTCGAGCGCACGTGCGACCGCATGCGCGATGCGCCAGCGCCCTGTCGGCTCTTCGCTCCCGTCCATCACGCGCAACGCGAACAGCGCATAGGCGGTTTCCTCGAATGTGGACGCGCGACCGGAGCCCCAGCCGCCGTCGTCGCGCTGCGCCTGTAGCAGCGCCGCCAGCGCGCGCTCGTCGCGCCACTGGGGCTCGCCTTGCGCCAGCGCAGCGACCGCATGCGCGGTGGGATACAGCCACGAAACGTGCCATTTTTCGTTGTCCCATAGACCGTGCGGGTTGCGATTGGCCTCGACGTAGGCGCTGGTGCCGGCGGCGGGCTTTCCCGACAGTCGCAAGGCATGCAGGGCATGGATGTTGGTCGACACCGAAGCATTGCGCTCGCCGGGGAAGGTGGCGAACAGGTCGCCGATTTCGAAATGGCGCAACGCATCGACCGCCGGGTCACGGCCAGCAAGGCGCAGGACGCACAACGCAACGGCGGTGTCGTCTGCGTCGGCCGCGAAGTGCAAGGCCGGGCCCAGACCGCGCCCGCTCAGACGCGCGTCAAGCTGCGCGACGATCACGTGCACCGCCTCGGCGAGCGCGGGATGCGCGAACAGCCCGGCCAGATGCAGGGTGTACAGCGACCAGCATGGCTCAAACACATTGATCGGCCAGACGTTGGGAACGATCCCTTCGATGCCGCTGCGCGTCGCCCGCGATGCCGTCTGCAAATACACGTCGGCACGCCCGACCTGCGGCGTGCTCCCCTGTATCACGGCGTGCGCGCGCCACGCGGCGGTGGCCGCCGGACTGATGCCGATGCTGCCGTCCTCATCCGGGAGTGCGGTGGTCGGCGACGTCCCCCAGGCTTCCCAGGAGTGGAGCAACGGATGGCCGCTCGGCCAAGTCGTCACCGCCGCCAGCTTGACCAGGCACGCTTGCCGCAACGGCAACAGCGCCGGGTAGCGCGGAAACGCCACGCCGCCCAGCAAGGATGCGGCCTCGCCGCAAAACTGCGGCAGGATCAGCTCCGCGCCGATCGGCGCGTCTTCCGGGACTGCATGCGCATAGGGATCGGGCTGGCGCTGGAGGAATCGGGTTGCAGCCTGGACTGCGTCGGCAGCGCCGAAAAGAGGACAGGCGCGCTGCAATGCCAGTAATGCCGCCCACGTAGGCGCATGGCGGAACAGCGGGAAGTCCGCGCTTCCCCATCCGCCATCGGCCTGTTGCTGCGCGATGAGCCACGCGTATGCGTCCTGCCGACCGGTGACGATGCCGTTAAACCGCAGAGCTCGGGCCGTGTCGTAGACGGACGGACCGACGCTGCCGCCATCGCTCATCTCGCTCAGCAGATGACGCAATTCGGAAATGATCTGTTCGGAGAGCGCGTTCACGCGGGATGCTCCTTCTGCAGACGGATGGGCAGACGTCGAGCATGTCGCCGCGGGCCGTCGCATAGGCAGTGCCGGACGGGGGCTCTGCTCCGGCGCGGGCGCCCCGATGCTGGCGCCGGCGCGCCGCATAGGCTTGCGCTCAGCGCGCCGCGGCCGTGCGGGGCAACCGCTGCGATCGGTGCCGGAGACTTCGCACACAGTGCAGCATGCACCGCTGCCGCCAGCCGATCGGAGCGGCACACGGGCATCTCCAAGCGGACGGGCACGTTCATGCGCATGGCGCGTGCTTGAACAGATACGCGTTGGCCTGCTGCAGGATGTGCGCCAACCGTTCTGCACCCGGCCCCAGCGGCGCGATGGCCTCCCCGGCATCGCGCAACAGATCCAGCGCGAACTGGCGCGCTGCCTGCAGTCCCATGATCGACGCGCAGGTCGGCTTCTGCGCCGCCGCGTCCTTGCCGGGGGTCTTGCCCAGCGTCGCGGTATCCGCTGTCACGTCGAGAATGTCGTCGATCACCTGCAACGCCAGGCCGAAACAGGCGCCGTAGCGATCGAGCGCACAGTACAGCGCAGCGTGTGCGGCATCCTCCGCGATGGCACATAGCGCGCCCATGCGAACGGACGCGCGCACTAGCGCTCCGCTCTTCATCCGGTACATCGCCACGATCCTGTCCAGCTCCACGTGCTTTCCAACCAGCGACAGATCGATGGCCTGCCCGCCTGCGGCACCCTCGGCGGACACCGCCTGCGCCAGTTCGCGCACGAGCGCGATACGGTAGTCGCTCGGCGCATCCAGGCTCGCCAGGGTCAGAAAGGCGTGCGCCTGCAACGCATCGCCGACCAGGATCGCAGTAGCTTCACCGAACTTGACGTGCACGGTCGGAAGGCCGCGGCGAAGCACGTCGTCGTCCATCGCCGGCAGATCGTCGTGGACCAGGGTGCAAGCGTGCATCATCTCGATGGCAGCGCCGACGCCGTCGAGCATGTGCGCCGGCGTGTCGGACAGTGCGCCGGCAGCCAGGCAGAGCAAGGCACGGGTGCGCTTCCCGCCATGCAAGGTGGCGTAGCGCATCGCGGCCATCAGCTCGGTCTCGCCGTCACGTTCGACAAAGAGAAGGCGCGCCAGCACCTGTTCGACCCGCTTTGCACCGTCCTGCATCCAGATCTCGGGCAGCAGCCCGCCGGATGCGCCGCGCGCCGGCGCGCCCAATCCGCCGAGCGCGGAATCACCAGTTCTGTCGTCCTGTGGCGTGGAGCCGGTCTGCATGTTGTTCATGTCCTTGTCCCCGACAAGCGAGCCACCGAGGTGATGTCGGCGTCGCACCGTGCGCGCGCCGAGTGAAGCGTTGCCGCGCGTCGCCGGCGCCGCTACCTCGCCACATGCGCATGCGATGCCAGCTCATGAGAATCCGATGCGCATAGTCATGGACGGATGTGCGGTCGGGTAATAGCGCCGGCCTTTTTCGGCGTCGCTTAGCAACCGCGGCCGCACCCCGGCCTCGCGCATGGTCAGCGCCAAGGCGATGCAGAACTGCACCAGTTCCAGCCATGCCAGGTGGTAGCCCATGCAGACGTGTGGACCGGTACCGAACTGCAGCATGTCCATCGGCCGGATCGGCTCGGTGCGTTGCAGCCACCGCGCCAGCCGAAACTGATCAGGTGCGTCATGCAGCAGCGCCGAGGTCGAGAAATGCAGCAACGGGATGCACAGATCGGTGCCTGCGGGAATACGCCGTTGGCCGACTCGCAATTCACGCACTGCGCGACGCACCAGGAGCGGCGTTGGCGGATGCACGCGCAGCGTTTCGCGGAACAGCGCCTCGGCGACCGGACACTGCGCCAGGTCCGCGTGCCGGGTCGGCACCGCGCCCACGCATTGCGCCTCCTCGACCAGGGCGTCCCACAGCCCAGGCTGCCGCGCCAGCTCGATCACCATCCAGGCCATCGTCGAGGCGGTGGTGTCGTGCCCACCAAGCAGCAGCAAGCGGATATTGGCGACCAGGACGTCATCGGAAAGCGCATCGTCGCTTCGATCGAAGGCGCTCACCATGTCGTTGATCAACCCGGTGCGCGAGGCATGTTCGCGCGCGGCGCGGACGAACTCGCGCAACCGCGCGTCGATCCAGTCGCGGGCGGCGCGGCCGCGCCGCAAGGGCAGTCCGGGCAGGTCGACCGGGGGCGCGACGATCAAGTGCAACAGTTGCCGGTACTTGCTATGCCATCCCGGCAGGTCCTGCGCGGGGATTCCCATGAGACTGAAGATGAGCTTGAGCATCAGATCGCCGGTTTCGCGCAGGATGGTTACGTCGCCGCGGTCGCGCCACCTCTGCACGCGCGCCCGGATGACGGGCGCGAACAGCTCGCCGATGCCGGCCTGGGTCAGTCCCTTGGGCAGAAGCGCCACCTGGATCGCATCGCGCGCCTGCCGGTGCGCGATGCCGTCCTGGGCAACCAACGTTCCGCCAAACAATTCGGGCGCGATGTCTTCGATCAGCGCCGAGGACACGTCCTTGTGCCGGAGCAGTGCGAGAGCGTCCGGATCCAGACTGGTCATCAGATGTCCGGCAGGGCCGAAATCCAGCCAGAAGTGGCTGCCCAGCGTCCGTTCCGCGCGCCGAAGCAGGCGCGGCAGGTCGCAGACGACGGCGGGAAGATGTCCGACCAAGGGGAAAGCGCCCGGCACGACCGGGATGTCGTGCCGCAGCCGATGCCGACGGTTCAGCGGGTTGAGCAACATGTCCATCAGCAGCCCCGCGACGCGTCCGCTTCGGCGGTCTTGCCGGAAGGCCGCGCGGCGCGGCTGTTGCCACCATCGGCGTACGTCGGCACATGCGCCAGCATGCCGCCGTCGATGCACACGACCTGGCCGGTGATGAACGCAGCATCGTCGGAGAGCAGGAACGCCACCAGCGCGGCCACGTCGTCGGGGCGGCCGACGCGCGGCAGGAGCTGGTGCCGGCGCAGATGCCATTGCGTGCACTCGTCCAGCTTGGCGAGGAGACGATCGGTCATGATGAGACCCGGCGCAACCGCGTTGCAGCGGACCTGCGCATGACCGTACTGGGTAGCGAGCGAGGCGGACAGCATGTTCATCGCCGCCTTCGACGCGGCGTAGGACGTCTGCGCGGTGTCACCGCTGAGCCCCTGGCACGACGACATGTTGACGATCGCGCCACCACCGCGGGCGATCATCCGTGGGATGGCCTGCCGGCAGCAGAGCAACGTGCCGCGCAGATTGGTCGCCATTGTCTGATCCCAGACCGCCAGGTCCAGGTCGAGGATCGCGCGGTCGCGCGGAGTCAGATGCATGGCGCTCGCGTTGTTCACCAGCAGGTCGACCCCACCGAAGTGCCGCTCCGCCGTTTCGAACAGCGCAGCCACCGCCTGCGCATCGGCGATGTCTGTGGCCGAGGCCAGCGCGCGGTCCGCCTCGGATGCAATTTGCGCGGTGCAGGCGATGGCCGCCGAGCCATCAATGTCGGCGACCACTACCCTGCCTCCCTCGCGCGCGATAGCGAGGGCGCATGCCTTGCCGATGCCGGCGCCGGCACCGGTCACCACGGCCACCTTGTCTTCAAATCGTCCCATCGTGCCCTCCTGGGTGGCGTTGGTCTCTTGCGGCATGCCGCTCGGCCTCCGGTGGAGAAGGCGGAGGGTCGGCGCTGCCGCGCTCGTCATCGCCAGCGTCGCTTTCGATGACCCGAATGGCGGCGACTGGGCACTGGCTCGCCGCCAGCCTGACGGCGGCGTGCAGCGCCTGCGGGACCGTCGCCACGCATACTTCGGCCACGCCGTCCGATTCGCGCTGGCGAAAGGTGCCCGGCAGCGTCAGCACGCACTGCCCGCTGGTTCCGCACAGATCCTGGTCGACCACGACGCGCATCTCAGCTCCGCTGCGCATGCAGCCGCACCGGCAGCGCGCGGAACGTCCGAAGGAACGCGGAGGGCTCCCGGGTCGGCTGCCCGGCCAATGCCAGCGTGGGGAAACGGGCCTGGATCCGCGGCAGGCTCTCGGCCAATTGCACCCGGGCCAGTTGCGCACCGAGGCAGAAGTGAATGCCGTGGCCGAAGCTCAGCATGATCTGCCCGTCGGTCGACATACCTGGACTGGTGCCGTAGAACCGCGCCGGATCGAAGCGATCGGGATCGGCGAAGGCGTCTGGGTCGCGATTGCCGGACGCAATCAGCACGCGCACGTCCGCGTTCTTCGGGATCACCACGCCGCCCAGTTCGATGTCGCGCTGGGCGATACGCGGAATGGAGCTGAACATCGCGGGCGCGTCGCAGCGCAGGACTTCTTCGACGAACGCCTTCACCCCCACGGCGTCTCCCTGCAGCCAGTGCCTCTGTTGGGGATACGCCAACATCGCCAGGACCGCATGGTCGATGGTGGCAGCAGTGGTGGCGAAGCCGCCGAGCAGCATGCCCCACAACATGCTGATCAGCTCCGCATCCGACAGTGTATCGGCATCATCGTCGTGTGCGCCGACGAGCATCGACACGATGTCGTGGCGGGGATCGGTGCGCTTGCACTGTATGAGGCCGCCGAAATAGGCCTTCACTCTGGCACTGGCCGCGTCCGCCGCGGCGAGCTGGGAATCGCTGGCGTGCGGGCTCAGGCCTTCCAGAATGGCGCCGATGCCGGCGGCGAGCCCGAACATGTCGTCCTGGGGCATGCCAAACAGTTCGGCGAAGACCAGCATGGGCAAGGCCAGCGCGAATTCCCGATGCAGGTCCACGGCCTCCCCGCGCTCCAGTGCGGGCGCCATGCCGTCCAGGCGCGCGGCGACGATGCGCGCGATGCTCGGCCGCAGGTCGTCGATCTGGCGCATGGTGAAATCGCGCGAGATCAGCCGGCGCAGACGCGTATGCGCCGGTGGGTTCTTCATCGCTAGCGTGGACGCCAGCAGATTGAGCGACAGGCTTGTCGCCGCATGCGGGAAATAGCGCGCCAGTTCGCCTGGCGCCGGTCCCAGAAACGCATCGCCCGTGGCCTTGAGCGCCCAGTAAATGTCGGCGTGGCGGCTCAACAGAAAGAGGCCCGACGCCGCGCGATGCACCGGATCGTGCTCGCGCAACCACCGCATGAACGGATACGGGTAGTGGATGCACGCCGGCGACGCCAGTTCGGCGAAGGCGTCCCGGTATGCTGCCCTGGTTTCTTGCACGTCCATCCTGATTAACTGTCGGCGGCTTGATCTGACCGGCGCGCCCCAGGCGCGCCGGCAAATTGCGGAGAGGATCGCGATCAGCGTTGGCGTCCGTGCATCACCAGAGCACCGGGAATTCCTCGAAGCCGCCAGTAATGATCTCCTTGCGCAACTTCAGTTCTTCAGGCGCCACGGCCAGACGCAGCGCGGGAAAGCGCTGGAAGATCGAACCGAACACCGCCTTGAGTTCCAGCCTGGCCAGCGCCCCGCCGATGCAGGAGTGCGGCCCGTAGGAGAACGCCAGGTGTGGCTCTTCCTGGCGTTCGATATCGAAGATTTCCGGGTCATCGAAATGGCCCGGATCGAACGACGTCGCCGGCAGGCCGACCAGCACTTTGCTCTCCGCGGGAATATCCACGCCCGCGATGGTCACGTCGGTCCTCGGATATCGCATGATGCCGTCCCAGCCCGCGCCCGGCGGGTACATGCGCAGAATTTCCTCCACCGCCTTGTCCACCAGGGATGGATCGCCGACCAGGCGTTCGCGCTGTTGCGGATGGCGGAACATGGCCAGCAAGCCGAATTCGATCTGCGCGACGGTGCTCTCGTGCCCCGCCACCAGCATGCCCGCCGCAAGGCCGACCGCCTCTTCCTCGGTCGCCTTGCCCTGGTCGACCGCCGCGAGCAGATCCGTCAGCAGGTTGTCGCCCGGAGCCTGGCGCTTGTCGCGCATCTTGCCGCGCATGTAGGCGCGCAGTTCTTCCCAGGCCCGGCGCGACGCACTGCGCGGGCCGCTTTCATGCTGGTGCGTCATCACCTCGTCGGACAGCCGGGCGAAAAAGGCGTGATCCTCGTAGAGCACGCCCATCAGCGCGCTGATGACCATGGCCGGAAGCGGAAAGGAGAGGTGGCGCCTCAGGTCGGCGGGCTGAGGCTGGGCCGCTAGTTTCTCAAACAACTGCGCGGCGGTCGCTTCGACCTGCTGCGCGAGCAGCTTCACCCGGCGGTTGCTGAAGGCCGGCGCCACGATCGTGCGTAACCGGGCATGCTCGCCCCCCTCGTGCGAGACCAGCCAGCCCGGCGAACCGAGAATCACCGAATCCGGGGTGAATGCCGCCGGCGGCATTCCCGCGGGCCGGAATGCCGCGTCGGACAGCACCGCCTTGGCCTCGTCATAGCCTGTCACCCACCAGCCTTCGTGTCCGGACGGGAAGCGCACGCGGTGGATCGGACCGTTGGCGCGTAGCGCCAACATCTCCGGCGAAGGCTCGATGTGATCGACGCGCCACATCGGCAGCGTCGGCAAGGATTGTTCGGACATGGTGGCACATCACTCTCTAAGCGATGAAGGGCGGAGGTGACCGATAGGAGCCGCAGGTAGCGAAGACGGCAGGTAGACGACAGCCTCCGCGACGTTGGTCCGCACCAGATCCCCCATCCGCACGAGTGGCGCGAAGAAGGCTCATCGCAATTCCAGGCGTCCCAGCGCACGCTCAGGCGGAAGGGCGGCCCCTAGCCGAACGGCAGGTGCGGGTTGTGCCGCCGCATGACATCGAACCTGTCGGCATCGCCAAAGATCGACTCACTGTAGGGATTGGTGAAGGAGCCTCGAGGTACCCGCCACCAACTTGCCCGCCAATATAGCCTGCGGACCAGTCGCACACTTCCGGCGGCAGTTTCACTGTGGCTCCCAAAAGAAGAACTCTAGATCGCATCCAACCCTTCCCTGCATTTTCTCGGTCCACTACCGAGCGCCAAGTCATGCCACAGCAAACCGTCGGAACGGACCAAACGCGAACGGCGACGCGCGCCGTGTCCGTCCCGAAGATCATCGCACCGCGATTGGTGATGATGCCGTGAACAGAGCAAATCGCGTGCCGAGGTGAGTTCGCAGGCTCAGCAGGCACTTCGTAGCGGGCGTATGTCAGGTTTCTGGCATTGAGTCTCAATGCCGACAAGCAAGTGCCCGACAAAGGCCTGCTCTCGCGCTGAATGTGCCGGGCGGCCTTGCACGGATTTCAAGCAACCGGATTGGCTGTGGAATGTGGTTCGCAGGAAACCACTTCGATGTCGGCGGTAGTTATCCCGAAAATGAAACCCGCCTCTCCGACATCTCGCTGAGTTGGATGGCGCATGCGGCCGAGACCTTTCCCGACCGCAAGGGACCCGACGGATTCGGCATCAAGGTACACGATAGATTTCTGAAGCTGAATGCGGATCGCTTGGTCCCTGGCACGACGAGCGCGAACTCGGTCACTTTTGACTGCAAGTCAGGTGCCGTCCATCCCAACACGAGAGCGCGGTGCGGCTCTGCCTGCACGCGCAAAGACCTAAGCGAACGTGATGCAGGCCATCCTACAAGAACCGCCCGGCATTTTTCACAGGGATCTCAGAATTGGGGAAACCTTGTCCTCTGCTTACTGGGAATCCAGCCTTGTGCGAGGAGCCGGAACAGATGGCGGACCACAGGATTCGCCGTATTCGGAGCCTACTTCAATGCTGATGACTACTGAACGAAGGCCGACAATACGGACGCTGTGCGGATGGGAGATCCACATGCTCCGGGAAGCGGGCGCCAAGTGCGAGGAGCACGGTTGGATGCAGGACCGCGCCGATCCGCGTGCACGAGAGCGGGCCTTCAATATCGCCCGTCGAGACCCGCCAATAGGCGTCTCCGCTGGTGCAGCGGAAGCCGTGGTTCGCGACGTGCTGGACTCGATTGGAGACACCTGTCCAGAATGCCCCCCAACGAGGATGACCGGCACTAAGCATCTACGCCAATTCGTCTCTGACTCAGCGGCCTAACTGTTTCTCCATCCGCTTGCGCGCGTCGCCGACCCTTTTTGACGGCCTTCTTCACCGCGGGTGCCGACTTTCCGGTCTTCTTCGCCTCGTACTGCACTTCGTAGTCCTGCCCGCCTGCCACCCGCGGCCGGTCCTGCTTCGTTCGCGCGCCGTGTTGCTCTTCTTCGCTGCCGCCATCGGTGCCTCCTGTTGTGACATTGAAAGCACCGCGACAGTGATTCGCAGGTTCCGGAACGATTCGAACTGTGCCAATTTGAATCGGCTGCAACGTTGAGTTCTTCCTGTGCCGTTTCAGCGTAAAACCAACAGCTACCGGCGGCCGACGGCACGACCGACTTCTCGGTCCTGCAGAACGAGCTCAAGAGCAAATCGAAGAGCATCGTCCTCGTAGCGTTCGATCTGCTCTATCTGAACAGCCCCGCGACATCCGACTCCCGCTCTTTCAGCGCAAAGCCGAACTTAAGAAGATCCTAATAGCGGTACCCGGGAACGGGCAGTGATAGCCACGCCGGCATACGCCATGACGGCGGGCCCCTTTCCCAAGTGCCCCCGGCGAGGAGTTTCATGAGTCCTTGCGCGAGGGATCGAACCCGCATGACCGAGACGCTGCGCGGCTCGGTTCAGGAGAGCCCGTTGCGGCATCGGCGGCACGCGCCAAGCGGAAGAAGTGACCCGGGCTTGAATCTGAGGGTCTAGATTTCCTCACGCGCATGCGTCTGCGCGTCATAGATCCTGACCCGAAGCTTGGGAAAGCGTCTCTTCAGTTCTTCTCCGCCGGCCCTGGCGCCCTCTTTCGTTGCAAACTCAGTTTTTAACAGCCCATCGACTTCGATCGCGAAGCCTGAAGTCGGCATCTTGCGGACGGTAGCAACCATCTTGTTTCGTCTCATATTGGATTTTGCGCACAAACTGCTTAGCCTGAGTCGGCGAGAAGCCGCCAGTCACAACGGCCATTGTTGACCACCAAGTGGCGCCTGTCTGCAATTCGCATGCTGGTCTGGATGCTTTTCGATCAACGCCTCCCCAACCTAGGCCGCCCGGATTCTAGCGAGGAAGTCGTCCAGCTCGCGCTTCAGCCGAGTACCTTCCTCAGAAAGCAGTTCGGCAGACCTTAGCACTCCCGCCGAAGCCTCCTCGGTCAGCTTTGCGCCCTTCGTGACCTCACCGGCGCTTGTCGCCACCAGCGTCGTCCTGGCTGCCGCTTCCTGCACATTGAGTGCGATGCTTTGGCTGGTCGTCTCCTGCTTTCCGATGGCCTCCACCACGGTCCCCGCAATCTCCGAGATGCGTCCGATGAGGCCGCCAATTTCGGCAATAGTCCCGACCGAATCACGTGTCGCAGCCTGTATTCCGCCGATGTGTTCGCTGATCTCAGCGGTGGCATGGGCGGTCTGCGTCGCGAGAGATTTCACTTCCTGCGCGACGATCGCGAATCCCCTGCCGAAGCCTCCGGCGCGTGCAGCCTCGATGGTGGCGTTCAGCGCGAGCAGATTTGTCTGCCGCGCGATCGCGGCGATCAGCTGAACGACGCCGCCTATCCGCTCCGCCGCGACCGCCAAACCGGATATTCGCTGGTCGCTCAGTTGCGCCATACGGACCGCTTCGTGCGACATACTGGCCACCTGGTCAACCTGCCGGCCGATGGTGGCGATGGTTCCCGCCATTTCGCCGGTAGCGTCAGCGAGGCGCTGAACGTTGGCGGAGGTCTCCCCCGATGAAGATGCGACCTCGACGGAGAGTTGCCTGCCGCGATCGGCCGCGCCGGTAAGGCTGCGCGCGGACGCTTCGAGCTCTGATGATGCGGATGAGACGGCGCCGATAAACTGACCCACGGCGCTTTCGAACTCACCAGCGAGCCGCGCGATATCGGCCTTACGCTGTTCGGCAGCGACACGATCCAGTTCGGCGCTCGCATCGAGCTCGGCCCGCGCCCTCTGGCGGGCTTTCAGCTTGAACATTTCGACCGATTCGGCCATCTCGCCGAGCTCGTCCTTTCGGCCAAGTCCTGGCAAAATCACGTCGAACCGCCCCTCGCCGAGCTGGCGCATGGCCGCCGTCATCGAAGCCACTGTTTCGGCGATACGCTGGCCGAACAGCACCGCGGCGAGCCCCACAAGAACCGTTGAAAGTCCAATCACCCAGATGAGCGTCTGCCGGATCTCTTCAGCATGGACTTCAGCAACCTGCGAACGCGCGCCGGCCGAAGCCATGATCTTCACGAGCGCCGGACGGACACGGTCGTAGATATGTCCAAGATCGTCCACCTGGTCATTCAGCGCTTGCTGCGTGACCATGAACGCAACGAAACTCGACTTGTATGCGCGGATCAGGTCGAGGATCTGGGATTTCGCCTCCTCTGGCAGGTTGGCTTGAGCAAGCGCGGTCTCGAATATCGCCTCCTGATCGACCAGTTGATCGCCATATTTGTCCTCGCCGCGCAGGATGAAATCCTTCTCGTGCCGGCGCATCATCAACATCAAGGTCGTGAGGCGCGGCTGGTTCAGCTCTTTCAGCCGTTGCTCGACGTCGTGAACGGCATTGCGCAGCTTGCCTTGAAATCCCTCATTCTCATTAAAGCCGAGATTGCGTTGGGCGGAGACAACGTTATGAAAACGCGTTGCGTAGAGACCGATCACCGAGCGCAGGGACGTCACCTGCTTGAGCGGGTCGTTATCGGGCAACATCGTCGCAAATGTTTCAACGTAACCGAGGTCTGAAAGCTGCCGTTCATAATTCTCGGCATGGTTCTTGATCAAGACATCACTTGGTTTGCGGAGGAAGTCGTTTGCGATTTGTCGCGACTCCAGGAAGCTCTGTGACAAGGATGCGATATGATCCTTCAATTTGTTGCTGTCGTTTGATTCGCTCTGAGCAAGACGCGCGTAAGTCAGAGCGCCG
Source organism: Bradyrhizobium sp. KZN70725 (assembly GCF_055264925.1). Lineage (NCBI taxonomy): Bacteria > Pseudomonadati > Pseudomonadota > Alphaproteobacteria > Hyphomicrobiales > Nitrobacteraceae > Bradyrhizobium > Bradyrhizobium sp. KZN70725. The sequence continues at coordinate 96,633 of NZ_JBUYWT010000003.1, forward strand.
GCGCAGATCACGCCGGTGACAAGGACCCCGGATATCCCGAGCAGCGCCATTTGGCTGCGCAACCCGATGCGGAAACGCCTCGATGGCCTGCCGTTCCTTGTCACAACTTCTCTCATGTTACCCCTTGAATGAGTTCGTGCCCCGGTGGCCGTGTTGGTTAACACGGCGCCGACAGGCGTTGGCCAGTATTGGCTGAACGGGAGTTGTTGACCTGGTTCGTTCGGTCGATGTTGAGCGGCTCAATAGGTCAGATTGATTTCGAAAATCTGAACTCGCACTGTGCGTTCTGATCGACGTGAACTACGAGCACCCTCTGGCGACGGCAACATCATGCCCGCGATAGGCCAATCATAGCCGACCTTTGCAGAAAAGATGCGCGCGTGACGCGAAGTTCGCCGGTAAGCGGCACAACACATCGGGTAGCGCTACGATTCGGACCCGCACTATTCTGACAACAATAAAAAAGATCGCCCGCTGGCTCGATGCTTCCGCAGCCAATCACCGCGGAAAATCACCTTCCGCAAGTACCCGCCCGTCATTGGCATCCGGCGACAATGCACTCTATTCATTGCTCGGAGACTTCCGTGACGCACTGCACTTCCCGGGACACAAATAGTACTGAACGAAGGTGGGGAGTAGTTCGCTGCCCCGTTGTGAGCAACTCCGCGGACGCCTATCGATAGACGGATATTCTGGCTCATTTGGAAGACGCGCTTGCATAGTCCCCGGGCCAACCAAAGCGAAAAATCAGTCCGCGATGCATGGAAGAGAGAAGCGGGAGACCTGTCCCGGCAGCGGGCGTCGATCACGACGGCGAGTAGCGATCGCCCCACAGCCGCCCTTGTCGGTTTCGATGCGCCATTTCGCGACGCTCCCGGAAGTGTAGGGATTCCCTGCTGGACGCTTACGGAAAGGCCGACTGTAGCGAGGCAAGAGATCTTCACCGGCCCCAATTGCGAGGGGCGCATCTTGTGGCCACTCTGCGCGAGGCGGCCAATCCGGCTGCAGGTCATGCCCGTACGATAGATCAAGCTGGATGTCGCTTGCTCATTGCGGCTGTTCGCGTTCGCCGGAAGCGTTCACCGGGTCCACGACATAGCACCGGTCACGGTTCCCTGAGAGCCGCCGATATCTCGCCTAGATCGGCTTGCTCGGGAAGCAAGGGCTCCTCGCCGAAGGGGCGGTTGATGATGCTGAGCGCTTCGTAGGCGGCATACACGCGGTTGCGCGCGTAGCCGGTCCGCTCTTGTAAGATGCCTGCCTCTTCCAATTGGGCGATAGCCTGATGCACCTGTGGAGGGCTGATCTCAAGAAGATCGCCTAGCCGCTTGGCAGTCACAACCGGATAATTGTGAAGTTCGTCAAGCGCGCGGACCGCCGCAGAACGCTTGCGGAATTTCCGGCGCCGCCGCCAGAGTTCGGACAAGTCCGACAGCGCCTTGCGGGTTCGGATGAGTTCATCGACGGTGCCGGTGACGGCGTCGGCCATGAAGGCAATGATCGGCTGCCAGTCGAGTCGCTGCTGGGCGTCCTTGAGGGAGGCGTAGTACGTCTCTTTTTTGCTCTCGATGTAGGGCGAAAGGTACAGAGGGACGTGCTTCTCGGCAGCCATCATAAGAGGAAGAAGGAGACGGCCGACACGCCCGTTGCCATCGCGGAAGGGATGGACCGCCTCGAAGTGAGCGTGCGCAATCGCCATCCTGGTGATGAAGCCTTGTGTCATCTGCTGCATCCCCTCATTGCGGAGATAATCGACGGTCTGGGCGAGACAGTGCGGAACGTCGGCAGGAGGCGGAGGGTTCAGACTGGAATACGCGATGTCGCCTTTTCCGCCGATCCACACGACACGGTTGCGGAGCTCGCCGGGAGCATCCTGATAATCCGGATCATCCTTCATCACCGCACGATGGAGATCTCTAATCAAATCCATCGTGAAGACGCGGTATCCGTCTTTGGCCGCAAGCGGAATGAATCCGTCAAGCGCGACGGCATAGTTGCGCACCTGGCGCGCTTCGTCCCTGGCGTCGTCGCCCCCCGCTTCCTCTACGGAAAGCAGTTCATCGAGCGTGCTTTGGGTGCCTTCGATCGATGAGGAACTGACGGCTTCGCGTCTGGTCAGGATCCGGCTGACGATGTAGGGGTCCTTCAACTGAGCGCCGATGGCGTCGACCCGCCCGAAGGCGAATTGAGCGACATCGAGGGCCTTCGTCGCCCCTGCGACCAAAACTCCGTCTTCGGGAGGAGCCGGCGGGACGATTCCGTAGTGGGAATCGTACGGCGGCGGCAACGGTTTGAGGGTCTCCCTGATTGTGTGGCTGAGATCGCTGCGCTTCATGAAAAACCAAAACTGGAGGTCGGCGACCCTATTTATAATTAGGGTTTCTATATTAAACCATAATAATGCGCGGTCTCGGCCTGCTTGAATAGGGATCCGTAAGCCCTTCGAGTTCCAGCTCAGACCAAATTGTTCCTTTTATGTTCTACCGCGGCGATTGAATTCGTGGATTTCAAACCAATGGCTCGCCGGACGATCTCGACTCAAGCAGCGTGTTTAATCCGAGCCTGACACCCATGCGGGTGGTTCTCGGTTTGCCGCCATCGGCACCTTTTCTGTGATCCGGCCTCTAAGGCGGCTGGAGGTTAACAAGCGCGCTCCCGCGTCAAAGGGGGTGAGCCTGCGGCTGTACGTCCACGCAACAGGAAAGGAGAGCGTCATGCGTAGTAGCAGCAGTCGAAAGCCAGTTTTTGTAAACGAGTATGACCGGTTCCGGTTCGGTAAGTGGGAGCATGTGTGCTCGCATTGCCGATCCATGCCGGGTCAACTGGACTTCGGCTTCTGACGCAAGGAAGCACCGGCTTCCGTAGCGTCCGCCTATGGCGGCATTTCTTTACGTGGCGATTTAGCCAAGTTCTCCAGCGCCGCGTTGAATGGTCCCCAAATTCGTCCGTCCCGGCTTCGCGAACTTATCGATTTGAGTCTTCTTCATCATGCAAGACACCGGAATATTGTTGCAAGTCGGCAAGCTAGACGCGGCTCACACCCAATTGAGGACCGCAATCAGGATGTGGTTCTACAACGAAGATTGCGTTTCAGCTCATACCTTGCCTCCGGCGTCTGATCGCGGAACACGAACGCGTGACGAAGCAACTGTCGGAGATCGACAAAGTCGTGGCCCAGCAGGCTCTGGACGATCCACGGGCTCTCAAGCTGATGACGATCCCCGGCGTGAGTTCGGTTGTCGCATCGAGTGTACTGGCCTCCATCGGCGACATCGCACGCTTCCCGTCGCCGGATAAGCTCAGCAGCTATTTCGGGTTGACTCCGCGGGTTCGGCAGTCAGGCGAGCACCCGGCACGGCATGGCCGGATCTCGAAGCAGGGCAACCGTGACGCCCGCAAGATGCTGGTTGAGGCGGCGTGGTCAGCCAAGACGGCGCCGGGTCCGTTGCGAGCATTCTTCAACCGCACGCAGAAAAAGCACGGGGCCGGGGTCGCAGCCGTCGCGACGGCGCGCAAGCTCGCAGTCATGATCTGGCACGTCCTGACGACCGGGAAGGACTACGCTTACGCGCGGCCAGCGTTCACGGCGATGAAAGCCCGGAAGGTGGCTCTGAAGGCTGGGGCTCCCCGTGCCTACGGCAAGGCTGGCCCGGGCCGGGACTATTGGATCAAGGAAATCCGCGAACGGGAAGCTGGTTACGTCGCACGCGCATGGTGGCTGCCTGGAAGGAAAAACCAAAAAAAGTTGCCACGAACTGAAGGTAAGGACTTCTCAACACCATCCGTGGCCACTCACAGAGGAGTGCCGAATGACAATGCGAACCTCGTTGTTGGCGCTTTTACTTCTGCTTTGCAGTGTGGTGACCGCTGGTTCCATGGGCAGCGCCGTCACTAAGAATGATCCTTGGGATCGTCATCATATCGACGATCTGCCCGCCGAGATCCGACAATATATCGCGGCTATCTGCAGGGGACCTCCCAGCGCGCAGAATGATTTTGCAACTTACTCTCCGCATGAGAAGCGCTGGCGGATCAATCTCGAATACCTTCGATGCGACGGTTTGGCCGAATACCGTCGAGGAAATCAATGTCTGGATGTGGACTTCATTGCTGTCGGCTCGCATTTCCGGCGTGCCAGAAGGGGCTACAGAGACTGTGGGTTCTAAATCAGCAACATTCAAAGACTCGCACGTCGGTCGCAAAGGTCTCCAAGGAATTAAAGCGCACTGTCGCCGCCGTGCGCGTCAAGGCCTCACAACTCGGCATTGGCTTCGGTCATCAGCGCTGAGCGTTCTACTTTCGGATAGCGCTGCGCGCACGCGATGTCGTTGGGTGAGGCACAAACACGGCGCTCTCAACAGGCCGGCGCGAGGCTAACATTCGCGCGTAGAAGGCGTTGAAAGATGGGCCGAGAGACCAACTCGATTCCGGCGCCCGCCCCTGCGGCCCAAGTCGTATGATTGCGCCGTTCGCGGCGAGCTTGGGCAGCGTATGCGCTGCAAGGCGGCGTACACCGGTACGGGTAACGAGTCCCGCCAGGACCGTCGTGGATATGCTGCGTTATCGGGGCAAGTTTGGCGACGAGCCGGCAATGAAGGCGATGAAGGATTTCAGCGCCGCGGGCGGAGATCCTCACCAAATGATGGAGATTGCGCGCGAGATCGGCTGTTACCGTCAGGTCGAGCCGTTCACTCGACTGGCCGAAGAAATGCAATCAGCAATTCCCATGAGATCTCCGTGAGACAGAACAACGCATCGGCCGAGAGCGTCCGTACCTGCATCCTCAATGAATCGCGCAAGCTCGGCATTTCGCACGAGCTCCTGATGCGCCGCTACGTTTTCGAGCGCTTCCTGGTCAGGCTCAGTCAATCGGATTGGCGCGACAGGCTGGAGCGCAAGACAGGCTCCGCGGCGCCGCCCGAAGAGCCGTGCCGGCATGAACCTCGTCAACGCGTTATTACCTCTTCTGACCCGACTATGGACCAAAGGAATATAGTGATCCATCGGCTATATTCGTGCTTGCCATTGACGAAGCAGCGTCATGGCGCGCTGCCGCCCGAGCGCAGGAGCGCCATCAAAGCAAAGCGCCGCGGCACGACGTCGATACGCAAGGGCGGTTGAACATGATTATTGAGCGCACAATCGAGTATCTGTGGGAAGGCCGGGCGCTCTCGATCGGAATGGCCCGCGCGGGAAATGGTCCGGACGTGATCCTGCTGCCTGCGCTCAGTTCGATTTCGACGCGAGCCGAGATGTATCCGCTGCTCGAGCGACTGGGATCCGACTGTCGTGCGACGACCGTCGACTGGCTTGGATTCGGCGACCTGCCGCGCCCGCGCGCCGACTGGTCGCCCGAGATGCTGTCGACATTCCTGGACTGGTTCTTGAGCCAGATGTCGCCGACGGCACGCATGATTGTCGCCGCCGGACATGCGGCGACCTATGCGCTTCATCATGCGGCGCGCCACCGCGACGCGGTCGACCGCCTCGTGCTGCTCGCGCCGACCTGGCGAGGGCCCCTCCCCACGATGATGGGCTATCGCCCCTGGTTCGCCCGCGTGCGAGCGGCGATCGATTGGCCGCTGATCGGCCAGTTGCTCTACCGGATCAATGTCAGTTGTTTTGTGGTGACGAGCATGGCGCGCGAGCACGTCTATAGCGAGGCGGACTGGCTCTCTGGCGACCGCCTCGCCGCCAAGCTTGCGGTAACACAGGCAAAAGGAGCGCGCCACGCTTCGGTGCGGTTTGTGACCGGATACCTCGATCGGGTCGCAAGCCGCGAGGACTTTCTCGACCTGATGCGGAAGACGGACAAACCGACGCTGGTGGTCTATGGGCACGACACCCCAGCGCGTTCGCGCGGCGAAATCGAAGCGCTGGCGGCTTTGCCGAACGTTCGGCTGGAGCGGCTGGAGAAGGGCAAGCTGTCTCTCCACGAGGAATTCCCGGATGCGGTCATGTCTGTCGTCCGGCCGTTTCTTTTCGATGGAGCGGGCCCTTTCCGCCCTTTTGCGTCCCTTCCATAACGCAAGCGTCCCGCCGCACGCTGGCCACGTCGGCTGGCGGGAATATGCTGTCGTAGATCGCGCGGGCCTCCCGGATGAGACGCGCCCGTTCAAGTTCAGATTTGGAAACAAATCCTATGATCTCGCCCATCTGCACTCCCTTTAGGCGCAGCAAGCCTCAAAGCCCTGCCTTAGTAGGTCCTTCGGCAGGTCGCGCCCGATGAAAACAAGCCGTGTCTGGCGCGGCTCCATGTCCTTCCAAGGACGCCGACTTCCGCCTTCAATGAGCATGTGGACGCTCTGAACGACGAACTGCCGATCGTCATCCTCTATTGATGCGATGCCCTTCATGCGTAGGATATCCGTCCCATAACGTTGGGTGACATCCTGAATCCATGGCATGAACCTGTTGGGCTTCATCGGTCGATCCGCGACCAGGGACAGGCTGCCGATCCTGTCGTCGTGTTGGTGCTCGTGTTCTTCGGTGAGGAATCCCGGCTCGACTTCGAGGATGCGCTCGAGATTGAAGGCGTCTCGTCCCAATACTTGGGCGAAACCGATACCGCAGCGCTCGGTCCGATGGATCACCGCGTAAGGATTGATCTTGCGGATGCGACGCTCGACCGTCGCGAGACCCTGCTCGTCGACAAGATCGACTTTGTTGACGAGAACGACGTCGGCGAACGCCAATTGCTCCTGCGCTTCAGGGGTCTGATCGATCTGGTCAAGCAGGTGCTTGGCGTCCGCGACGGTGACGATAGCGTCAAGCTTGGTCTTGCGGCGGACGTCCTCGTCGACAAAAAACGTCTGCGCCACCGGCGCGGGATCTGCGAGCCCCGTCGTCTCGACGATGATGCCGTCGAAGCCGCGGCTGCGCCGCATCAGCCCCGCGATAATGCGAATGAGGTCGCCGCGCACCGTGCAGCAGATGCAGCCGTTGTTCATCTCGAAAATCTCCTCGTCCGCGTCGACGATGAGATCGTTGTCGATGCCGACCTCTCCGAATTCGTTCACGATCACGGCAAAGCGCTTGCCATGGGTCTCGGAGAGAATGCGGTTCAGCAGCGTGGTCTTCCCGGAGCCGAGATAGCCGGTCAGAACCGTGACCGGAATCTGGGGTGCAGCATCGGCCATGGTGTTGTGTCCTCCTCGCGCTTCGTGGGCGGCAGCGCAGCTTTTCGCCATATCGTGCGGAATTGCTGATCTACGCATGGTGGGCTTCGGGGCCGGCATTGAGCAGAAAGACACGTGCGAAATGCAACCTCAGCTCATTGCGACCCGTAGCGTAATGTTATAACGTTACATGCGATTGGGAGAAGACGCAAGGGACCATCAATCAAGCAATTCGGAGAGGCCCTCTTGTTCCGGCTGTGTCGCGACACCCGGTAGATGCCGACGCTCGACGGCAGTTTGACTTGGATTTGGCCCGTCGGTCCGCACACGACATTTCCGTGTGGCAGAAGACCTGTTTTCGACGGTGTCGGCTTCTGATCTTGCTTAGCCTTGCGGTCGCCTCGGCGATCTTGCCGGCTTCTGCGCAACAAGACGCCAGGAAGCTACCGGTCGTGGCGACATTTTCGATTCTTGCTGATTTCGCCAGGAACATTGGCGGCGATCGGGTTGACGTCACGACGCTGGTCGGTCCCAACGGTGACGTCCACGTCTACACGCCGACGGCCGCAGATGCGGAGGCGATCAGGAATGTCAGCCTTGTCATCATCAACGGCCTCGGCCTGGAGGGCTGGCTACCGCGGCTCGTCAAATCATCCGGCAGCAACGCGACCACCGTCGTCGCAACCCGTGGCATCGCGCCGCGCAAAGTCGCTGCCGGCGAAATACTGAGCCGTGATCGTGGCGTGGGGTCAGTGGACCCGCATGCCTGGCAATCAGTCGCAAACGCCGAGATCTATGTCGCCAATATCCGCAACGCGATGGTAGCCGCCGATCCCGCCAACGCTGCGACATACAGAGCCAATACATCGGCCTATCTGGCCAAGCTGGAAACGCTCGATCGCGACGTTCGCGAGGCGCTCGCGCCGATCCCTGTCGAGCGGCGCAAGGTGATCTCAACTCACGACGCCTTTGGCTACTTCGCCGCCGCCTACCATGTCGCGTTCGTGGCACCGGAAGGCGTTTCAACCGAAACCGAGCCGAGCGCGCGGGATATCGCAGCCATTATCACGCAGATTAAGAAAGAGAAGATCCCGGCGGTCTTTCTGGAAAACGTGAGCGACCCAAGACTGATGCGCCAAATTGCCTCCGAGACCGGTGCAGCAATCGGCGGAACGCTCTAGTCGGATAGCCTGACCAACGAGAATGGCGAGGCTCCGAGCTACATCGAGATGATCAGGCACAATGTCAAGACGATTGCGAGTGCTCTCACGAACTGACACGCTTGTCCGGCCGCGTCATTCAGCCCTAACGCTTGACACGCCGCGACGCTTGAACTCGCATGCAAAACGCATCGACGGGAGAATTGATCTCGTGCGGTCAAGATCCGTCCTTCTGATCATGAATATCTTCAGCCTCTCCGTCGTCGCCTTATTGGCGTCGCCATGGTCATTTGCCGCTCAGCAAGCAACGGACATTCCGACTTGGTTGAGGGCCCATGTTGGCGAAGGCGAAGGTCAAATAGCCCAGGTGGTCTTGCACAGGGCCCGCGCGCTTTACCTCCAAAAGGTGAACGAAGGAGCGATCAAGAATCCTTGCTATTTCGCGATGGACGCGACGCTTCCCAACGATTTGAGCGACGGCAAATTGGGGGGCCGGTTCCACGTTATCTGCGAATCCGACCGATCGTTCAGTGCGATTTCGGCCGGTCACGGCGGCGGCCGCGATTTAAAGGGGATCGTGGATTTCGCCAACGGAAGACGGTGCGCGAAGAACTTCGGCAATGCGATGAATTCAGAACTGACGACCGGCGGGGCCTATGTGACCGGTGAGACGAAGACGTCCTTCAAAGGCTACTACTGTATCTCGGCGAAACAAGACGCGGTTCTGATACGCTCGTTCGTTCAGTTCGACGGCGAAGGCGAGACCGCAAATGCGCGACAGCGCGAGATCGGCGGGCACCCGGCCGAGTTGTTGAGGAACGTCTGCCTCCGAAAATATCCACGCAGTCCGTACGCAAACCACGACGGTTACGTTCCGTTCGGAACGCTGGTTGATTACGCCGGCGGCCGCAGCAACGGCTGCACCAGTTGGTCGCCATTGGACGCAGCGCAAATCATCGCGATGGTGAAGGACAATCCGACGACGCTGTACGTCTATCCTGACGCCGCCGACGTCGACGCCGTCGCACGAGTGGTGGCGGCCCGCCGATCGCCGCCGGTCGCGAGATTCTACTGGAACGCTGCCTGTTTGAAAGAAATTCGCGCCCCGAAATTTTGGCCAAAGCAGACCCTCGAGCCGATCCTCGCTCAATACGAGAAGGATCATCCCGCGTCGCCACAACGGCCGACGCCGATTTGCGAGGGGCCGTAGACTTTGTTTATCGCGCTACTCGGGTTCAAGATCCACGCCCCTCAGGAGATAGCGACGGCGCGGTGCATGGTCTTGATGATGTCGCCGCGCATGCCGAGATCACGCAAGCTGCGCTCGGCCTCGAACCCTACCATCCATTCCCCCGGTGCGGCGAATGCCGCAAAATCCATCTTCTCCAGGTGTTGAAGGCGACCGACCATCAGGCGCCGAATCTCGGGATCGGACTTCCCGGGATTCTCTGGGCGAAGATCGATATAGCCGGTCTCATCTGCTGCCAGCCGGATCTCCCGATCGAGCCGCGTCCATCGTTCCACGGAGACTTCCCTCTCCAGCGAATTGCGGATCTCGTACTCCGGCTTTAGACCCAGTTCGATGGCGGCGACCAGTTCCTCGGCGCGTGAGCGCAGTCCCCTGCTGATGAAGTCGCGGGAGATCGCGTAGTAGAGGTGCTTAGGGGGATGCTGAAGATGAGGGGGGGTGATTTTCGATATCCCCATCGAAGGCGCTCGGGCCGCAGAAACTTCCAATAGCCGCCGATCCAGCAAAGGGAGGCTTCGCTCCCGTCGGATCGTTCTTGCGCGGGACCGTGCCCTCCAAGCGCGGTCGGGATGCGTTTGTTGCCGAGCAGCGCTCCGGCGAGATGCGATAGCTGCCACCCGGCAGTATGCGCCGCGAGCGCCGCGGACAACGGCACTGAGGGCGATCGCGCCTGCTATTTGGATAATCGATGAACGCTGGCCTTGGCGCGTCCGGTCATCACGCGTCGGAGTCGCCGCCTACATTTGCTCGGGCGTCGACATCGTCATCAACCGCCAATTGTGCTGCGGGAGCGTTCGGACCGAGGCCATGCCCTCGCACCGAGTTGCCGATCGATCGAATCCTGACGGAGACAGATGACCATTTCACTCAGATTGACGGGCGCCCAGCGAGGCTGCCGATGTGAAAGCCAGCATAACCGCGATTGCGAACGTCCAAATTGTCCAAATCAACGCCGTCGCGGCGGCAGTAAAATAAAACCTTCGATCATCGTTGAGACTACGCTTCGGCCGTCTAGGAAAATTGTAATCTTCCTGCTACATAGCAGATTTGTCGTGCGAAGGTGCCAAAGCGCCTACTCCACAGAATCCTCCCGCTGCGGTACGACGCGCGCTACGCAAGCTTGGGGCGGACATCCATGACGCCCGTCGACCCCGATGGCTGCCGATGGCGATCGTGGCCGAGCTCGCGCCTTCACGTCCCGGTCGACGCTGCAAAGGGTCGAAGCCGGTGACACCAGCGTCAGCATCGGCATCTACGCCGGCGTGCTGCAGGCGCTCGGCCTGCTCGACGGCCTGTCTCAGGTCGCCGACATCAGCAACGACAGCGTCGGCCAGGCCCTCGCCAGCGCGCACCTTCCCAAGCATGTCCACCTCAAGCGGCCAACCGGACCTTCGCCCTTCCCCTGGCACCCTAGTGGTGAGTGTGATGATGGATTGGCGTATCATCCTCTTCAGCCAAGCCCGCCGGCTCGATCGCGAATTCGATTTCTATGGTGCCGGCCTTTTCGAATTCCAACGTCCCTTTGACCATCTCTCCTTCCTTTAATGCGCCGTGAAGTCCTTCGAACAGGATCCGCGCGCTACCGGGTTGAAGACTAACGAAACCACCAGGTTCTATTTGGAAGCCATGCTCATGGGTGGCGAACTTGGCTGGCCGCGCGCCTGCATCCGCTTCCTGCAAGATCCCCTTCTCGCCCGAAAGCGACGCCCCGAGCAACCGATCTGGCCCTGTGCCCCTGTTCTGAATTTCGATCACATAAGCCGTCGTCGTGGTATTGGTCGTATCCTTTGCAGCCACCCAGGGATGCTGGATCAGTAGTGTTCCGACCTCCAACTCATGGCTGACGGCGGTACTGTTAAAAAAAGCCAGGACGGCAACACCGGCAATCGGCGAAAGCAATGCCCTTGCGCTCGTCATCAACATCGTGGGTTTCCAAGGCATCATGGCCTCCTCTGTAATCCGCGTTCTAGCGCTTACCACTTTATGTTCGCGGGAAAGGTGTCAGCGAACGTTTCCCGCAATTGCCGCTTTTGGAGGTGGGCTCATCTGAATGCCGGCAGCGCCAGCGACGATCACTCGGGGGTTGATACGGGACGGCGAGATGAGATGCTCTTCTTCTGCCACCGATCCCCCATACGAGCGCCCCAAAAGAGCTACCGCCTGCTTGTCGACGCAGAATCTGCTCGCTACTATGATCATGGCTCGTTCCGGCCTGCGATCTTGCTGGCACCAGACCTGTCGCCGCGACAAATGATCGATTGAAACTCGCGGGGGGCACGGCGCTCAGCGAGAGCATTGATCGCGAGTGCGATCAGCGGGAGCCAGACAGCAATGAGGGCAAGAGCGGCCCGGACGCTAATGGTCATGAACGCCTCTCTTGTTGATCTCCGGTTCGGCTTGGAGCTGCGTAATTGCGTCGACCAGTTGCGAAGGCGATGCCAGTCCCTCCGTCTCGTCCGAACGCCAGCGTGCGCGCACGAATCCGAATCGGTCGATAAGAAACTCGATTATCGCTGGAGGCGAATCGTTGTCATCGAAGCCGGGGTTCGCCATTGTGCGCCGATAGAGATTCCACGCAGCGGCAATGCGATGTTCCATGTCGAACACGATGCAGGGATTTCCTGACTCACCTGGAGATGGGAACTCCTCGGAGTGAAACGGCATCACCGCGACGATCATTCCGCCTGCTTGCTCGATGGCGCGCGCGTGTTGCGTCAACTGATCTAGGCGCTGCGTTCGGATGCCATCTCGGAAGACCAGCACAAGTTTTGAGCGCCCGTCGCTCGTATCTTTCAACTTCTCTCTCGGGCCAAGGCCGCGGCACGTCGGAAAGTCGATCGCGTGAAGCCACGGCTGCCCTGCCGATATTTCGGGACCAAGAACTCTTGCTTCATATCCAAGCGATAGAGCCATCACGTACTCGGCCACTCGCCACCTGTCCAAGTCCGACAGAATTTCGGCAAAGCCCGGCATCGCCGAGCGTGGGAAGCCATGGCTCACCCACCAGTACATGTCTCCCATCGTATGGTCTCTCGTGTGCGGAGCAGTGAGATCGGCGGGCGGCGGCTTCAGATCTTTTGCCAACGGGCCGTCTCCTCTACCCCTCAGGCCGTGGCAAGCTACGCAATGAGCAGCGAATACGTCCTGCCCCCGGGCAATCGCTTCGGCGTCATACGGTACCGGAACCTTTGAGTAGGTCGAAGGATACGCGGGCACTGATAACCCGGGCAGCGCGACAGCCCCTGCGACGCCAAGTCCAGCAACAGCCGCGATCGTCGCCCGCCACCATCTTCCCATACGGCCGAGCTCAAATGCGGCAATACTCCCAATCAACAGAGCAATGCAGCCGCCAATGGCCAGAACGTTACTTCCCGGTACCGTCCCCCAAGCGACGGCTGGATCCAGACGGAACGAAAGCGGCCAGACTATCTCGACGTGTCTCGACGGAATGGCCTGAGACAGGCAGCCCGCAAATAGCGTGACCAGAAATGCGAAGGCTAGCTCGATCTTCAAGACCATCGCGAGTGGCTGAGTTGCCCCTTCGGTTTTTAGCAACGGCAATAGCCTTTGTCTGATGAACGCCGCGCAGATCAGGACCGGGCCGATGCCGGCACACTTTCCCGTCAGGAGCCAGCCATATTCGGTCGCCACCAAACCCGGCCAGGTCCCCACGTTTTCGATTGCTAGAGCTACTCCGGTTGCGACCACGAGCAACATGAGCGGTAGCGCGGCCGTCGAAAAGCCGCTCAGGAGCCTGGATTTACTTTCGGGCCTCTCCGCTGCCTGGCGAGCCATCGCGACAACGAGGGTTGACAGTCCTCCGAACCAGAGCGCCGCCGCAGCAACATGGATCATATTGATCGCGAGGTCTGCTATAGTGCCGCCAGCCGCCGAGTGGCTCGAGGACAATCCCACCAGCAGCGATAGTCCGCTGAAACTCGCGGCAAGACCCGGCTTGTGAAGAAGTCGCAAGCTCGCAACTCCGACTAGCACAAACCCAAGCGCCGCGACCTGAGCTCTCCCGAACCGCGTGCCCAAAATGATGAAGAGCACATCGCTGGAGCTGACCGCCAAGACCGGCTTGCCAAGGACGGCGCCGATCCGAACCGTCAAATACAAGAGACCGAGGACCAGTCCTGCGGACGCAGCAATAGACGCTATCGTCGTGAAGCGCGATCGAGTGCCGCTTTCAAGACCCTCGCGCCACAGTGCCAACCCCCAGCAGAATCCGCCGAAAGCTGCCGTGGAGGCGAACGCAGTCCCTCGCGCAAGTGAGAGGACCGTTTCCATCAAGGTCCTCGGTAGAGAAATTTAAACTTGCCTTCCGTGCGATGCCCGTCAATCGAGACAACGCTCCAACTGACGGTATAGAGCCCGGCAGATAGATGAGGCAACGAAACATTCACGATTCGCCCATTGCCGCTTAGCACGGGCTGCGAAAGCCCTGATACGGCTTTATCATCGCGAGAAAGGGCGACATTGATAAGCCGCTGTTCGAGCGCTTCAGTGAAGTACAGGACCATCGGCTCGATCGGAGCTGAAATTTCGCTGCCATCTTGCGGCGTCGATCGAATGAGATGCGCATGAGCGAGTACCGCCACGGGCATTCCGATCAGCACGGCCGTCATGAAGAGCAGGGACCTTCTCATCGAAACAACTCTCCTTTACCTGTGGTTCGCGAGGATAGCTCCCGCCCGATCGAGTATCGTCGCCGTACCCACAGAAACGTTCCCACGGCACCTGACACGATGACCAGGCACCACGCCAGAAGACGTATCAGACTCCAGCCTCGCCCCACGTCGAATGGAAAGTTCGCCACGCTTTGCCCGCGATCCTCGATCGCCACCATGCCGACGTATCTGCCGGCTTTCTCGAAATTGACGTCGATCTTGATCGTTCCGTTCGGATACTTCCTTGGTGGAATGTAGAGGATGCTGGATGGTGTGTTGGTCATTTCCATCCTTTGTATGCCGTCATCTCTAGCCAGGTTCACGCTTACCGGGATGTCTCGAAGGGACTCGTCGACGAAATCGAGAACAATGATCGTTCGTCCGACCTCCGGTATGTCCTCACAAAATTCGGCTCTCGAGCTCTGCGGCTGATAGCCAGTGAAATGCATGAAGTAGCTGTCCACTTTCAGCTTGCATTGGTCAGCCTCCATGGACACAGCTCCGTGCGCATGACCTTCGCGGACGGCGGCAATAACAAAGAGAGCGCCGAGCGCCATCACGAGGACGGCCGGGAACGCCCCTCTTCCGCTTGCGGTCGTCCACCACTGACCTCGTCGCAACATTCGCGCACCCAAGCTTACTTAAGTTCGGTGAATACGGGCACGATTGGTCCGCCCATCTCCGCTATGACGCGTTTCCCATTCGGAGTGTAGAGGAGCAACAACCCGCCGAACTTGGAGTCGACGTCGGTCAGGAAGCTGACAAGGCGCTCCAATTCCCACACGGCGTCCGTTGCCTCGACGAGCACCTCTCTCGTCTCACCGGGATTTATCGGCGTATCACTACTGAGCTCAAGCCCTGTGCGTGCGACGAGATCCCTTGGGTAGGTCGGATCTACATTGGCTAACGCTGCCGGGAGCCCCTGATTGAGGAAGCGGATGTTTGCGGTCGTAAGCTCGCCGATTGAAAGAGGTTCTGACCCTTTGTTCGTTATCCTGGTCGCTAGCCTCATCGAACGGCCCGGCACGTCATAGGTAGCCGATATGACCTTGACCTCTGCGTCAGCAGGGGTTGCCGGGCGCGGCGCGACCTTATTCAACCCGCTCTGGAGGGGCACATTATATGGATATTCCTGATTGGCTCGGACGTAGCCGCCGAAGACCATGACGAGAACGATCGCCGCCACAATGATCCCGCCCCCGGTGTCCCTCAACGAAACCAACAAATCCTCCCTGCCCTTCTGCAGAACGAGCCATCGAGGCAAAAACAGTGGACGAACCAACCAGAACAACAACCAAGCCGCGGCCACGGCTAGCCAGGCCCCATGCCATCCGATCGCGTTAGTCAGCCCGAACGTCTGCAAGTCGTCGATCTGCAGACCAGTCATAGTCTTGATCGGAAACGCGAACGAATGCGCATCACCCGAGATGTTTATCCACTGACCCGGTCCCACTAGAGGGCCAGATCCCTTGATCGAGATCGAGGGATGGATGTGGCTGCTGCCCGGTGTGCGCCCCTCAAGAACCATTCGAAAATCGTAGTCGCGGCCAAGTTCCAGCTTTGCGAAAGACTGCCTCGCTGGCTCACCGTTGAGGTATGTTTCCACCCTGGCAATTGTCGGCCCCGGCGATACGCTCGATATGAAAACAATATCCGGCGGAGCAACTGCGTCCGGCCAGTCCTCCATCAGCCTGAATTTTCCCGTTAGCTCGAACCGCTCGTTCACCTTCACGTCAGTTTTGGAAAAGTGGACATCGTAGAATTGCACCGTCCTCGTCCTCAAGTATGGCTCCTGAGCACGTTCGCCATGAGCGGCTGCGCCGGACACTCCGGCAGTGAAGGCGACAACCCAACCGGCAGCGAGTTTTACAAGTTTCGCCAACATACCCGTGTTCACTGTGCTTATTCGCTTAGGAGGCAGGCCTGCTTTTCATACCCATAAAGGATTTGACGACATCGCCGTTCTTGAGGAACGTCGCCTGGGACGCAAAACGCCCAAGCTGCCACCAAAGTTGGTGCATGAATATGCAGATGAAGCCCGCGAACGCCGCCGACACCCAACTAACCGAGCTACCGAAAGTCCGGAGCGTACCGCGCTCAATGATACGCAGATACTCAGGCATGTTCGAACGCGGAAATGTGTAACCGATCATGTCGGCCAACGATGCGACCATTCCCTGGTGCTCGACTGGGAGATAGAACGGAGCCAAAGCGGAATAATTCGATGGCCAGAATACGAATCCGAACGCAAAGCCCGCGAAGATGGATGTGAACAGGCTATTGCGAAGGACGATTAGCGCCATATCCATCAACAATGCGCCCGCGATCGCCTGTGACGGCACGCCTTCCGTAAACGGGAAGCCTGTCCATATCCACCAATTCGCGTAACGTCCGAGCCACGTGGTGGTCAGCAACACCGTTGCGCCCACCGTCGCGCCGATGGGTAAACGGAAGTTGACCCAGAAGATCGCCTGCAGAGCAGCAGGAAACATGATCATGGAGATGGGCGTGACAAGGGGCCAGTATTGCCGGTCTTTCCAGTCGACGTACATATCCCAATCACCGACTGTGAGCATCACGTGCAGATGGAATGCTCCTGCAAAGAGGGGCACCACCGCCGCCACGACCAGGAAGTCGAATACGCGGGAGTATCTTGCTGCCCTGGGGGTTAGACCGGAGACAGAAATGACCGTCTCACCCTTGGGGCCAGCTTTCCTTTTCGGAATCGCCACTGCATCGATGTCGGTAATCTGAGGTGACTCCTCTGTCCCTAGGGTTTACCTGCTCTTGCCGGACTGCGATCGCTATCCGGGAATGGCTGTCGGCTTGTATTATTGTCGCACGGCTCCCGCACCGCGATTCTTCCAACGCGTCGCAGACGTGCGTTCGTCACGCGCTCGCTGCATCCTGCTTGAATACAATTGGAACGAGTTCTCTAAATCGTCCGACGATCTGCATCAGGACGCCTGCCAGCGCGAGTGCGCACCATCCAAGAACCACGAAACCCCAATGCAGCGGATGGGAGAAGATTTCCTCAGTGAGCCAGTAAGCGTGCCCCCATTCGTTGAAACCGAGATTCGGCAAAATGAGGAAAGGCCCCACTACGGCGAAGACATGCATGAGCGAGATCCCCCTACAGAAGGCCGGAATGCGGGTCATCGCGTAAACAAAGCTGCCTACGCCAAAGAAGAGATAGATTGGAATGGTCGCATAGAACAGAATTATGTGACTAGGAGTAAACGGCGTGTCTCTGAGGGTCGTCTGATGCCAGACTCCATCTCCGTCGGCGAAGAAGCTGCCTGTCCAGAAGATGCAGAAGCTGTACACGACGAGCCACATGGTCAGATAAAAGTAACTGCGCAACTCGACCTCGGGCGTGATGGCCTCAATGTTCTTGTCACGCGTCAGGAAGAGATAGGTCCAGCAGAGCGCGCCCGCGCCATACAAGACCGGTAATTCGATCTTGAAGAGCGTCATCCAGTATTCGCCAAATTCTGGTGAACTCGCATCGAGCCCCATGGAGAAACCAAAAGCCTGCTGATACAGCCGCGCGCAGATGTAGAGGATCGTCAGCGCAACGATCGCGAACGCGAACAATCCGTAGCTTATGTTAAAGCTCTTGGTGCCGGTCACATTCGGTGTGCGATCTAACGCAGCGTGAGACATTATTCCCCCTCAGTTTTGTCCAAATACCTCGACATTGAGGTTTTGATTGATTGGAGTTTTGGGTTCCAAGACGGATAGCTCGGGAGGGACCAGCACTTAGATGCTGCGCGGCGATCCGGGCCCGCGCCTGATGAAGCCCACGCGTTCGGGCGGCAACACCATCTTAGTGGACGAAGTTGCCAAGCCATCGCACCAATGCACCGACGTTGAAGCATTTTTCTGGTTACGCTGGCCGACAATGAGTGCATATCCCAGTCGGGCATCAGTGCGCTCTCCAAGAATATTCATCCTACCGTGCGGATGTGCCGAGGATGTTCGCCTTAACGATTCGGAGTTGCCTTCCGCCTGTCGTGGAACGTCCCTCGACCGTGAGGCCGGCCGCGTGAGCTGCATCGAAATAGGGGTTAAGCGGTGTTCCGAAAATGGCCGGCCGATCGATCACCATTCGGGAGCGGGCTCCGCTGTTGCATATCCATTTCCATCTGCCAAGCTGCCCCGACCGCCTTAGAGAGCGTGAAGGACAAGCGGACGACCGCGGACCGAACTGGAGGCTCTGCACAGCATCCACGGAGTTCGATCGGCCCCCTCGCTCAAGCTTGCTTAACACCGGCTACGTGGCCCGGGCAGCTACCAAGTCAGGTAGTTCCAGAGCACGCCAGAGTGTATTCCAACCGCTTAGATGGTAGCGTTGGACCCATCCTCAGTAGCTCCCTTGGCGGTCGGTAGCGTTCGGCCTTCCCTAGATGCTCATCTGCGCTCATGACGAGATAATGCGCGGGAAGGAGTAGGTGTTCATGAGCTAGGGCCAACTCCAATCAAAGTGGCTCACTGGGATGCGCCGACCAGTTATCTCGAATAGAGACCATTAGTTCGCTGTCCGATTGGACATCATGGCGGAATTCGTTCGGGAACTCGATCACCATCGTTGATGTGACGGCGGACGACTCAAAAGCTCAAGTTTGGATTGCGCCTGCCAAGCCAGACGCTGACATTGCTCCTCGCCGCAGTCTCGGAAGGATGGACTGCGGAAGTGTTGGACGTCGCGCTGCCCGTTGAGCAGCAGCGAACGTTCGAATAACTTAAGCTCGAACCCTGCGACGTTTACAAAGTGGCTGAGTAGCGAGCGCGGCTTGTTTCCGGAGGGCCACTCTGGATAGCGAAGGCTTTCCTCGCCAAGTTGTAGGTTGCCTAGGCAGGCTTACGCCGCTCGTTCTCAGCCCTATTCGCAGCCTTGAGCCGGCCTTCGATGTAGTCGCAAATGTCGCCGATCTCAGCCCGCAACTCGGCTTCCGAAATACCCTGCCCTTCGGCAGCCTCGACAAGGCGCCGGGTGAGTTCGGCCACGTCCTGCGACGTGCCAACCGTGCGATACTGCTCGACAGCGTGAACGCTGTTCTCGATCCAGAAATCGATAAACTCGCGAGCGTTGCTCACCGTGCCCCCTACGCCGACAGAAGGGCCAGCGTTAGCGCCAGCGAGTAAATGGAGCAAGGCCGCATCAGTTAGCGGAGCCTTACGTCCGACCCTATGGGCGCTTTCGGAAGCAGAAGGACGTTGGTGTTAGCGCGCGCTTTGAAGACTTCCACGCGCTCCGCAAGACCTTTGTGGAGTTAATGGAGGGACTGGAGGTCCCGGAGAGCACCGTCAAGCTCATCATCGGCCACGACCGGGGAGAAGATATCACATACGGGGTGTATTCGACGGGCCAGCGCCTGGACCTCCGCAAGGTCATCAACAAGGTGGACTACGGCCCTGAAGTGATGAAAGCGATAGCCGCGTCTCCAGGCTCTAGCGACGATTGAAGGGGCATTCCGGATGGACGCACATGCTCCGGGGTGCGGTCACGTCCAAAACCATCCTCAGCCGGGCCGAACGCGGCCAACGGATCGAAACCTTTCGCGAGATCAATCAACCGTACTGCGTCCGGCCATAGCGAT
This sequence comes from Bradyrhizobium sp. KZN70725, assembly GCF_055264925.1. NCBI lineage: Bacteria > Pseudomonadati > Pseudomonadota > Alphaproteobacteria > Hyphomicrobiales > Nitrobacteraceae > Bradyrhizobium > Bradyrhizobium sp. KZN70725. The sequence continues at coordinate 116,433 of NZ_JBUYWT010000003.1, forward strand.
ACGCCTCGTTTGCTTCCTCGCTCCCAAGCGGCAATAACGCCAGCGATACGGATGCGAGAGCCACCCCGGATGACAAGACCCGGCTTAAGTGCATTGCCCTTGGCGTCGATTAGTTCCGGCTTCTTCTTCGGAGACTTGAACATGAAGGCAATCTCGCCTTCCTTCGTCTTCATCCACGGCGCATGGACGTTCTTCTTGCGTGGAAAATTGTCGTCAGCGACCTTCTGGCCTTCTGGATTTCCGCTCGGAAGCGCTCTGTATAGTCCTCGTCAGTCGTCGCTTCGGTCTTATACTTGCCACCAGCGTACTCGCCCTTGGTGTCCGGCTCCGTCAGCTTGGGATAGCGCGCCGTCATCACTTCGGTCACGAATGGGACGTACTTGAACTTCTTGTCAGCCATGGCGCGAATCCTCCTTGCGTCAAGACTGGCACGTTCACGCCCTCAGACCTAATGTGTGTTTTTACATTATTATTGTAGGCATGTTCACTGCCACCGCTAAGTTGAATTGGGGCTTCAGCAATGGACGATTTGCTCGGCACGACCCTGTCCGGGGAGTTCTGGACGACACACGACCAAGCATCAAGATTTCCTGGCTCGCTCATTATTGATGAGAGCGGATCAGCGACTTTGAACATCGAGGGCGACTATTCCGTCTTAATGGCGCTCGATACGCGCCAACGCTTCCAAATGCACGGCGAAGCTGACGGCAACGAAATCACGCTGTTCGACTGCTTCACCAGTAGAGTCCCATTACTGCACCCGGATAAGAAAGCGAGCATCGCCGTCAACATCGTCGCAGTGGGAGCGCACATTGACAATGCCGAAGCCGCATTCGCGTCAGGACTGTCGTTCACCACACCTGAAGTCATACGCTAGAGCGGCCTACGAGGGATAACCTCTAAAAGCTCAAACAACGAGGAGACTTTCACCTATCGACGCAAGCACATCAAGGAAGTTGCGATCGACGGAGCGACTTTTCAGATTGCTCCCGGCATGCGGTACGAAGCGCACTCTATGGGGCAACTGCACCTGACTGAACGCAACGGTATTCGCGTTGTCTTCACTGACCCTCAGTCATTGTTATCAGCAGATCGGTGGGTCACGAAAGCCTGCCGTCTCATATCTTTGGCCTTGCGATGTTCCGTTACATGCCGCACCTTTACGCTTGAGCGGGGAACAAGCGGATCATTCGTCAGAGTGGTAGTGCCGTGGTCGGCCAACAAGACGGTCGAGGCCAAGCTGAAGCCTCCGCTCTTCACTAGACCGAAACAGCGCAAGGTCTATGAGAAGGTGCTTCGGTCTTGGTTTTCGCATTATGACAAGTTAGAGCCAGTAATTTCGCTTCGCGTTGCTCTGCTGTCGCAGCCCCAGAGATACTTAGAGCTTGAATTTCTCACTTACGTGCAGGCGCTAGAGGCACTTCATCGAAGAATGCATCCCGCGCGCAAACTGGTGAAAGAGGAGCAGTTCGCGGCTTTGCTTATCGACCTTGCTGACGCCATCCCTGCGCGCTGGAAGGCAAAGCCGGACCTCGAAAGAAAATTAGCATACCTGAATGAAATCTCGCTAGCCGATCGGCTCCGTGACGTGTTTGCGCATCATAAGAAGCTAGTGAGCAAGCTATTTAAGGATGGAGAGAAAGACATCGCTCTTATAAGAGACATACGCAACTATCTGACGCACTACGAGGGGAAGCGAAAAGAGAAGAAAATCAATGCCTACACGTCCACCGCACAATTCTGGTACTTCACGTCGAAAGTACTTCTGTTGCTCGAGATAGAGATACTTCACGCTATAGGCTTCAGATCAGGCGAGATCAGCCGGCTTATGCATGATGACCCCACGTACCGCGATCTTTGCGCGGCGGATCATTCACGCTAGATCGGACGAATTGACTGACATGAGACGCCCTAGCGCATAAAGGATTCCAGCCCGTCCGGCTCCCTTGGGGTTGGCTGATTGATTGGGAGCGCACATTGCCGATGCAACACATGAAACAGCAGCCGTAGCGCCGTATGCGTCGCCTCCCACTCGTATTGGGTCATCGAAACGTCTCGGCTCCCGAACGTGCCCAGCAGCGGCTCTACCTGCTCCAATAACGGATGCGGTTGATTCGCCTTGGTGTAAGTGCAGGCCTTCTCCAAGCGCAGCTTTGCGTTGTCGAGATAATAGCCAACGCTCCACGCGCTATTCGCTCTATCGTCTCCGAAGGTTATAGTGTTCGTGACGACTACGCGCTGGAGAAAATCGGTCGCGCTTTCATGGACCGCCCCAAAATCACGAGACTGGTCGGCCAAGAATACGGCACGCCACAACGAAAACGCCGCACCGACGAGATCGTCAAACATAGTTAGCTTAAATGGACTGGAACCTGCTGGAGTAAACACTGCTCCGTACTCATAGAGCGCCAATAGCGTGCGCTGTATCTCCGCCCGCTGCTCAATCGCCCAGGCAACATGTTTCACATCAATTGTTGACTTGTCTGAATTCATAGGATGTTCCGCGATTATGTGTGCAGTTAAATAAAGCCCAGCTTACCCCTGCCAACGGCCGTTGCGGCCTTTACAGGATTCTCAAGCACTAGCCGAATGTACTCGTGGATAGCCGCGCACACTTTCTCTACGTCTTCTTCTGTGTGAGGAAGCGGCACGCCCCGTATTGTCGCAGGGCCATCACCAACAGACACCGCAATCGCGTCGCCTATCATTTCGAACTCCACGACAACGCGAGGCCAGAACTTTCCGAGATCGACCGCGTGAGGAATTCCAACAGCGACACCCATCTGAATCGCAGCGAGCGTTAAGATTCCAGCGCTGTATGTGCTGAATTTTGCATCGAAATAGTCGCCACCATCCGTCCTGTAGTCACCTACTGGAGGCACACCGATTACCTCCGCTCCCTCTCCTAAGAAGGCGGGCAACCGCTCTATCACGGCATCTCCAAACGCATGGACGACCCGGAAGTTCTTGATGGTCAGCTCATTGTACCGAACCATTGCATCCTGCAATTCTTGCATGCGCGCGCTCAAGGCCATTCAACCCTATCCCTTCTAGTATTCACCACGCGCGCGCGCTGAAACGACGTGCGCGCTATTGACCTCACCGGTCACCGATATTTGGCAACCATCAGCGCTTGTCCTCGACAATTTCGACGCCATAGTCCTTCTCAGCCCGCTCAAGCAATTTAGAGAGCCTGGGGCTAAATGCTTTGGTCGCATCGGAAGCCTTCCAGTTGGCGCTCTCCGTCGCCGCACCACCCTCTGTCTTTGTCAATCTTATTGCTGCGGGTTGATGCCCAGCCGCGCTCGGTTTCGCATATAATGTAAGGGCGGATTTACCCATGAACTGACCAAGCACGAGATGGCGCAAATACTCCTGCTCCTGATCTTCAGTTAAGGGTAAATCTTCGATCTGAAAAACTGCCTGACCGATCTCGCGACCGCGCAATGTGAGTGACATATGCGCACGAAGTTCCTTCAGGAACTGGCCGTCATCTCTACCTACCTCGAAGTCCCCAAGGTCATAGCTCCCTTCATGAACAGTTTCGTGGATCAAGCCCAAGTCGGCTAGTACAGCCCTGTTAATTCCTTGAGGGTCGGTTTCACCACCGGGCAAATGAGGTACGAAACCGAACCTAATGTAGACGGCTATGAACTTCTTGAAGCTATCGCCTATGGTCCTGTCGAACAGAGCAAGCGTTTGCAGGGCAGCAGCGGAGAGTTGCCCCTGCATGGCAGCGGACGCCATGGCCCTCGCCCACAATGCCTGCACATCTTTGTCTGAAATCTTCTGCGCAAGGTCGGCAAATCTAAAAAGCCAATCCTCGTCAATCTCGCGCGCGTTGACGTTACCAGGGTCACGCTCGGTGTACTCCAGAGCGCGCGCCTCGATAGCCTCCAAGTTCAACTGCTCCCGCGCGAACTCTACACGTATGCGCTCCGCACGTCGCTGTAGCGCGGCCTCGTGCTCAAGGTTAGCTACCTGCTCTTCACGACGCGCGGCGGATACAGCCGATGCAGCTTTGATCTTTGCGTCAGTTTCAATCGCAAGGCGCGCGGCTTCTTTCTTGGCCACCCACCCGCTAACTGCCGCGCTCCCAAGCACGCCGAAGCCTCGCAGAAGCGCCCTCCCGGCTTCGCTACCAACCTCAGCGACGGCCTCTTCAGTCGCCTGTCCTGGCAGAGCCAGCCCACGACCAGCCTTCTCAGATGTACTCACGTATTTGCCCTCCCTCTCGCTAACGCAAATAGTGTCCCACACGAATCATACAACTCCCTTGACGTGTGCACATATTCAGCGGCAAATTCATCAGCTACCTCCGTGTTTCTACGGACAAGCAAGGTCGCTCTGGGCTTGGCATCGAAGCACAGCGTGAGGCCGTGACCAGCTACCTCAACGGCGGCCGGTGGACCCTGGTGGCCGAGTACGTGGAGACCGAAAGCGGAAGGAAGTCCGACAGGCCCAAGCTCGCCGCTGCGCTCTCCCACGCCAAGGCCATCGGAGCCAAGATGGTCTTCGCCAAGCTGGACCGCCTGACGCGCAACGTGGAGACGTCTGCAGAAATCATCGATTTATTCTTGAAGCTCGCTCCCGCCGCTTCGATTGTCGGCGGCATTTTAGCCGCGCGGGTGCAGCTTAGGAACAACCGTCAGATCAGCGCGGAGACCATAGCCAAGAACCACTATCGAGAGATGTTGGAAGCCTTTCTCAAGAACACGGACATTCTTACGCTGGGCTCGAATCCAACATCATTCGCCGAATTGAAAACAAATGTTCCCCTCTATCGACGCTATCGGATGCTCTTCACCGTGATGAGCTTTGCAATGCAAGAGCTTTATCTTGCCGTGGATCTAAAGCACGAAAAGAATTGGGAACAAATGATCCGCGTATTCGTCTCGCTGTTCAAATGCTTCATTCTATCGCCAGCAGACTTCTCGCCCTACCTACAACAGACGCTCAATCCGACGTTTCTCGCCTTCATGATGGATACGGCTCAGAACTACGAGCACCCCGTCGCAAAGATGAACGTCTCGCAATTCGTCAAGGATGCATCCCAATCGGCGTGAGTGCTTGCGTGCAAACCATGCCCTGAGGCATTGGCGCGCCGGAGTTCACGGCCCCGTATTGGTACGGATACGCTCAGCAACAAACTGAGAGCAGTCTATCTGACGATGTTGGAACTGATCCTAAAAGACAGAGGCAGACGTGGCTGGGATTGGCAGGTCTGCGACCAATCCGACAGGACCTTGCTCGCAGGACGAGAGAAGACCCGGCAGGCCGCGAAATACATGGGCGACCGAGCCCTGTTTCAACTGCTTGCTACCAATCCAAAGGACATTGATCTCCACAAGCCGACTTAGGGCGATGCCCAGGGCCGCTCTCAGCTTCAGCAACGCCCAGGACCGTACATGCACGTCACGGTAACGTTCACGTTCTGCGGCTGATTGGCGCTGATGCTCTGCATTGACCGGCTCATGCCCTCAAGAGCCTCAGAGACCCTAGCCCTCTTCTGCTGCTCTTCGATGTTGGCCTGCTGGCGATAGTAGAGGAGGTTTTTGCGGCACTGTGTGTAGGCGTCAGCGCCCTTGCCATTCGATAGCTCCTTACAGGATGCGTCGTCTTGCGCTTCCATCTTGGCCGCCCTGACACCAGCGTCTTCTTGCGTCATGCAGCCAGCCAGCATCAGAGCCAGCACGATATCCGCGCGCAGTGCGCTGCCTCTTTGCGGTCCTGGGCTTGGGAGCCTCTTGCCGTTCCTGAGCATAGGCTTGGTGGACCTCGAAGAACGGCACCCCGAAGCGCTCAGCCAGCTTCTCCAAGGAACCTCCCACCTGGGTAGCTAGAACCTCTAAATCCTGGCTCAGTTTCCCAGCAGACTGCATCAGCCCCAGGAGAGCAGCTAGGTCCGCCAGCTTCTGAGCGTCCTGGGTGTGGGTATGGTTGGTGGGTATGGTTTGAGATTCCTTGCTCATCGCGAAGTCCCTGATATGGTTGAATATCTTGGGCTTCAGTAGCAGTGGCGGAGAGAGTGGGATTCGCACCCACGATAAGTCGTTTCAATCGTAGAAGGAATCGACTAGGTATTCAGCGACTGGCTCTGTTGCTACTGCTTGCTAGCGGCAATCCCAGGAGCCGTTAAATGAAGGGAATAGCGACTGTTTCCAGTGACGGGTCTTTCCCTACATCAACCGAACCTACGGCTTGTCATTCATTCCTCAGCTCGCGAGCCATCAGCAAGCGCCTTTAACCTTGACAAGAGGTGTTGAACGGTTGTGAACCGCAGATCCTGCGGAAGCAGGATGATGGGGTGGAATGGAAGATGGGGCGTTTTGGGAGCTGCCATCGTCCCGAAGGCCGAAGGTCCGGGATAGACGCAATAAATACTGCCGGGCGCTTCCAGAGCCTCCATCAAAAGCGGTTCGTCCCATTTATACGCCACAGCCACCCAACCGTCATTCCCCGCGCTTTGATTCCTTTCTTGCTGGATCGTCCATGATTTCAATGCTCAGACCGGTCATGGGTCGGGGTGCAACATGCGCTACAAGGACGATACCGAGCGCAGCGAGTCGTCCGGTCACCAGAAGCGCCCTCGCAAGAACCGTGGCGTGCCGCCGCCCGCGACTTTCGATATCGATGCGCTGCCGGGTAGCTCAAATTTGACGGCATTGGAGGCGGCCGCGGTCATCCGGCGCACGCCCGGCGCTCTTGAGCAGTGGCGACGCAATCCAAACCACCCGCTGAAATGGCGCTACGTCGACGGCCGCCCGCTCTATCGAGTCGACGAGGTGCGCAACTATTTGGCCGGAAGCGACAAAACCGCTAAGTCATCTCAGCCGCATAGTGTTCCCGGAGACGGCCGAGCAACTCGGCCTTGATCGGATCGAGTGGGTTCGTTCTCTGCAGGCGCACGACCTTGCCACTCCGTATCGCGCCGACCAACTCCGCGATGTAATCATGAGCCGCTTCGAATGCCATCTTACGGATGATCCACTGTTCGTCGTGATTGTAGACCTGATCGATTCCGCCAGGCCTTTGCCCGACACACAGCCGCTGGATCTCATTATCGTAGCCGCAGCGGGACATGATGGTGCGCAGACTGCGCCTCAAATCATGCATGGTAAACTTTGCGACACCCGCTTCCTTGACCAGCCGATTGACCATCTTGGTGAAGCCCGACATCTGGCCACCCGTCTTCGGTGACGGGAAGACATAATCGGACGTCGCGCGCTGGAAATGTTTCGCAGCAGCGAGCACCTCATCAACGAGATGAGTACGCGGTACATCGTGGTATAGGCCCATCTTGGTCCATGCCGCATCGAAGGTGATGCGGTCCTCCATGACGTGCTTCGACCACTCGATCATGGTTGGCTCGCTCCGGCGCGGACCACCGAGCAAGCACGTCCTTGCGAGAAGCCCGAAGGTCCCTAGCTTGGCGGATGCCTGCCAGACCTTGATGATTTCTTCGTCAGTCAAGGCGCGGCCCTTCGTTCGGCGTCCGACCCTTTGCGCACGGGTTTCCTTGGGCTCGCGATAACCGGCAAGCACATTGTGGTCGACATAACCCTCGCTAACGCACCATTCGAGGAACGTGTGGGTGTGCTTGCGCAGGTCCTTGGCTGCGCCACGCTTCCCGGCCTTGGTAACCTTGTCGACCGCTGCCATGATTTGCCGTCGCGTCAGGTCTCCGACGCCACTATCGGCGTGCTCCTTGAGCCCGCGCCGCAACGCCGACATTGCCGGCTTCCAGTTGACGACCTGGCGTCCGGTCAACGACGTCTCGTAGGGACCATCTTCAACGATGAGGTCAGCCAGCATGGTGCGCAGCTTTTCGGCGGCTTGTTGCCGCCTCGCCTCGCGTTTCGCATCGTTCGGGTCCACGCCCTTGAACACCTCACCAGCGGCGATAGTGGCGGCCTTGCGAGCGGCCTTCTCATTATACTTGGGCCAGGGGCCGAGGGTCTTGCGCTGGGTTCCTCTCACTCCCGGCTTGGAGAAGAGATAAACCCACGTCCGACCGCCAGTGCCACGCATGCGCAAAGCGAGGCCGGGCAGCTTGTCGTCGTGGAGATAATGCTGCGCCTTGCCGGGCGGCAACGTGGCGTTGCGGATCACTGCGTCGGTGAGTGTCAGTTGGTTGGTCGACTCCGGCATGCTCCTGCGCTCCCTGTCGCGGTGTGCCCCACAGACGCCCGGATCATCCAAGCGACGGGAAAGTGGTCATTGACTTTCCTTCGCTTTTCCCATCTCGGGGCACACCCAGCGTGGAAGGACGGCCCCTTAAAGAACACGAGGGCACAGACCTTCCCCGATTTGTGTGCCCCAAGGGAAAATCTGCGGCGGGCACAACGGGGGCACACAAAATGCAGTATGGCCGCCTATGGCCCATTGGGGTCAAAACGAACATAAGCTGATGTAATAGAATGAATTATTTCGACAACACTATGGCTGCGTGCGGTCTGCCTGGATCTATGGATTGTGGTTCACACGGGAGAGGTCCAAGGTTCGATCCCTTGTGCGTCCACCATCCTGCCTCCTGAACTCTGCCAGATGCGAACGATTGTCGACATTCTGCTGTCCTCCGGGACCGCCTCACAAAAATGTCGAAAACAACCCCATGCAAAGTAGCCGAGGCGAGCCGGATCAACGGGTTACGCCATTTCCGAATTTTGATTAACTCGTCGCGCAAAACACCGGCAGGCCAGCGGCGCCGATCTCGGCGATGCGGCCCGGCATTCCGGCTCACTGCCGGCGGCGCTGCGGTGCGGATGACGGCTTGGCGTTGCGCCGGCTGAGCTCGCCGAGCAGGTCGCGAACGGCGCCGTCGAGTTCGTCGGGTGGTGGGATGGCGTGATCGGCGTGCTGCGTGCCGGCCCGCCGATACCAGCCGGAGGCGGAGCTGTCGTCATTCGCGGCGCGAACCTGCGGCGCACGAACGTGAGCGCGCGAGGCGGATCCCCGCCGCCGGCGCGAGATCAGCTCGCGTGCGCCGTACCCCGAGATGAAACCGATCCCGGCGACGAGAGCGACAATCAGAAGCTCAAGCATCGTGTTGCCCCCAATCACCGTGCCGCAATGCAATATGCGCGACAATGCGGCGGCGGCTTGACCGGGCCGGTTCCTTTTCACTGTATCGAGCACAACCCTGCCCCTCGGAATCGTACGGGTTTTGTTTGCAGGCCTCCTCGGCTACCTTCCCGGAACTCGCGGGGGCCGGAGTCTGGATGCGCAAGGGCAACGACTACATTTTGAAGCTGCGGCCTTGGTCGTTGTCGACATTCGTCGTCGCCCTGCTTGCGGTGGTGCTGGCCACCGCGACCCAGGAGATGTTCTCGAGCTTCGGCATGCAGTTCTATTTCGCGGGCTTCGTGCCGGCGATCCTGATCGCCGGCCTGATGGGCGGCGCGCCCGCCGGCGCGTTTGCGACCATCATCACGGTACCGATCGTCTGGTGGGCGTTCATGCCGCCCTATTTCGAGTTCGGCTGGCCGACGGCCGGCGACTATGACAGCCTGGCGATGTTCCTGCTGTCGAGCGCGCTCTTGGTCTGTTTCTCGCAGCTCTATCGGGAAGCGCTGGCAATTCTGCGGAAATAGCGGACGACCCAGGCCGTGGCCCGGCCGCCGGCGATAGCGCACCGGTTGCCTTGTCGTCGATCGTTCGCTCTCAGATCCCGAACATCCAGATCGCGACGATGGTGGCCAGCGTTGCCACGCCGCTGATGGTCCAGCCCGCCGCGTAGAAGGTGTCCTCGGGGGCGGTGTCGAGCACCGTATTGGTGGTTTCCGTCATTGACCGCCAGCGCATGGCGTCTCTCCTCGGAACTCCTGCCGGGCCAGATAACGCGGCGCCCGGTTCCCGGTTCCGCGGCGGCCATACCGTTCACGCAGAGCTCACGGATTGCTGATCGGTGCCGCGGAACCCTGCGACATTCTGTCCCGTTGAGGCTCGCCGGAAACCAACTTGGGAGAACATCCGATGCGAACACTGATCCTCGCCGCCACCGCCCTTGCCTTCGTCTCGTCCACCGCGCTCGCGCAGGACAAGGCGGGCGGGAGCCCGGCCCCCGCTGCGCAAAGCGGCGACACCGCGACCAAGGGCGAGGCGGCCAAGGCGCCGAAGAAAGCGAAGAAGACCGCCAAGAAATCGAGCGCCAAGACCGGTGCCAAGACCGGCGCCGCCACGACCGGCAGCGATGCCACCAAGCAATAAACAGAAACAATCGCGCTCGGTGATCTACTTGGCGATCACGTACTTGGCGATCGCGGACTTGGCGATCACGGAAAAGGCCGCCCGAAGGCGGCCTTTTTTACTGTGTCGGTGCGGGTGCTGCTTCGGCCCGTCGCGTCGCAATCAAGTGCGCCGACCACCTCGGGTAGTGGAAGTTGGCGCGTTGGAAGCTGGGGCAGTGGAAGTTTGATCAGGGCAAGCTGGACCAGCGAAAGTCGGACCAACGAATTCAAGTGCGGGAGGGGGAGCGAAAGAGTTGCGGAGCTGATAATCCGCACCGCCATCGGATCGTTCTGAAAATTGACCACCAGCTCCAGGAATTGCTCCACCTCCCGCACCTTCTGTTGTGCCGCGCGTGCAGGGGCGACGCATGATCCAAACGGGCTATCACTGCAAACGCGAGGAAAGATTCACCGATAGACTTAATGCGGAGCGCCATCGTCGCCCCTGTTCGCGAGCCCGCTCTCGCGTAGCCGCTCGGCAAACCAGAGCGAAGTCGCGCTATCGATGGCTCCGCCGGCATAGACCTCGGTAAAGCTCACCCCGCCTTGTCCGACGATCACCAGCACGCCCATCGCATAGGCAAACCAGACATTCGGATCGGTCAGCGCCTGCAGCTTGCGCTGATCGTGCTCGATCGGCTGGTGATTGCTGTCCTTGCGCAGTTCGATGGCCAGGAGATTGTTCGGGATGTCGCGCTGATGCACGACGATATCGGGATAGATCGACTTGCCAAGATGGTCGTCGGTCGAGCTCCCCGAGCCGCGCGGCAGCCGCAGCGTGCGCTCGCCGAGCCGGTCGTAGTTGCAATCGACCTGCCAGCCGGAAAATTGCCGCTCGACATAGACCGCCAGCCGGTGAGTGAGCGTTCGCTCGCCAAGATCGCGCTCCAGCAGGAACATCTCCTGCGCATAGAATTCCTCCACGGCGGCGATCACCTTGTTCAGCTCGGTCTGCATCGACGCCTCCGACTGGACTGGGCCGCCGCCGCGGCCCTTCAGCTACGCCCCTACATCTGCACTTCGATCAGCCGCGGTCCCGGTTCGGCGACGGCTTCCGCGAGCGCCTTGTTGAACTCGTCGGCCGTCGTCACCGCCCTGCCCGGTACCCCCATGCCCCTGGCGAGCGCGACGAAGTCGAGCGTCGGCCGGTCGATCTTCAGCATGTCCTGAGCCCGCTTGCCCGGCTCGCCGGCGCCGACGCCGTCGAACTCGCCGCGCAGGATCTGATAGATGCGGTTGGCGAACACAATGGTCACGACGTTGAGCCCTTCGCGCGCCTGGGTCCACAGCGACTGGATCGTGTACATCGCGCTGCCGTCGCCGACCATGCAGATCACCTTGCGGTCCGGACAGGCGACCGCCGCGCCGGTTGCCACCGGCGTCGAGAAGCCGATCGAGCCGCCCATGTTCTGCAGCCAGTCATGCGGCGCGGCCGCCGCGGTCGGCGGGAAGAAGCCGCGGCCCGTGGTGACGGATTCATCGACCATGATGGCGTGCTCGGGGATCGCGCACGCAATCGCCTGCGCGATCGTGGCGTGGTCGAGCGCACCGGTCGGCTTGACCAGTTCCTGCAATTGCTGCGGCTTGACGTCCTGCGCGGTCGCATGCAGCGCGCCCGCGAGCGCCTCGAGCGCCGCGACCGAATTCTCGCCCCAGGCGGTCATGCGATGCACCTCGCAGCCTTCCGCCTTCAGCATGCTCGGCTTGTTCGGATAGGCGAAGAACGCCACGGGATCGTTGGCCTCGACCAGCACGATGTGACGGAATTTCTTCAGGATCGGCAACGCCTGCTCGATCACATAGGGAATGCGGTTGATCGAGAAGCGGCCGCGGCCGCGCGCCATGCGCGGGTGATAGGTCTGGCCCATCACCGTGCAGCCGGTCTTGCCGGCGATGCGCTCGGCGAGCGCCAGCCCGTGCTCGGTCAGCGCGCTGCCGGTGACGAGCAGCAGCGTATGCGCGGCATCGCCATGCAGGATCTTCGCCGCGGCATCGACCGCCTGCGGCGAATAGCTCGGGCGCTGCGTGTCCACGGGCACCTCGGCGATGCCGTCGGCTTCGTTCCAGGCGGTGTCGGCCGGCAGGATCAGGGTTGCGATCTGCGGCGGCGCGCTCCTGGCGGCGGCGATCGCGGCCGCGCCGTCGGCCGCAACCGACTTGGCATCCGGCGAGGTGCGCACCCAGGACGACATCGGCCGCGCCAGGCCCTCGATGTCGGACGTCAGCGGCGCATTGTAACCGATGTGGTAGGTGGCATGCTGACCGACGATGTTGACGATCCCGGAATGCGCCTTCTTGGCGTTGTGCAGATTGGCAAGGCCGTTGGCGAGGCCGGGCCCGAGATGCAGCAGCGTCGAGGCCGGCGTTCCCTTCATGCGGAAATAACCGTCGGCCGCACCGGTCACCACGCCTTCGAACAGACCGAGCACGCAGCGCATGCCCGGGACCTTGTCCAGCGCCGCGACGAAATGCATCTCCGAGGTGCCGGGATTGGTAAAGCAGACATCCACGCCGCCTGCGACCAATGTCCGCACCAGACTTTCCGCACCATTCATGCTCTCGCTCCCGTTTCGAGATGTTCTTGAGGTCGCTCAGAGTATGATCCGATCCGATTGAATCGGATCATGCTCGTATCCTTTTGTTTGGTCGCATTTTCTTCACGCGAACCGGTGCCCACTTCGCTTGAAAACGCTCCAGCTTTTGTTTGGTCGCGCTTTCTTGACGCGAACCGGTACCCACTTCGCTCGAAAACGCTCCAGATCAACCATTCTTCAGCCGCTTCGTCAAAGGCTTGGCCGGACAATGCAGGTATCGCTTCCGATCTGTTGCCTTTTTAAACCGTGTTGTTCGAAAATGCCTGAGGTCACGGCTTCGTCGCTTGCGAAACGCCGGCAATTGTGGCCTCTCTGGCTACATATGTTCGCGAGGACGACGACCATGCGCCCGATTGCCTTGATGTTTGCCGCGCTCACGATCCTGGCAGGTGCCGGCCAGGCCCACGCCCAGTTCTTCGACTCCCGCGGCTATCAGTCCGAAGCCCCGAGCTTCTTCGGCGGCGGCGGCGCAAGCCCGATCCCGCGCACCACCGTCAACTACCCGACCAACTACGCCCCCGGCACCATCGTGGTGAACACCGCCGAGCGCCGGCTCTATCTGGTGCTGGCGAACGGCCAGGCGCTGCGCTACGGCATCGGCGTCGGCCGCGACGGCTTCCGCTGGAGCGGTGTCCACCGCATCTCCGCAAAGAAGGAATGGCCGTCGTGGACGCCGCCGTCGCAGATGCTGCGCCGCCGCCCCGATCTGCCGCGCCACATGAACGGCGGCATCGAGAATCCGCTCGGCGCGCGCGCGATGTATCTCGGCTCGACGCTCTACCGCATCCACGGCTCGAACGAGCCGGAGACGATCGGCCAGGCCGTCTCGTCGGGCTGCTTCCGCATGACCAACGACGACGTCACCGATCTCTATGGTCGGGTCTCGGTCGGCACCACCGTGGTGGTGAAGAACAACTGATCGCGTCGATTTCAACGGAACCAGGCGCCGCCATTCGGCAAGATCGCTGATCCCGCCGCCTTGATCCCTCCTTGCGCTGCCGCAAACCTTGCGGCAGCGTTGTCACAATGCCCCAGCACCGTCCTTCGATCCTCGTCCTTCTCGCCGCAACGCTCGCCGCTTGCCTCGCAGATGCCGCGGTGCCCGCGGCCGCCACCGAGGTACCGGCGGCGATCGCCGCGCGCCAGCGCAACGAGAAGAAGGTCTTCACCGACGCCGAGATCGTCGAGGGCTTTCTGAAAACCGCGTTCGGCGCCGAATATCATCTCGCCGGGCGGGTCGACCGGATCCGCAAGTACGACAGTCCGGTGCGCGTGTTCGCCGACGGCAGCCGCGCCGACCGCAAGGCCCAGCTCGCCAGGGTCGTCGCCGACATCCGCAGCAAGGTGCAGCATCTCGACATCGCGATGACCGAGAACAACGAAGCGGCCAATGTCGTGGTCAAGCTGGTGCGCGACCGCGAGCTGTACCGCACGATCGCGACTTTCTACGGCCAGGAGCGCGCCAGGGAGATCCGCTCCTCGCTCGACCCGCAATGCCTGTCCGGCTTCCGCAAGAACGAGAACTACGAAATCGAGCATTCCGACGTGATCCTCACCGTCGACAACGGCGATTTCGTCTTCCTCGACTGCGCCTATGAGGAGCTGTTGCAGTCGCTCGGCCCGATCAACGACACCGCCACCGTGCCCTGGACCATGTTCAACGACAACGTCTCGATGGGCTATTTCGACGTCTACGACCAATATCTGCTCAACCTGCTCTACGACCCCCGCATCAAGCCCGGCATGACCGTGCAGGAGGTCAAGGCCGTGCTGCCCGCCGTCCTCGCCGACGTCCGCGCCTGGGTGGCGAAGGTGAACCATCTGGAGTGAGGGTGGCGGCCTCCGTCGATCGGCGCACACGCTCGCGGCATTCACAGCCGTCGTCCCGGCGAAGGCCGGGACCCATACGCCGCAGCGGGTGTTGTGGATGGGACTCGTCGTTCCGACATCGCGCAACAATGAACTTCGGTGGCAATGGGTCCCGGCCTTCGCCGGGACGACGATGAAGTCGGAAAGCAGTCCAGGTCCCCTCATCCTGAGGCGCACTCGCGCATCTCGAAGGATACACGGCCACAGTCAGGCCGTCGTGGTTCGAGACGGCCGCTGCGCGGCCTCCTCAGCATGACGGTGATGGAATGAGCGCGCGATCTCCCCAATCGTCGTCCTGGCGAAAGCCAGGACCACCGCACTTGATGATGAACGAGATCGCGGCCACAGCATCGCGCAACAATTGACATTTGGGGTAATGGGTCCCGGCTTTCGCCAGGACGACGAGGATGGTTCTCGCGCGACGTAACGTAGCGTCATTGCGTAGTCCTCGCCCGGCTTTGACCGGGCGATCCAGTATTCCAGAGACAGTCATTGTTGAACCGCGCGCACGAAGGCATGGTTGCGTGGTGGCGGTCCTGAATTCTCGCATTGGTTGTATTATAATCGCATGACAATGCACGACTCAGGTCGGATGCGCGCCAAAAAAGTGTGCTATAAGCACGTGCGATGAT
Source organism: Bradyrhizobium sp. KZN70725 (assembly GCF_055264925.1). NCBI lineage: Bacteria > Pseudomonadati > Pseudomonadota > Alphaproteobacteria > Hyphomicrobiales > Nitrobacteraceae > Bradyrhizobium > Bradyrhizobium sp. KZN70725. The sequence continues at coordinate 131,757 of NZ_JBUYWT010000003.1, forward strand.
CGAGCTTCCCCGTACCCAGGCCTTGCGTTGCTTCATCACGGTTGCCCGTGAAGGCACGGTATCGCGCGCAGCGGCGATGCTGAAGCTGACCCAGCCCGCGGTCAGCCTGCAGCTGAAGGCACTCGAGGAAAGCACCGGGCTGCAGCTGTTCAACCGCACACCTGCCGGATTCACCCTGACCGAGGCCGGCGCCGCGCTGCTGCCGCTGGCGCACCGGGCAGTGGCGGCCGCGTCCGACTTCAAGGCGATGGCGGACTCGCTGAACGAGGCACAGCGCGGCACGCTGCGCGTCGGCACCATCCTCGACCCCGAATTCACCCGGCTCGGGCCGTTCGTGCGCAGCCTTGCGATGTCCTCGCAGCGCACCGAAGTCTTCCTGCGTCATGGCGTGAGCGACGACGTGCTGGCGCAGATCGGCCGCGGCGAACTCGACGTCGGCTACTATGTCGACGCCACGCCGCAGGACCAGCTCGTCCATCACAGCTTCACCGAACGGACCATCGTCGACGGCCGCTACCAGCTCGCCCCGCTGCTTTGCTACGACTACCGGGTAATCGCACCGATCGCCTGGCGCGACCGGGTGATGGGCAAGGGCTGGGCCGAGCTCGCCGAGCTGCCCTGGCTCGCGACACCGCCGCACTCCGGCCACCGGCGGCTGCTCGACGACATCTTCCGTCCGCTCGGCGCATTGCCGAAGCGGATCGGCTACACCGACCAGGAAGAGGCGATGATCGACTTCGTCGAATCCGGCCTCTGCCTCAGCCTCGCACGCGACAACGTGCTGGCGCCGCGGATGGCGCGGCCGCATCAGTTCGTGGTCGCCGACAAGGTGAAGCTGACCTGCGATCTCTCCTTCGCCAGCCTCGCCGCCCGCCGCCAGGAGCCGGTGATCGCCCACGCCTTCGCAAGCGTGCGCGCGGTATGGAATATCAAGCCGACGATCGCCGGCGCCGGACCGACGCGGACGCGGAAGGTCGCGAAGAACGTGTAAGCGGGCTTCTGTTCCCTACTTCAAAGCAAGGCTGGTGCAATAAGCGGAGACTTCACCGCTTCTCCAACCGTTATTCAGTCCGATCTCCGTGCATTGATTATCGCTCTTGAAGGGCACGCCGGCGGATCGGCAGATCGTCGTGAGGCGATGACCTAGGCCGCGGCGACCAGCGGCCTCGTCATGTCAGCCATCGTGGGCACCAGCGACGGCGCTTCACAGTCCTGCAGAGCGAGCTCGTTGACCAGTTCGCGCAGCCTTGGCGGCAGATCGGCGTAATCGCCGCGCAGGGCATGGCGCAGCCGTTCGCCAATCTCTTCGCAGATGGCGCGCGCGTGCTCGGACGCAATCGGATGAGGCTCAATCATGGACGTGGACCGCCGGCGATGACCGCGCGCCGTCCAACTGCACTTCCGCAACCACGGATCCCGCATGTGCACATGCGATCAAGACGAGGATCCGAACAATACTGGACATGTTCGTACTCCCTTTTCTGATCCTTCAATAACAGCGAGACGTTGCCGCCCGATTAGGGAAACTGGTTCCCGCGGCCTTTAAGGGAGTGGTAAACGCGAAGTTTCAGGACCGAACCGAAGCTGGGTCAGAAATTTGGCCGGGCGCCGTCGACCCAACCGATCGCGGACAATTTGAGGCCTCGGGCCGCAGAGCGCGCGAACCTTGCCCGAGCGCAGTCCGGTGTCCCCAATCAGGGGGACAGACGGATCGGGCGGAATCAATATGATGCGCGACCGGACGGCGGTCGGCTATCATCGGCCGCAGATAAAAAGAACCTGCTGGGAGGATTTGCAATGAAGCTGGCCATGGCCGGACTGTTGACATTTGCGAGCGCGATCCTGATTGCGCCGGGCGCGCGTGCCGACATCAAGGTCGGCGTCGTGGTGTCCGGATCCGGACCGGGCTCGGCGCTCGGCCAGCCGCAGATGCGCACCATCGCCGCGCTGCCGAAGGAGATCGGCGGCGAGAAGGTGACCTATATCGCGCTCGACGACGAGTCCGATCCGACCAAGGGCACGCAGAATGCGCGGCGCCTCGTGATCCAGGACGGCGTCGATATCCTGATCGGCTCCTCGCTCACCCCGGTGACCATGCCGATGCTCGACGTCGCCGTGGAGAGCAAGACGCCGATCATCTCGCTCGCGGCGGCGACCGCGATCGTGCAGCCGATGGACGACCGCCGCCGCTGGGCGTTCAAGGTGGTGCCCAATGACGACCTGATGGCGGCGGCAATCCTGAAATACATCGCCAAGTCCGGCATCAAGACGCTCGGCTATATCGGCGTCTCCGACGGCTATGGCGAAGGCTACTACAAGGAGGTGTCGCGGCTCGCCCCGCAGCTCGGCCTCACCGTGACGACGCATGAGGTCTATGCGCGGGCCGACACCAGCGCGATGGGCCAGGCGCTCAAGGTGATCGCGACCAATCCGGAAGCGGTGTTCATCGCCTCCGCCGGCACGCCCGCCGTACTGCCGCAGGAGGCGCTGCGCAGCCGCGGCTATGCCGGCAAGATCTTCCAGACCCATGGCGTTGCCTCGGAAGAGTTCATCAAGCTCGGCGGCGCCAATGTCGAGGGCGCGATCTTCACCGGCGAAGCCTTCACCATCGCCGACGATCTGCCGGCGACCGATCCGTTCCGCCAGGTGCGCGACGAGTTCGTGTCGTCCTACGAGAAGGCCAACGGCTCGAGGCCGAACATCTTCGGCGCGCATCTGTGGGACGCCGTCACGCTGTTCAAGCGGCCGGCGGCGAATGCGCTCAAGACCGCAAAGCCCGGCACGGCGGAATTCCGCGCCGCGCTGCGCGACGAGCTCGAGCGCGGCAAGGACGTCTACCTGAACAACGGCCTCTCGACCATGAGCCCGACCGATCACAACGGCTATGACGAGCGTTCGGCGTTCCTGATCAAGGTCGAAGGCGGCAAGTTCAGGCTGGTGAAGTAGCGAGGGAGCGTCGGCGGCTGCGCCGTCACACCTTGCCGGCGCCGCTGCAGATGCCCTTTAGCGCCTGCCATTCGGCCGATGACAGCAGCGGCGGACCATCGGGGCGGCTGGCGGCATCGGCCTTGTCCATGCGCGCGAGGCGGTCCTCGGTCAAGGGATGGCTGGAGACGAGCGAGAGCCCCTTGCCGCCCTCCTTGCCGGTGACGCGGAACATCAGTTCGCCCATCGGCTTGGCCGGACGGCCGAGCTTGTGCATGGTCTCGATCGCGAAGCTGTCGGCGTTGGTCTCGGCGTCGCGCGAATAGGACGACGTCACCAGCGAGCGCGAGGCGAAGATCAGCGCGCCGGAGCCGGTGACGTCACCGAACAACAGCCCGATCAGGAACGAGGTGCCGCCGTTGTGGATCAATTCGCGCATGCTGTCGCGGTGCCGGAGATGGCCGAGCTCATGCGCCAGCACGCCGGCGATCTCGTCGGGGTTCTCGGCTTTCTCCAAGAGTCCGTCGAACAGATAGACCTTGCCGCCGGGCAGCGCGAAGGCGTTCGGCACCGACGTCGCCAGCACGCCCGACTGCACCGACGTATCGAAGCCTGCGGACTGCCGCAACTTGCCGACCAGCTTCGCGAACGCCGCCTGGCCGGCCGGGTTGCTGCAGGGCTTGCCGTCGAACAGCACCTTGACCTGCGCCTCCGCGACATCGCCGATGCGACGCTCGAACGAGTCGGGCACCAGTGGCGTCAGCCGCTCGGCGGCCAGCGGCACGCCGAACAGCACCACCAGCACGATCGACACCGCGGCCGCGAGCGACCAGCCGACGATCGCGGCGACGCCCCTGCGGTTCGGCAGCCCTTCCTCGAGCGTATCGCAGCGCGCGACCAGCGCGGCGATCAGCCCGGCGTCGCGGATGTCGAGCCGCGCCAAAGGCGGTGCGGTCAGGCAGCTCAGCCGCAACAGGCCGGACGGGCTGTCGGCGCGGCGGATGTCGTGAAACACCCAGCGCGCGAGCAGTGCGCCGTCTTCGCGGATCTCCAGTGCGTCGGACAGTCTGAGTGCGACGATGCGCCGCCGGTTTGACAGGCCGTCGAAGAAGACGCCGCCGGGAGCCGGCGCCGCGGAATTGGTCTGACCGGAATCGGATTCCATGGAGCTAGAAGCCCCCGACGTCGAGGCCGTCGGCAAAGCCTTCGCCGAGCGCGTTGGCGAGCTCGCCGCGCGCGGTGACGTTGGCGGCCGCGCCGATGTTGTGCACGATGGTCGAGGACAGCACCCGGACCCAGAGATCGCGCATCAGATAAACGCGCAACACCACGTTCAGCGCCAGCGCAAACGCGAGGTAGCCGATGCCGAGCAGCACGATCAGCGGAATGCTCTTGGCGAACGCCTCGGTCCTGAAGAAGTCCGCGATCGAGGAGCCGTCCATGCTGGCGACCAGCAAGGTGCAGAGCGCGAGATAGGCCGCGAACACCATGCCGAGCAGCACGACCCAGCCGATCACCTTCCAGTACAGGCCGATCAGCGCGCCGCGGCGGAGCGTGGATTCCAGCCTCACGTCGCCGAAGCGGATTCCCGACAGCCACCAGCGCCACTCGACCGCCTTGAACGCGGCATAGGCGAACGGGGCGAAGATCGTGCTGTAGAGCGCGAACGGCATCAGGACCCAGAGCCACCAGCCCCGCGCGAAGAACTCCCAGCCGCGGCCGTCGAACGAGCCTTGAAGGTCGCCGTAATAGGAGTGCCGCATCTTGTAGCGTTCGAGCGCCGCCTCGCGCCACGGCAGCGCGAGGCCGAGCGTGATCACGACCAGCACGCCCCAGAGCGAGGCCTTGAGCGCATAGACCCAGCCCGAGCCGCTCATCCAGAAGCGGACGCCGCGCCACACCGTGCGGGTCAGGCGGTAACGCCTCGCGCGATAGATCGCGAACTGGCCGAACAAATAGAAGAAGGCGACCAGCGGCAGCGAGGCGAACGCCTTGAGATGCTCCGCCTCGATGCCGATCAGGAAATAGCCGAGATAGATCGGCACCAGGATCGCGAGCGCGACCAGGAAGCCGATCAGGAGCTCCTTGCCGCGGCCAGTATATTCCGGCGCGTCGCCATCGATCTGGCTGTTCGACCACAGATGACGGCGGATGTCGGTGGTGAGCCAGAACCGGTAGAAGCCGACCGTGACCAGTTCGAGCCCGGCGCCGCGCGCGACCAGGCGGAAGAACTCCTTCCGGTTCCCTGAAAACGCCACCGGCATCGGCGGCGGGGCCGGTTGCGGAGGCGGCTGCGGCGGACCCAGCGGGGTCCAGCTCATGTCGTTCACGGGATGGCTCCTGGCGGGACAATCTCTGGGTATCAAAAGCACAGATTTGTCGTCGCGAGTGTGATCCAGGTTTCACACAAGGTCGAGATCGCCGGCCGATTTTTGGCGGGATGCGGTTGGCCATGCCTTAACGGCAATGCCGGAAAGCGCGCAGTCCTCGATCGACCGCCGGCGTCGAACCCCCGGGCGGCAATGACATACTTAACGATCAGGCGATGGAGGCGAAGCCGCCGCCGCAAAGCGAGGAAACCGCAGCGATGAACAGATGGATCCTGTCAGCATGCCTCCTGACGCTCACGGCAGCTCCGGCCGCTGCCGTCGACGTGCGGCTCGATTCCTATCGCAATCCAAAGAGTGAGAATTTGCGCATCTTCAATCACATGTACCTCGACGGCGTCAGGGGCGGCCTGATGGCGTCCAATGCCTGGCTGAAACGGCATGGCGGCCAATTGTTGTTCTGCATGCCCGACGACCTCGCACTGAGCAGCGAGCAGACCGAAGAGATCATGCTCAAGTCCGCCGACAAGCGGTCGGCGAAAGGTGAGATGGTGATCGCTCTCCTGCTGCTGTGGGGGATGCAGGACACCTACCCCTGCGAAAAGCCCGCCGGCGAGAAGACCGGCAGTCAATAAACGGCGCCGGCACCGTTCGCACGCCGCCGCCCGGCCAAATCAAACGCCGTTTCAAACGGGCGTGGTCGCGGCCGCAGCCCCTCCCCGCCGGAAAAGCCCGGATTCGGCCGCTTTGGCCTGACATCAATGCGGCCAAATGCGCGTCGAGAGCCCTTGCGCAAACCGCGGAATGAGAATGTAATTCGGTAAAACATGCCGCGCCGGCCATGCCCCGGCAGCTCAAACGGTTGAGGAGCCGCTCATGCACGGGACCATCGATCTCGTCGACAACACGAATCTGGACGCCGCACGCGAACGCGCCAATTCGCTTGCGCTTTCGGACTACGATCCCGGCAATCCCGAGCTGTTCAAGACCGATACCTTCTGGCCGTATTTCGACCGGCTGCGCCGCGAGGATCCGGTGCACTACTGCAAGGACTCGATGTTCGGTCCGTACTGGTCGATCACCCGCTACAACGACATCATGGACATCGAGACCAACCACTCGGTGTTCTCCTCGGCCGCCTCGCTCGGCGGCATCACCATCCGCGACGTACCGCCGGATCTGCGCCGCGAAAGCTTCATCGCGATGGACCAGCCGCGCCATTCGGCGCAGCGCAAGACCGTGGCGCCGATGTTCACGCCGACGCACCTCGACGAGCTCGCCACCAACATCCGCAAGCGCTCGACCGAGTGCCTCGACAATCTGCCGCGCGGCGAGGTGTTCGACTGGGTCGACAAGGTCTCGATCGAGCTCACGACCCAGATGCTCGCGGTGCTGTTCGACTTCCCGTGGGAAGACCGCCGCAAGCTGACGCGCTGGTCCGACGTCGCGACCACCCTGCCCGGCGCCGGCGGCCTCGTCGCCACCGAAGACGAGCGGCAGGCTGAGCTGATGGAATGCGCGAGCTATTTCGCAAGGCTGTGGAAGGAGCGCGCGAGCCAGCCGCCGAAGAGCGATCTGCTCTCGATGATGGCGCACAGCGACGCCACGCGGAACATGGACCCGAAGAACTTCCTCGGCAATCTGATCCTGCTGATCGTCGGCGGCAACGACACCACGCGCAACACGCTGTCCGGCAGCATCTATGCGCTGAGCAAGCATCCGGAGCAGTACCGCAAGCTGCGGGAGAACCCGGCGCTGATCGACAGCTTCGTGCCCGAGGTGATCCGCTGGCAGACGCCGCTCGCCCATATGCGGCGCACCGCGCTCGCCGACTACGAGTTCCGCGGACGCCAGATCAAGAAGGGCGACAAGGTGGTGATGTGGTACGTCTCGGGCAACCGCGACGAGGAAGCGATCGAGAAGCCCTACGAGTTCCTGATCGACCGCGCCCGGCCGCGCACCCATATCTCGTTCGGCTTCGGCATCCACCGCTGCGTCGGCCTGCGGCTTGCCGAGTTGCAGCTCAAGATCATCTGGGAGGAGATCCTCAAGCGCTTCGACACCATCGAGGTGGTGGAGGAGCCGCAGCGGGTGTATTCCAGCTTCATCAAGGGCTACGAGACGCTGCCAGTGCGCATCGCCGCCTGACGCGTCGCGAGCCAACCGGGATCAAGGAACATGAACGTCCAGACCGCCATCCGTGCCGACCGGGCCGAGCTGCTGCGCCAGGCCCGCGAGGAAGCGTATTCGACACCGCTCAGGGATTTTCATCCCGGCGCGCCAAAGCTGTTCCAGAACGACACGCTGTGGCCGTGGTTCGAGCGGCTGCGCAAGGAAGAGCCGGTGCACTACTGCACCAATGCGCCGATCGAGCCGTACTGGTCGGTGGTGAAGTACAACGACATCATGCATGTCGACACCACCCACGGCATCTTCTCCTCGGACTCCACGCTCGGCGGCATCTCGATCCGCGACGTGCCGCCCGGCTACGACTATCCGAGCTTCATCGCGATGGACCAGCCGAGGCACGCCCATCAGCGCAAGACCGTGTCGCCGATGTTCACACCCACGCATCTCGACGAGCTGGCAAAGCTGATCCGGCAGCGCTCGGCCAGCGTGCTCGACAATCTGCCGCGCAACGAGACCTTCAACTTCGTCGAGCGCGTCTCGATCGAATTGACCACCCAGATGCTGGCGACGCTGTTCGACTTCCCCTGGGAGGAGCGGCGCAAGCTGACGCGCTGGTCCGACGTCTCCACCGCGCTGCCGAAGAGCGGCATCGTCAACTCGCCGGAGCAGCGGCGGCAGGAGATGGACGAGTGCTACGCCTATTTCTCGAAGCTCTGGAACGAGCGCGTCAACGCCCCGCCGCGAAACGACCTTTTGTCGATGATGGCGCATAGCGACGCCACGCGGCACATGGACCCCGACAATCTGATGGGCAACATCATCCTGCTCATCGTCGGCGGCAACGACACCACGCGCAACACCATGAGCGGCTCGGTGCTGGCGCTGCACGAGCATCCCGACCAGTTCAGGAAGCTGAAGGAGAATCCCGCACTGATCGACACCATGGTGCCGGAGGTGATCCGCTGGCAGACGCCGCTGGCGCATATGCGGCGCACCGCGCTTGTCGACACCGAGATCGGCGGCAAGACGATCAGGAAGGGCGACCGCGTCGTGATGTGGTATGTCTCCGGCAACCGCGACGACGAGGTGATCGATCGTCCGAACGAGTTCATCATCGACCGCCCGCGGCCGCGCATCCACCTGTCGTTCGGCTTCGGCATCCACCGCTGCGTCGGCATGCGGCTCGCCGAGCTGCAGCTTCGGATCGTCTGGGAAGAGATGCTGAAGCGCTTCGACCGCATCGAGGTGGTCGGCGAGCCGAAGCGGGTCTATTCCAGCTTCGTCCGCGGCATCGAGAACCTGCCGGTGCGGATCCCGGGCTGAAGCCAGATTGTCCTTGGCCACAAAGACGATCGGCCCTATGTCTTCCCGGGCGTGGTAGTTGATGCACCGCGTCTTGCAGCTTGGGCCAGTTGACGGAACATGAACCGAAAAGAGCGGCGTGCGGCCGGGAAGCAACGGGACGCGTCCAGCAAAAACGCACCTGCCTTCGGTTCCACGGGTGTCAGCATTGACGGCCTCGCCGCCGAGGCCAGCCGCTTCTACGCGATGCGCCGCTTCAACGAAGCGCAGGAGATCTGCCGGCAGCTTCTCGCGCGCGAGCCTGGCCATGTGCAGAGCCTCAATCTTCTCGGCCTGATGGCGCAGGCTGCCGGCGATCACCGGGCTGCAGCAAAGATGTTCACCAAGGCGATTGCCTCGGACGAGGTCAATGCCGCCTGCCATTACAACGCCGGCAACTCCTACCAGGCACTGAGCAATCGCAGCAAGGCGGCCGCGCATTTCAGCAAGGCGCTGGCGCTCGGCATGGACGCGAAGGCGGTCGGCTTCATCCTGCAGAGCCCGACCGTCACCACCTATGCCGGGCGGATTGCAAGCAAGTGGCCGCTACCGGTCACAAGCGTCGAATTGTTCGGCAGCGAGGGTGTCGCCCCGCTCGCGAACGACCTGTTCCTGCGCTGCGCGATGGAAACCACCACGCTGGCGAGCATGCAGCTTGAGGTGCTGTTCGGATATGCGCGGGCCGAGCTGTTGCGGCTCGCGAGCAAGCCGGATCAGGATGACGTCGACGACGATATCGTAGCCTTTGCCTGCGCGCTCGCGCGGCAGTGCTTCATCAACGAACATGTCTATGCGCAGACCGGGGCGGAAAGCGAAGGCGCGGGCGCGCTGCGCGACCGGTTGCTGCAGGACCTGGCATCAGGCGCTGCGATCATGCCGCTCACGCTCGCCGCTGTCGCCGCTTACTTCCCGCTTCATGCCTTGCCGACGGCGGACGCGCTGCTGCGCCGGGATTGGCCCGCGGCCGTCGCCGGCCTGTTGCGGGTGCAGCTTCGCGAGCCGCGCGAGGAGATCGAAGAGCGCAGCGCTATTGCAGCGCTCACTCCGATCAGGAACGACATATCCGTCGAGGTGATGCGCCAATACGAGGAAAATCCCTATCCGCGCTGGACCGTCAACCCGTTGACGGCCTTCGCGGCCGATCGGGCGCGGGGAAGGACCGTCGCAACCGCGGACCAGCGAGCCGAACGGGATATCCTGATTGCCGGCTGCGGCACCGGCTCGCACGCGATCCAGATCGCGCAGGTCTATCCCAACGCCCGCCTGCTCGCGGTCGACATCAGCAGGACCAGCCTTGCCTATGCGCGCCGCAAGACGCGGGAGCTCGGCTTGCGCAACATCGAGTATGCGCAGGCGGACATCCTGGAATTGGCCTCGATCGATCGCAGCTTCGACAGCATCGAGTCGGTCGGCGTGCTGCATCATCTTGCCGACCCCTTGGCCGGCTGGCGCGTGCTGGTCTCGCTGCTGCGGCCGGGCGGCACGATGCGCATCGGGCTCTACAGCGATCTGGCGCGCCGCGTCATCGTCGAGGCCCGCGATCGCATCGCGGCGCGCAATTATCGCGCCACCGCCGACGACATCAGACGCTGCCGGCAGGACATCTTCCGCGAAGCCGAGAAATGGAAGCCGCTGATCGGCGCCAAGGATTTCTACAGCATGAGCGGCTGCCGCGATCTGCTGTTCAACGTCATGGAACACCGCCTGACGATTCCGGCGATCGCGGCATTCCTGAACGAGCATGGCCTGTCGTTCGAGGGGTTCGAGCCGTTTGACGATCCGGCGGTCCTCGACCGATTCCGCAAGCAGTTTCAGGGCACGGCCGACGAGACCAATCTCGATCAGTGGCACCGCTTCGAGGTCGATCATCCCGAGACTTTCTGGGACATGTACGTGTTCATGGCGGGCAAGAACGCGCGCTGACGGCAAGCTGCTGGAGCGTGAGGAGATGAGGTCGAATAGCGGCCGCGATGGCACCGCGCTCCCTCTCCCCGTTCTTACGGGGAGAGCGTTGGGGTGAGGGGCACTCTCCGCATAAGCGGTGATAGCTGTGTTTGCGGAAACTCCCCCTCACCCGGAACGAATCTAGCGATGCGTTCCGACCTCTCCCCGCACGCGGGGCGAGGTGAGCGGAGTTGGCCGCTCGATTCAGAGTAACCTCTCTAGCGGGCGTGCTGACCCTTGCTGGTCGGCAACGGGCAATTGGTGCAGACCCGGTCGTCGCACATCCGGCAGATCGTGAAGCGATCCATCTCTGATGTATCCTGCCTTGCCAGCAGCTCGCGGATCAGCGTTGCGAGCTGCTTCCGCTCAGCGACCGACAGCACGTCCAGCAGCGACGTCACGGCCGAAATCCGCGACGCCAGCAGTTCGTTGCGGGACGCGGCGCCCGATGCCGTCAGGTGCAAGGCGACTTCGCGGCCGTCCTTGCCGGCCCGGCGTTCGACAAGCCGATCCGAAACCAGCCGATCGACCAGGCGGACCGTTCCGGAGTGCGACAGGCCAAGGATCCGCCTCAGCTTGTCGTTGGTCATGCCCTGGCCATAGCCGATGACGATCAGCGCCGCGGGCGTTTCGCCGCCGCGACCGACGACCTCGCGCGCGCCTTGCTCGATACGATCCATGACAGCGAGCGACAGCGCGCCCAGCAGATTAGCGATTCCGTTTTCCATGCCGGGAACAATATGTGCGCTGCGCACAAAAAACAACTTGACCATATATGTGCGCTGCGCACATATTTGCCCGGGAGCGCAACGACGACACAAATGGAGAGCAGCGATGACGACCCGAAGCACCGCACTGGCAACGCGTGACGCCGCCGGCAGCGAACCCGCCCTGAAATACGTGCAGGCCAACGGCGTGCGATTTGCCTATCTCGAACAAGGCAGCGGACCGCTCGTCATGTTCATGCATGGCTTTCCCGACAACGCCTGGTCGTACCGAAAGCAGCTGCAGGTGTTCGCGGATGCCGGCTATCGCGCGGTCGCGCCGTTCCTGCGCGGCTATGCGCCGACCGAGATTCCGGCCGACGGCATTTTCGATCCAATCGCGCTGGGCCAGGATCTCGAAGCGCTGATCGCGGCGCTGAGCGACGACGAACGAGCATACGTCGTCGGCATGGATTGGGGCGGTACGTCAACCTTCCAGGCACTGGCCACGGCGCCGTCGGCGATCAAGGCCGCGGTGGTCATGAACACCGCGCACCCGATCACAATCCCAAGCCTCCGGAGCGACCCCGATGCCGTTCGATCGGTTTTCCATGTCTATTTCTTCACGGTGCCTGGCGCTCACTCGGCGGTCAACATCGAGGGACTTCCCTTCGTCGACTACCTTTGGAAGCTGTGGTCGCCAACCCTGCAGAACGACGAGCATCTCCGCTCGGTCAAGGAGACGCTCAGCTCTCCCGGCACCATGAAGGCGGCGCTGAAATACTACAATGGCCTGGTCGATGCGGGAGTTGCGGGCCGGCTACCGATCAACGACATGCATACACCGACGCTGACAATCTATGGCGGCAACGATCCGACGGCGCGGTATTCGATCAAGGAAGAGCCGCTCTTCAAGGGACCACATCGGCGCATCGTCCTGCCCGATGTCGGACACTTCCCGCATCTCGAGCGTGAGGCCGAGGTCACCGGTCTGATCATGGACTGGTTCACAACGCATGCTGCCGACTGAACTGACGCCGCCACCTGCGGCCGCGTCGGCCACACCATCTTTCGAATTCTCTGACCAGGAGTGCGCGCAATGGACGCCACGACACAGCAGCACTACGCCGAGGCATTTCACGCTCTGCACAGGACGGGCGATCCGCTCGTCCTGTTCAACGCCTGGGACGTCGCCACCGCCAAAGCGATCGCGAAGGCCTCGCCGGCAGTGGCGACCAGCAGCGGCGCGGTCGCATCCGCACTCGGCTACGCCGACGGCGAAAATGCCCCGCTCGACATCGTGGAAGGCCTGGTCTCGCGGATGTCCGCGTCGGTGCCGGTTCCGGTGTCGATCGATCTGGAGGCGGGATATGGCAACACGCCGGATGCCGCCGCGCATTCGGCGGCAAGGATCCTGAAGGCCGGCGCGATCGGCATCAATATCGAGGACGGGCTTGTTGGCGGAAAGCGGCAGCTCGTCGCTCCGGAGCAGCATGCCGCGAAGATCAGGGCGGTGCGGGACGCCGCGCAAGAACTCGGCGTTCACCTCTTCATCAATGCGCGAACCGATCCGTTTCTGCTGAAGTTCGGCTCGCCGGAGCAATGCCTGAATGAGGCGGCAAGGCGGGCGGAAGCTTATGCCGATGCCGGCGCTGACGGAATTTTCGTGCCGGGGCTCACCGACCTTGCGCTGATCGAGAGGTTCGTTCAACTGACGCCGCTGCCCGTCAACATCATGGTGACGCAAGGCGTGCCCGAAATCGGCGAGCTCGCCCGTGCCGGTGTTCGCAGGGTGAGCCTTGGACCGTGGCCGATGATGGCGGCAATGCGTGTCATCGGACAGGCGGCCGCCGCGGTCGCCACGAGCAAGCAATACGGCGCGTTTCTACAGCCCAACAGTTGAGCCCGTGAGCGCACGCGATGCCACGGTCCGGCCGGACCGCTCAGTCCACGCCGGCCGGACTACCAGGTTCATGAACGAATTAGTCACTCGATCACTTCGTCTGCGCCGCTGACAACTGAAGGAGAGAACTCGTGGCCGAGCAGTTTGGCGGTCTTCAGGTTGATGACGAACTCGACCTTGGTGACCAGCTGGACCGGAAGATCAGCAGGCTTCTCACCCTTCAGAACCCGGCCGGCGTAGACGCCCGCGCGTCGATGCGACTGCACGAAATCTCCGCCATAGCTCATCAAGCCTCCGGCTGTCGGGAAATCCCGGGTTTGCGTGATTGCGGGAACACGATACTTCAGTGCGAGATCGGCCAATCGGCGGCTGCGAAATGCAAAATAGGGATCGGAGGTGAAAACAAGCGCGCTTGTCGACTCTCTCGCTACGGAAGCGAATACGGCTTCGAACTCCTCCTCCTTGCTTGCCCTCGATATCTGCAGATGGACCCCCAAAGTTTCGGCAGCGGCCTGAAGCCTTTGCAGTTGCGAGCTGGCCGTTGGACTTGTCGGGTTGGTCACGACCCCCAGCGTTTTCGCCGCCGGCAGAAGTTCGTGCATCAACTCGAGCCGCTTCGGCGACACGTCGACGCTCAGGCTCGAGATTCCCGTGATGTTGCCTCCCGGCCGCGACAGGCTGTCCACCACACCCAGCTGAACGGGGTCGCCGCCCATCTCGAAAACGATCGTCTTGGTGACGCCGGCAGCTTTGGCGGCAAGCGCGACGGGGGCGCCGCCGGGCGCAACCACCACATCGACGTCGCGCGCGATCAATTCGCCGGCCAGTGCAGGTAACCGGGCATATTGCCCATTGGCCCATCGATATTCGATCGCAACGTCGCGGCCCTCGACAAAGCCGGCTTCACGAAGTCCCTGGTGGAAAGCCTTCAGCCGGCTGCCAAACAACTCCGGCGATTCCGGACAAAGATAGCCGATCACAGGCATCGACGGCTTCTGCGCCCGCGAGGATGTGGTCCAGGCCGCGGCGGCGGCCATCAACAACAGGACCTCACGCCGGCTGCCGCGTCCGTGGGATGTTGCTGCACGAGAGTGAGCGCAACTCATGCTCTATCGACCCGCTGGCGTTCGCCGTCGGCGGAAGTATATCCCACGATCCGAAACCAGTCGCCAATGGACTGCACCGAACCGCTCCGGTCTACATCGGCCAACGCACATCAAAAAGATATTCCGAACACCGGAATGGCGTCATCGAAGCCCTTGATTTGGCGACTCCCGATATCCTCCAGGGAGCGCTTGCCTCTGACGCTTGCGGCGGTCCCTGCGTCCATCAGGATTTCCCGATCTGCGGCAGATGCGCACAGGCGAGCGGCGAGATTCACGACACTGCCGATGGCCGTGTAATCGAGCCGGTCTTCGTAGCCGATCCGCCCAACCGTCGCCGATCCACTGGCAAGCCCTATTCCAAAGCCAACCTGGTAACCCCGCGACCGCCAACCGCCGATCAAGCCTTGCACGCGCTTCTGCATTTCGGTCGCAAGGTCGACAGCTCTCAGCGCCGGCTCCTCGACCGGCACGGGTGCGTTCACCAGCACCATCAGCCCGTCTCCCGAGAAGCTGATGAGTGTTGCTTCGAACCGCGCAATGACCCTGCCCAGAACCTCATAGTATTCGGACAGCACGCTCATGACCTCCTCGGGAGCGACGCCTGCGGAAAACGCGGTGAACCCGCGCAAGTCACAGAACACAACGACGACGTCGGTGCGGCGGCCATCCAGCACGCTGTCGTCGCCGGCACGATCGACGAGATCGGCGACTTGAGGCGCGAGAAACCGCTTGAGCTTCGCGATCCGCTCCTGGTGCTGCTGCGCCAGCGCAAGCTCGCCGGCCATCCTGTTGAAGCTGCTTGCCAGACGCTGAAATTCGTCCCCGGTCTGGATCGAAATGCGGTGCTCGAACGATCCGGCGCCGATCCGCTCCGTCCCCTCCTCGAGCAGCCTGATCGGCTCGGTCATCCGGTGCGCGAATGCATAGGCGAGCAGCCCTGCAAATACGGTGCTGCCTGCGAGAAGCACTGTGGTCCGTCGCAACGCGGCATAGATCGGGGCGTAAGCCTCGGAGAGCGGCTGCGCCACCACGACGGTCCAATCGGGACCCGCCACCGGAGCCGCGCGGGCGGCAACCGGACGTCCCTGTCCGTCGCGGCCCGTTGCAAAGCCCGCTCCCGGGCCGATCGCATCGCGTATGGTGCGAAACGGCTGGGAGGTTGTTTCCTCCAGCCCGCGGAGGACAAGGCTGATGTCGGGATGGGCAATGAGACGGCCCGGCCGGTCCAGCACGAAGGCGAGGCCGGTCTCTCCCACCTTGATCGCCGATACGACATCCCAGATCAGCTTGAGATTGACTTCGGCGATGACTGCGCCGACCGCGGATCGGTTACCCACGAGCGCGATGGTCAAATACGGCTCTGAGCCTCTGTTGTAGCTGACATCGCTGAACCAAACCTGGCGCGCGTGGGCGCCGACCAGCGCAGGTTCAGCCGATCGGTCGATACGACTTTCAATTCGATTGAGGCCGACCCGTGAGACGTAGAGACGCTCCAACCCATTGTTGTCGATGAGTGTCAGGCTGACGACGGCCGGCGCTTGGCGAAACAGACGCAACGCATCGGCTCGGCGCCCCTCATCGGCCTCGTCGGTCCACGGAAGCTGGACCAGCCAGCCAAGCTGGCTTGCGATGTCGGAGATGAAGTTATGAATTTCAGCGGCCGCGGAAGTCGCCTGAACACCAAGCAACTGGTCCAGCCTTGCGCGCTGATCGCGGTAACCGAACCAGGCTTCGATCGACCCGTTGATCACGAGCGGAAGCGCGACGGCCAGGAACAGTGCGAGAAAATACTTTGGGAAGAGGCCGCGAAACCGATCTCGGACAATCATGCCCTGATCCCTGAAAATGCGACGGATATATCGATATGCGAAATGAAGCCTTGAAAATGAAGCCCGGCGCTGCCGCCAACCGGCATCTTCTAGCATAGAGCGTCGTTTTTGGCCGTAATGGGGCTGTTGCTCGACCCGACCAAAAGACGCAGTCGGCCCCGGCCGCCATTTCGCTTGCGTCGGCCCTACGAAACCCTGGCCCTATAAAATTCCGGCATAGCTGGGCGAGCCAGATGCGAAGAGAATAAACCCCTGACCTGGCTTAAAGCCAGCGGTGTGAGGACGCGCTAATGCGTGTCCCGTGTATTGACGCGTTTTTCTTCGCGAACCGGTACCCGGTTCGTTCGAAAACGCTACCGCCGAGGCCATGATGGACCAGATTGCCATTCACCAGGACAGCGCGACCAGCCGGGACTGGCCGGTTGCGATCTACCGCACGCTGAAGAGCTTTGGCGTGACGCAGGTGTCCTACGTTCCCGATGCGGGACATTCCAAGTTGATCAAGCTGTCGCACGCGGATGCCGACATCAAGACCACGGTGCTGACGACAGAGGAAGAGGGCGTGGCGCTTTCGGCCGGCGCCTGGCTCGGCGGCGATCGCGCGGTGCTGTTGATGCAATCGAGCGGCGTCGGCAACTGCGTCAACATGCTGTCGCTGATGGCGAGCTGCCGCTTCCCGCTGCTGACCTTGGTGACCATGCGCGGCGAATGGGCCGAGTTCAATCCCTGGCAGATCCCGATGGGCCGGGCGACGCCGCAGGCGTTCGAGATCATGGGCACCACGGTGCTGCGGCTGGAGAACCCTGATGACGCCGAGGAGGTGATCTCGGCCGCCGCCTCGCTCGCCTATGACGGCGACCAGCAGGTCGCGGTGCTGATCTCGCAGCGGATGATCGGCCGCAAGAAGTGGACCAGGGAGACGCACTGATGTCGGCATCAACAGGCACTCTCGACCGCCGCGCCGCCGTGAAGGCGCTGCTCGCCGACCGCGGCGATTTGCTCGCGATCTCCGGGCTCGGCTCCTCGTCCTACGACGTGTTCGACGCCGGCGAGCATCCCGGCAATTTCTATCTGTGGGGCGCGATGGGCGGCGCGGCGATGGTCGGGCTCGGCCTCGCGCTGGCGCAGCCGAAGCGCCCGGTGCTCGTGATCACCGGCGACGGCGAGCAGCTGATGGGGATCGGCAGCCTGCTGACGATCGCGGCCAAGCAGCCCGGCAATCTCTCGATCGCGGTGCTCGACAACGGCCATTTCGGCGAGACCGGCATGCAGCCGAGTCACTCCGGCCTCGGCGCCCGGCTCGAAGTGATCGCTGATGGCGCGGGCATCGGCAATGTCTGTGAGATCGCCGACATGGCCGGCATCGAGAACTTCCGCACCAGCCTGCGCGATCTCGGCGGCGGCCCGCGGCTGGCGCGCGTTCGCATCGCCGCCGGCGAAGTCGAGCGCGCGCTGCCGCCGCGCGACGGCACCTACCTGAAGAACCGCTTCCGCGGCCATCTCGGCTTCAAGGTGAGCTGATGCGAAGCCGCGCTCAGGCGAGCTGGATATCCCAGAGCCCCTCGGCGCGCAGCGCGGCGACCTCGTCGCGCAACAGCTTCGCGATCAGCGTCATCGCGTTGGAGCCGGGATGCTCGACCGGCGAGGCCAGGGTCAGCTCGCGCCGCGGCGCCGGCCGCGCGATGGCGGCGGTCTCGAGCCGGCCCTCCGCCACCTCGGCGCGCACCGAGGACGGCGGCAGCAAGGTATATCCGAGCCCCTCCTCGACCAGGCTGGTCAGCACGCGAAACGAATCCGCCTCGAGCTTGACGTCGAGATCGATCTTCTTCTTCGCCGCGGCATGTTCGAGCAGCGCACGGAGGCCGTGCGAATGACTTGGCAGCACCAGGCGCTGGCGCATCAGCCAGCCGAAGTCGACTTGCTTCTTCGGCTTCAGCCCGCTGCCGCGCGGGCCGACCGCGACGATGCTGTCGCGGCCGAGGCTCTGCACCGCCAGATGCAGATCGATCGACGGGCCATAGATCACGGCAAGGTCCATCTCGCCGCGATGCAGCCACTCGATCAGATGGCCGCTGTAGCTCTCGACGATGCAGAGGGAGATGCCGGGATAGCGCTCCACCGTGCGCCGCGCCAGCCGCGCCGACAGCACGCAACTCACCGTCGGCACCAGCCCGAGCACGACGCGCCCGGACGGTGCACCGCCGGCGGACTGGATGTCGTCGCGGATCTGGTCGATCTGCCGCACGATACCGCTGGTGCGCACAAGCAGCAGCCGGCCGGCATCGGTCAGCACCATGCCGCGACCGTTGCGCGTGAACAATTCGGTGCGCAGCTCGTGTTCCAGCAGCTTGATCTGCCGGCTCAGCGCCGGCTGCGCGACCCGCAAGGTATCGGATGCCTTGCTCAGGCTCCCGAGTTCCGCGACGCACGCAAAGGTCCTAAGCTGGCGGAAATCCATACTTGCCAATCCTGGAAGGCAGGTTCATACGCTATAACAAAACAGCATAGGGAGTTTACCGGGGCCCCACAACAGCGGGCGTTTTCTTCACGCGAACCGATTTCCACCTCGCTCGAAAACGCTCTGGCGCAACCTCTCGGCAAGACGAAACAATGACCGCACACGAACAACACACCGATGACCATTCCGACATCCGCGACGCGGTGGCAAAACTCTGCGCGCAGTTTCCCGGCGAATACTGGCGCAAGCTCGATCGCCAGATGGCCTATCCGAAGGAGTTCGTCGATGCGCTGACGGAGGCCGGCTATCTCTCGGTCTTGATCCCCGAGGAATATGGCGGCGCGGGCCTGAAGCTGTCGGCGGCGGCGGCGATCCTGGAAGAGATCCAGCGCGCCGGCTGCAATGGTGGCGGCTGCCACGCTCAGATGTACACGATGGGCACCGTGCTGCGGCACGGCAATGACGCGCAAAAGGCGAAGTATCTGCCGAAGGTCGCGACCGGCGAGTTGCGGCTGCAGGCGTTCGGCGTCACCGAGCCGACCAGCGGCACCGATACCTCGTCGCTGAAAACCTTCGCGCGCCGCGAGGGCGACCATTACGTCGTCAACGGCCAGAAGATCTGGACCAGCCGCGCCGAATATTCCGACCTGATGGTCCTGCTGGCGCGCACCACGCCGAAGGAGCAGTCGAAGAAGCGCACCGACGGTCTCTCGGTGTTCATCGTCGATATGCGGGAGGTGAAGGGCAAGGGGCTGGAGATCCGCCCGATCCGCACCATGATGAACCACGCCACGACCGAAGTGTTCTTCACCGACATGAAGGTGCCGGCGGAGAATCTGATCGGCGAGGAAGGCAAGGGTTTTCGCTACATCCTGTCCGGCATGAATGCCGAGCGCATCCTGATCGCCGCCGAATGCGTCGGCGACGCGAAGTGGTTCATCGCCAAGGCCACCAATTACGCCAAGGAGCGCAGCGTGTTCGGCCGGCCGATCGGGCAGAATCAAGGCATCCAGTTCCCGGTCGCAAAGGCCTACGCTTCGATGCGCGCGGCCGAATTGATGGTGAAGGAAGCCACCCGCAAATATGAAGCCGGTCTCGATTGCGGCGCCGAGGCCAACATGGCCAAGATGCTGGCGGCGGATGCCTCCTGGGAAGCGGCCAATGCCTGCGTGCAGACCCATGGCGGCTTCGGCTTTGCCGAGGAATACGACGTCGAGCGCAAGTTCCGCGAGACCCGGCTCTACCAAGTGGCGCCGATCTCGACCAATCTGATCCTGTCCTACGTCGCCGAGCACGTGCTCGGCATGCCCCGCTCCTACTGAGTTGCTTGATCATGCTGCCGCTTGAGGGATTGACCGTCATCGCCGTCGAACAGGCGGTTGCCGCGCCGTTCTGCTCGTCACGCCTCGCCGACGCCGGCGCCCATGTCATCAAGATCGAGCGACCCGAGGGCGACTTCGCCCGCGGCTACGACGCCGCGGCGAAGGGCCAGAGCAGCTACTTCGTCTGGCTGAACCGCGGCAAGGATTCCGCCGTGGTCGACCTTGCCACCAAGCATGGCCGCGCGCAGCTCGAGGAGCTCATTGCGGGCGCCGACGTGCTGCTGCAGAACCTCAAGCCCGGCTCGATGGACAAGCTCGGCTTCGCGCGCGAGCGGCTGCGCAAGGATTACCCGAAGCTGATCATGTGCACGATCACGGGTTATGGCGACACCGGTCCCTATGCCGACCGCAAGGCCTATGACCTGTTGATCCAGGCCGAAAGCGGCCTTGCCTCGATCACCGGCGGCCCGGAAGGCGCCTCGCGCGTCGGCATGTCGATCGTCGACGTCGCAACCGGCGCCACCGCGCATGCCGCGATCCTCGAGGCGCTGATCGGCCGCGGTCGCACCGGAGACGGTGCCGACATCCGGATCTCGATGTTCGACGTGATGGCCGACTGGCTCACCGTGCCGCTGCTCAATGCCGAGGACGGCAAGTCGCCGAAGCGGATCGGCCTCGCCCACCCCTCGATCGCGCCCTATGGCGTGTTCCGCTCGAAGGACGGCAAGGAGATCCTGATCTCGATCCAGAGCGAGCGCGAGTGGAAGACGCTGTGCGCCAAGGTGCTGGGCCAGCCCGGCCTGCCAGACGATCCGCGCTTTGCCAACATGGTCGAGCGCGTGCGCAACCGGGTGCTGACCGACGGAATCGTCAACGACAGCTTCGGTAAATTGACGCGCGAGGAATTGCTGGCGAAGCTCGCCGAGGCCGACATCGCCTTTGCCGAGGTCAACAGCATGGACGACCTCGCGAAACATCCGCATCTGCGCCGCATCGAGGTCGACACGCAGAACGGCAAGGTCAGCTATCCGGCGCCGGCCGCGATCGTGGTCGGCGAGGACAGGCACTACGGCAAGGTGCCCGCGATCGGCGAGCGCACCAGACGTTCCTGAAATCCCTCCTGCCCGGGCAACACAATGAGCGACAAACTCGACCTCGATCATCTCCGCCAATGGATCGGCAAGACCACGGAGGCCTCCGACCTCGTCACCAAATATCTCGTGATGGGGCTGCGCGCGACGCTGTTCCAGGAGATCGGCGAGCCGAAGGCCGGTGACGCCGCGCCGTGGACCACGCATTGGTGCCTGGCGCAGCCGGTGTTTCCGATGTCGCAGCTCGGCCCCGACGGCCACCCGACCCGCGGCGGCTTCCTGCCGCCGGTGCCGCTGCCGCGCCGGATGTGGGCCGGCGGCGAGCTCGAATTCTTCGACAGCTTGCGCATCGGCGATGAGGCCAAACGCACCTCGAAGATCGTCGACGTCACGGTCAAATCGGGCTCGACCGGCACGCTGTGCTTCGTCTCGGTCAATCACGAGGTGACGACCTCGCGCGGGCTTGCGGTGCGCGAGCGGCAGGACATCGTCTATCGCGAGATGACGAGCACACAAGGCGCAGCGCCCGCCAAGGCGCCGCCGCCTCCCCCGGTCGCGCAGCATCGCGAAAGCCACGTCTCCGACCCGGTGCTCTTGTTCCGCTACTCGGCGCTGACTTTCAACGGCCATCGCATTCATTACGACCGCGACTACGTCACCAAGGTCGAGGGCTATCCTGGCCTGATCTTCCACGGCCCGCTGCAGGCTTCCTTCATCGTCGAGTTCGCCGCCAAGCTGCGCGGCGGCAAGCCGCCGAAGAAGCTCGCCTATCGCGGCGTGCAGCCGCTGTTCGAGGGCAGCGAGTTCTCGATCAATGCCAGCGACAAGGACGGCGGCTTGGAGCTGTGGACCGCGAATGCCGAAGGCCAGCCGACCATGAAGGGCACGGCGACCTGGTAACGCGCGAGCACGACGCCTGTCATAATGCGAGGGAATAAAGAGGCGCTTTCATCAGCGCCTCGTATTCCTTATTCTGATCGCTTTCAATCCTGGGTCGCAGATCATGAGTCGCTTCTGGAGTTCGGTCGTCCACAATCTGTCGCCATACGTGCCCGGCGAGCAGCCGAAGATCGACGGCCTCATCAAGCTCAATACCAACGAAAATCCCTACCCGCCGTCGCCACGCGCGGTGGCGGCGATCACGGCGACCACGGATCGCCTGCGGCTCTACCCTGATCCGCGCGCAACCGCGCTGCGCGAGGCGATCGCGAGACGCTACGGCGTCACGGCGGGCGAGGTGTTCGTCGGCAATGGCTCGGACGAGGTGCTGGCCCACGCTTTCCCGGCGCTGCTGAAGCACGACGCGCCGCTGCTGTTTCCCGACATCACCTACAGCTTCTACCCGGTCTATTGCCGCCTCTATGGCGTCAGCTGCGAGCAAGTGCCGCTCGACGCAGCGATGCGCGTGCAGCTTGCCGACTACCGGCGGCCCGGCAGCGCAATCCTGCTGTGCAACCCCAACGCACCGACCGGCACCGCGCTGCCGCGCGCCGCGATCGAGGCGCTGCTCGCCGAGCATCCCGACCGGCTCGTGGTGGTCGACGAGGCCTATGTCGACTTCGGCGCCGAGAGCGCCGTGCCGCTGGTCGCGCGCCGCGACAATCTGCTCGTCATCCAGACGCTCTCCAAATCGCGCGCGCTGGCCGGCTTGCGCGTCGGCTTCGCCATCGGCCAACGCCCGCTGATCGAGGCGCTGGAGCGCGTCAAGGACAGCTTCAACTCCTATCCGCTGGACTGCTTCGCGATCGCCGGCGCGGTCGCCGCCATCGAGGACGAGGCGTGGTTCGAGGAGACGCGGCAACGCATCATCAGGAGCAGAGAGGCGCTGGTCCGCAGCCTCATTGAGCTGGGGTTCGAGGTGCTGCCGTCGCAGGCGAATTTCGTGTTCGCCCGCCATCCCAGCCATCGCGGCGCCGATCTCGCCGCGAGGTTGCGCGAGCGCGGCGTGCTGGTGCGGCATTTTCAAAAGCCGCGGATCGAGGACTTTTTGCGCATCACGGTCGGCACCGACGATGAGTGCGGCCGCCTGATCGGCCTGCTGCGCGGCATGGTCTGATAGCCGTTCACCAACTTGCGATCGACGGCGCCACCCTGCATAGTGACCGCGCGTTGGGATGCACGGTTCTCCGGGAAGGAGCGGTCATGCGATTTGCGATCGGCGACGCAACCGTCGACGTCATCGTCGACGACGACGATTTCGGCCTTCCGCTCGCCGAATTCCTGCCCGGATACGATCGCGGCTTGATCGAAGCGCATCGTGCCACGCTGGAGCCGGTGTTCATCGACCTCGCCCGCGGGCTCGCGAAACACGCGATCCAGAGTTTTGTGGTGCGAACCGGCGGCCGAACGCTGCTGATCGACGCTTGCATCGGCGAGCAGAAGGACATCCCCGAGATTCCGGCCTGGCATCGGCGGCGCGGCAGCGGCTTCCTTGATCGGCTGCGCGCGAGCGGCATCGACCCGGCCGGCATCGACGTCGTATTCTGCACCCATCTGCATGTCGATCACGTCGGCTGGAATACGCGCCAGGACAACGGCCGCTGGCAGCCGACCTTTCCTAACGCGCGGTATCTGTTCGGCCGCCGCGAGCTTGCCGACTGGATGACACAGCATAATGCCGGGCGTGCCCCGCCGATCCACGCCCGCGCCCTGGAGCAGAGCGTCATCCCGATCGTCGAGGCAGGCCGTGTCGATCTGGTCGACGATGGCCATCAGTTGGGACCGGGCCTGCGGCTGGTCCCGCTGCCGGGCCACACCAGCGGCCAGATGGGGCTGATGGTAGACTACGCACAACATCGCGCGATCTTTTGCGGCGATGCCGTGCACAATCCGGTGCAGATCTTCCAGCCCGATCTGTCGACATCATCCTGTGCCAACCCGCAGCTCGCGCGCGAGACGAGGACGAAGATCCTGGAAGAGGCTGCGGACAGCGGCCGCCTCGTCATACCCGCCCACTTCCGCGGCCCGCGCTGTGCTCATGTTCGTCGGGACGGTGGTGGCTACGCACCGGTACTCGACGCGCGGCATGGGTAAGATGCAACACCCGGAGCCACAGCTCACCGGGTGAAAGCCGGGTGCATCATCCGGCCCCTTGGAACCGAATGCCGGCTTGCGCGTTCCCCGCCCTGACGGAGGACGCCATGCTTAGAGACGAACAGGTCGCGGTTCTCTGCGACATCGCCCAATCCATTGCCTTCGCCGACGACGTGCAAGGCGAAGTCGACCGGCTCATCAGGGAGGGATACGTCGCCAAGGACGGCGACCTCTACGAGCTGACGCCGAAGGCCGAGAAGGTTTTGTCCGAGCGCGGCGCCTGCCTCAAGGCGTAACGCCGCTCGCGGCAGCTCCCTAGGCGGCAGGCGTGCACCGCGTCGCTGATATCTTGATGCCGAGCCCTGCGCTCTCCTCGCGAAACTGCGCGATCGACCGCGCATTGCGGTGCGCCTCGAACGCGGCGTCATCCTGATAGACCTCGTAGATCAAGAGCTTGGCGGCATCCTCGCGCGGCACCAGGATCTCAAAATTCAGTGTGCCCGGTTCATCCCTGAGCGACCGGGCGCCATGCGCTGACAGCAGCGACAGCGCGTGATCGCGCTTCTCCGGCGCCACCTCGACGGTGGCGATCAGTGCAAGTTTCGACATGACGAATCCGCCTTCGGTTCTTTTGCACGTTCAGATCAGCTGCGGAGCGGCCGAAACGCGTCGCGAATTTCCCTGCTGAAGATGTCGGGCTGCTCCCATGCGGCGAAGTGGCCGCCGGCTTCAGCCTGATGGAAGTAGATCAGCTTGTGATAGGCCTTCTCCGCCCAGCTCCGCGGCGCCACGAAGCTCTCGCCGGGAAATGCGGTCACCGCGGCGGGGATCGCGACATTGGCAGGCAGATAAAGGTTGGTCTTGTTTTCCCAGTACAGGCGGCCCGAAGAGATCGCCGTGTTGGTCAGCCAGTAGAGCGTGATGTTGTCGAGCACGTCGTCGCGGGTCAGTGCGCCGGCGGAATGCCCGTTGACCTCGCGCCCGAGCACAGCTGATTGCATCGCGGAGGCCGGCTGGGCATAGCCGTCGCCGTGATCGAGCAGCCAGGCGGCGAGGCCGGCCGGCGAATCCGCAAAGGCCGCAAGCGTCTGCGGGCGCGTGCCCATGATCTGCGCGTAGGCCCGCCGTTTCGCGAATTGAAGCTTGATCTGGTCGAAGGCGTGCTGCTCCTCCGCCGACATATTGTCCGGCGCAGGGCCGCCGGTGATGACCGCCTTGAAGACCTCGGGCGGAACGACACCGGGCAGATTGACGTGGATGCCGAGCAGCTCCGGCGCACCAAGCTTGGCCATCTCATTGGAGACCGGCGAACCCCAGTCACCGCCCTGCGCCACGAACTTGCTGTAACCGAGCCGTTTCATCAATTGCACCCAGGCCCGTGCGACGCGCTGGGGATCCCAGCCGACCGTGGTCGGCTTGCCGGAGAAGCCGTAGCCCGGCATCGACGGGATCACGAGATGGAACGCGTCCGACGCACTGCCGCCATGCGCGGTGGGATTGGTCAGCGGGTCGATGATCTTCATCTGCTCGATGACCGAACCCGGCCAGCCATGCGTGACGATCAGCGGCAGCGCATTGTCATGTTTCGAGCGGACGTGAATGAAGTGAATGTTCACCCCGTCGATTTCGGTGATGAACTGCGGCAGGGCGTTGAGCCGCGCCTCCACCTTCCGCCAGTCGTAGTCGGTCTGCCAGTAGCGGACGAGATCGCGCAGCATCGCCTGCGGGACGCCCTGGGAGTCGTCATTGACGGTTTCCTTGTCGGACCATCGGGTTGCGGCCAAACGGCGGCGAAGATCGACAAGGTCTTCCTCGGGAATGTCGACGCGGAACGGGCGGATCGCATCGCTGGTGGCCGCTGCGGCGGGATGCGCGGGGAACAGGCTGGCAGCACCGGCAGCAGCCAGGCCCAACGCCGCGCCCGTCAGCAGCCTGCGCCGGTCCTGGTCGATCGCTTCCTGGGTCGATTGGCTTATCG
This sequence comes from Bradyrhizobium sp. KZN70725, assembly GCF_055264925.1. Lineage (NCBI taxonomy): Bacteria > Pseudomonadati > Pseudomonadota > Alphaproteobacteria > Hyphomicrobiales > Nitrobacteraceae > Bradyrhizobium > Bradyrhizobium sp. KZN70725. The sequence continues at coordinate 157,848 of NZ_JBUYWT010000003.1, forward strand.
CAATTGCAACGGGCGTCTTCGATGGCGCGCTCATTTGACAGTCTCCTTGGAATGAGAGGCCGCCGGCAACGCCGCGATCACCTCCTTGGTTGTCAGGATGGAATGGGCGTAGGTCGGGCCATTCAGCTCGTGAGCGGCGTGCATCATGTCGTGCGAGAAGGCGGCGGTGGCATCGCGCACCAGCGTCACGTGGTAGCCGAGCTCCATCGCGAAGCGGGCGGTCGATTCGATGCAGGTGTTGGCCAGCAGCCCGACCACGATCACATGCGTGACGCCCTTCTGCTCCAGCAGGAAATCGAGATTGGTGTTGGCGAACCCGCTCTGCCCCCAATGCTCTTGGGCGATCACGTCGCCAGGCTTGGGCGCAAGGTCCGGATGCCATTCCCCGCCCCATTCACCGCGCGCAAAGCTATGGCGCTGCATGATCAAGCGTTGAGTCGGATTGGGATGATCCCAATCCTCATAATCGCCCGGCTCCCAGCGACGGTGCGGGACGATCACCACCTGGATGCCGGCGGCCCGGACCGCGCCGTCGAGCTGGCGCAGATTGTCGAGCAGCCCGACCTCGTCGGCGATAGGCTTGATGCGCGGAAAGACCATGCCGCCCTCGGAGAGGAAATCATTGTAAGGATCGACGAGGAGCAGCGCGGTCCGCTCGCGTGGATAGGTGATCTGGGACATCGATCGCTCCTTGGCTATCAGGCGGCCGGTTGGATTTGCTTCAATGACGAGCTCCGTTCACTCGGGCAGCGGCTTGCCGGCCTGTTCGCGGACCATGTACTCGGCGTACCAATCGGGCCAGTTCGCATCGTGGCCGCCGGTTCGCTTCTCGTGCTCGCCATGGGCCATAGCCGCGCGGCGCAGCGCGGCAGCAAGATCAGCCGATGAGGAGAAATTCGTACTGTTGCCGTCGAATCGCCCGGGCAGGCGTTGCGTCACCTGCTGCAGCAGCCAGACGTTTCCGTCGGGATCATTGAACGTGGCGAGCGACCCGTAACTCGGCCGCTCCGGGTCCGGCCCCTTGATGCGGCCTTCCGCGCCGCGGTGAAACACCTCGCTGACATCGGCGCCACGCGCGATCAGCTCGGCGCGCGCCGCTTCGATATCATTGACGATCAGGAAGCGCGGCAGCGCGGGTCCCGAGCCGAGATGGATCGACGTCGGCGAACCCGGCGGCGTTAGCTGCACGGCGCGCGAGCCGTCGGGCCTGACGAAGTCGGCATCAAGCCGCCAGCCCAGGTCCTGATAGAAGCGCTTGGCGCGATCGACATCAGAGACGGGGATGACGACGACCTCGAGCTTCAAATCGACTTTGGCCGCTGTCGGCCCCGGTTCGGTGGTCATGGCTCACTCCTTGGCGATGACAGATCGGGCCATCGAAGGCCCATTGCATTTGCGATGATGTCGGGTCATATTACTATGAAAATCATAGTCTCAAGCCTGATGAAGAAAACGTGATGACGAAAATGAAGGACAACACGGCTGACCAAACGCTCTGTCCTGTCGCTCGCGCCGAAACCGTCGTGGGCGACCGCTGGACAGTACTGGTTCTGCGCGAACTGTTCGCGCGCAATCATCGCTTCGAGGAGATTCAGGCGCAGTCCGGCGGCACGCCGCAGATGATCACGGCACGGCTGAAAAAGCTGGAAGCGGACGGCCTGGTGACGCGGCGCGTCTACAACAAACGCCCGTTGCGCCACGAATATCACCTCACCGAGAAGGGCGACGCGTTCTTTCCGGTGCTGATGGCGCTGCGCGCCTGGGGCGAGACCTGGTGCAAGTCACCGCGGGAAGGCCGCGCAATAAACTACACCCATCGCGTCTGCGGCAAGCCGGCCGGGCTCGGTCCGGTCTGCGAGTCCTGCGGCGAGCCGGTTCATCGCGCCGACATGGTGGGCGAGCGAACTCCCAAATACCAAAGAGAGCGAGATGCGCGCTGGGAGGCCTTCAAGGCGACCCGCTGAATTCCCCGACGCCGCCGGCGCAAGCGGACGACGCGAGAGCCTTCGCACCGCCGCAGCGTCTCGATCACACGGGGCCGGATCCGGCCGAGCCTCGCACAACACAGGAGACCACCATGCCATTCGTTCGCATCGACCTGAAGCGCGGCAAGTCCGCCGAATATCGCAAGACGCTGGGCGAGATCGTCTACAAGGCGATGCGCGAGGTGATCAACGTGCCCGAGAATGACAAGTTTCAGGTCATCACCGAGCACGACCGTGGCGACCTGAACTACGCCGACAACTATCTCGGCAATACCTACAGCGACGATCTCATCTTCATCCAGATCACCATGAATGCCGGGCGTACCGTCGAGATGAAGAAGGCGTTCTACAAGCGGATCGTGGACGACTATCAGAGCCAGCTGCAGGGACGGCCGGACGATGTTGTCATCAACCTCGTCGAGGTCGCCAAGGAGAACTGGTCGTTCGGTCACGGCATCGCCCAATACGCAAGCTGAACGCAGAACAGGAATGCGCCGGACGGACGGCCGTCAGCCCTGCGGCTTGCCGTCCGCAGCTTGCGGCCGGCGTCGCCAGCACGCATAGTGCCGCCCGTGCACGAACAACAACAAACAGGGAGGCAACCATGAGGACGATCGCAGCCGCGCTGTGCGCGCTCACGCTGATCGCAACCGGTGCGCAGGCACAGACGCTCAAGGACTTCATGGCTGTTGTCATGAAGAAATGGACCGCGCCGTTCGAGCCGTTCCAGCTCATCGACAATATCTACTACGTGGGCACTGACGGGATCGCGGTCTACATCATCAAGACGTCGCAAGGGCTGATCCTGATGGACACGGCGATGCAGCAGTCGACCGGCATGATCAAGGACAACATCGCCAAGCTCGGCTTCAAGGAGGGCGACATCAAGATCATCCTCAACACCCACGCCCATCTCGACCACACCGGCGGCTTTGCCGAGATCAAGAAGGAGACCGGCGCGCAACTGATCGCCGGCGAGCGCGACAAGCCCCTGCTCGAGGGCGGCTATTATCCGGGCGACGAGAACAACGCCGATCTCGCCTTTACGCCGGTGAAGGTCGACCGCACCGTCAAGGAAGGCGACAAGGTGACGCTCGGCGATGTCACGCTGACAGCGCACACCACCCCCGGCCATTCGCCCGGCTGCACCAGCTGGGAGATCACGGTCAAGGATGGCAGCCAGGCGCGCAACGTGCTGTTCTTCTGCAGCGGAACGGTGGCGCTGAACCGGCTGGTCGGCCGTCCGACCTATCCCGGCATCGTCGACGACTACCGCTCGACCTTCACCAAGGTCAAGGCGATGAAGGTCGACGTGCTGCTCGGGCCGCATCCGGAGGTCTACGCCATGCAGGCCAAGCGGGCGCAGATGAAGGACGGCGCGCCGAACCCGTTCGTCAAGCCGGGCGAAAATGCCACCTACGTGGCCGGGCTGGAGCAGGATTTCGACAAGCAGCTCGCCAAGCAGACCGCTGCGCTGCAGAAGGCCAATTAGGTAGTCACCCCGTCATCCTGAGGAGCGAGTAGCGCACGTCTCGAAGGATGAACGGCCCCGCCGTGGCCGTCGATCCTTCGAGACGCGCGCTACGCGCTCCTCAGGATGACGGGATAGCCGCCTACGCAAATTTGCAGCCGTTGCCGCGGCAACTATGGGCGCAGCGGCTTGACATCGTCAGGCAATCCATCGACAGGTGGATTGCCTTTCCGTTTTTGCCGCCCGCAATGACGGAACGTAACAAGACAGAAATGGGAGCCGCCCGATGTCCTCGCGCAAACCCGCCGCCAGCAAAGGCACGACCGTCACCGTCAAGGACGCCACCTTCGGCCTGCTGCGCGCGTGGGGCATCAAGAAGGTGTTCGGCAATCCCGGCTCGACCGAGCTGCCGTTCCTGAGCGACTGGCCCGACGACATCGACTACGTGCTCGGCCTGCAGGAGGCATCCGTCGTCGGCATGGCCGACGGCTACGCGCTGGCGACGCGCAATGCCGGTTTCGTCAATCTGCATTCGGCGGCCGGCGTCGGCAACGCGCTCGGCAACATCTACAACGCCTATCGCAACCAGACCCCGCTGGTGATCACCGCGGGCCAGCAGGCGCGCTCGATCATGCCGCTGCAGGCCTTCCTCTATGCCGAGCGGGCCTCGGAATTCCCGCGGCCTTACGTGAAATTCGCGGTCGAGCCGGCGCGCGCCGAGGACGTGCCTGCCGCGATCGCGCGCGCCTATTATGTCGCGATGCAGCCGCCCTGCGGGCCGACCTTCGTCTCGGTGCCGATCGACGACTGGGCGCATGCGACGCAGCCGCTCGACGCGCGCCAAGTCAGCCGCGAGATCGGCCCCGACCTGTCGGCGATGCAGGCATTGGCGGCCGCGCTCGGCGAGGCCAAGCGCCCTGCCCTCGTCGTCGGCCCGGCCGTCGATCGGGCCGAGGCAGTCGATCTCATGGTGAAGGTCGCCGAGAAATCAAAAGCCGCGGTCTGGGCCAGCCCGTTCTCGGCGCGCTGCTCGTTCCCCGAACGGCATCCGCAGTTTGCCGGCTTCCTGCATGCCGCGCCGGGCCAGCTCTCCGATGCGCTGCGCGATCACGATCTCGTCGTCGTGGTCGGCGCGCCGGTCTTCACCTTCCATGTCGAGGGCCATGCCGCGATCTTCGACGGTTCGACCACGATCTTCCAGATCACCGACGATCCGGACGCCGCGGCGATGACGCCGACCGGCCACAGCATCGTCGCGACCATGAAGCCCGCGCTGACAGCGCTGCTCGAGATGCTGCTTGAGACGAAACGCACCGCGCCGGCTGGCCGTGTCCTGCCGCCGGCTCCGGCCGCCGGCGACCCGATCCCTGCCGAATACGCGCTGCATGCGCTCTCGGCCGCGATGGGGCCGTATGATGCGCTGGTCGAGGAAATACCGTCGCATCGCCCGCTGATGCAGAAGGCGATGCCGATGCACGGCCAGGACAGCTTCTACACCATGGCGAGCGGCGGCCTCGGCTACAGCCTGCCGGCAGCGGTCGGCATGGCGCTCGGTCGACGTCAGGGACGCACGGTTTGCCTGATCGGCGACGGCTCGGCGATGTATTCGATCCAGGCGCTGTGGACATCGGCGCAGCGCAAGCTGCCGCTGACGGTCGTCGTGCTGAACAATTCCGGCTACGGCGCGATGCGCTCATTCAGCCAGGTGATGCAGGTGCGCAACGTGCCGGGCCTCGATCTGCCCGGCATCGATTTCGTCAAGCTCGCCGAAGGCCTGGGCTGCGACGCCGTGCGGGTGACGAAATCAGCCGAGCTCGCCGGCGCCTACCAGCGCGCGCTGTCGCATCAAGGCACCAGCCTGATCGAGGTGATGGTCGATTCCGCGGTGCCGCTGCTCTACACGCAGAAGAGCTGAGCGGCAATCTCGCCACGTCATTGCGAGCGAAGCGAAGCAATCCATCTTTCGGCAAGTGGAGATATGGATTGCTTCGTCGCTGCCGCTCCTCGCAATGACGGCTGGACATATATTCGCAACCTTATTACGAGGGCATTGGATCGCCGAGCATGGGCGCCGCTGACGGCGTCGGCACCTCGCAGCCGGAGGCGCAGCAGCGTCCGGGCTGCTTCGACACCCGTTGTCCCTGGTCGACGAGGTCGCGGCCGAGCAAATTCTCGACCAGCTCGGCCTTCTCCATCACCGGATAGTTGCGCCAGATCTCGCGCTTCATCGCCTCCGGCGAGCCGCCGCCGTGCAACGAGATCACTGAATACCAGCCGGCTTCGTGCGAGACGGTGAGGTCCTCGATCAGCCGCGCCACCTCGGCGCGCTGCTCGGCCGGGATATCGGGACGTCCGCCCATGACAGCGGCAAGCGAGGCGCGCGTTTCCGGATTGTGATCCTCGTCGGGACCCGGCAGCGCGACGATCAGCCCGCCGGAGACGTAATGCGCGACGCGGTGCATGTCGTAGATCTTGGTCGCCAGCAGCAGCTTGCCGATGTTGGAGAACACCGCATCCGGCATCACCGAGCCCGCCGGATCCTTCGTGCAGTAGACCGAGGAGGCGACGCCGCAGGCATAGAAACTCTCGGTGATGGTGATCAGCTCGACCATCGCCTCGCGGATATGCGCATGCTTCTCGGCATCGAGCCCGTTGGCCTCGATCATCAGCGCGCCGGCGCCGATCAGGAGATCGCCGAAGCCGGCGCGGGCGCCGATGCAGGAATGCCGGTGATGCGTCGCGTAGGAGGTGGTGAGGAAGCCGCCCTCCTCGGTCTCGCCGGCGAGGAACACGCGGTCATGCGGCACGAACACGTCGTCGAACATCACGACGCCGACCGACTGACCGTACTTCGCCGAGAATTTCGCCGCGGCATCGCCGGGCCGGCCGGCCGGACGCGCGACGATGGTGACGCCGGGCGCATCGACCGGCACGGCGCAACAGACGGCAAAATCCTTGTCGACAGGCACATGGGTGCGGCACGGCATGACAAGGAATTCGTGCATGTAAGGCGCGCCGGTCACGATCGCCTTGGTGCCGCGGATCACGATGCCGTCGGGCCGGCGCTCCTTGATATGGACGTAGACGTCCGCATTGGCCTGCAGGCCGGGACGCTTGGAGCGGTCGCCCTTCGCATCGGTCATGGCGATGCCGAGCGTCAGATCCTGGTCCTGAACCTCGTGCAGATAGTTGAGGAAGCGCTGGCTGTAATCGGTGCCGTGGCGATCGTCGGTCAGCCTGGTCGCCTGAAAGAGACCGTTCAGCGCATCATGGGTCAGGTAGCGCTGCGCGCAGCCCGACGTCTTGCACACCAGCCGCACCGCCTCGAGCTTGTCGAGCAGGTCCTGCGAGCTCCGATCGATGTGGAGCATGCGGTTGACGGTCTTGCCCGAGGTACCCTGCCGCGCCGTCATGATCGGCACATGCTCGGGCTGTAGCGCGAAATCATAGGTCACGCCGACGCCTGCCACGCCGGGCGCCAGCAACGGCTCGTCCGCGACGCTCGCAACGGCCGCGCCGTTGATGAACACACGCGGTTTGTAGCGGCGCAGGGATTCCCGGTAGTCCGCAGCCGTCATCAGCATGGCGCTTCTCCCTTGCTCATTTATTCTAACACTGTTAAATTATCTAACGCTGTTAGAATTGAGTCAAGAACGGATTTGCCGGGCCATGCAGATGCGCGAGAGCAGGAAGGAAGCGGTCAGCCGCCACAAGCGGGAACTGATCCTCGACGCGGCGCGCAGCGTGTTCGCGGAGGAAGGCCTCGAGGGCGCGAGCCTGCGGGCGATCGCGACGCGGGCCGGCTACACGCCGGCGGCGCTGTATTTCCATTTCGATTCCAAGGAGGCGATCTACGCCGAGGTGCTGCGGCAATCGCTGGCCTCGCTCGGCGAAGCCGTCAGTGCGGCGGTCGCGACGACGCGCGGCGCCAAGCAGAAGCTGCACGCAGCAGGCATGGGCTTCTTCCGCTATTACGCGGAGAACCCGCGCGACCTCGATCTCGGCTTCTACTTGTTCCGCGGCGGCATGAAGCCGGCCGGGCTCGGCCATGACCGCGATCACGCGCTGAACGCCGCGCTGGAGGCGGCGCTGCATCCGATCGCCGAAGCCGCAGAGGCGCTCGGCGCCTCCAGGTCGAAGGCGAACACGGTGATGGTGGACTGCTTCGCGCATGCGACCGGCCTCCTGCTGCTATTGCACACCGGCCGCATCAGGATGTTCGGCGCCTCGGCACCCGATTTGATGGATGCCTATCTGCGCGACAGGATCGCACAGATCGCAAAGGAGTGAGGCGCCTCAGTTGCGCGGCCGATATCGTAGCTCGGATGAAGCGCAGCGAAATCCGGGATTCACGCGCGCACGTTCGACCCGGATTACGTTTCGCACCATCCGGGCTACAGGTCTCACTTCCCGTGCGCTTCCCGCATCTTGGCCTGGATCTTGGCCATGCCGCCGATCCAGCGGTCGTAATTCTCGGTCTTCTTGCGCATGTAGCCGAGCACCTGCGGATGCGGCAGGATCAGGAAGGTCTCCTGCTCGATGCCCTTGAGTGCATCCTGCGCGACCTGCTCGGCGGAAAGATCGCCGTCGCCGGATTGCGGGCCCTTCGGGATCGAGCGCAGCATGTTGGTGTCGACGCCCTGCGGGCAGAGGATCGAGACCTTGATGTTGTCGGCGCGGTGCGAGATCGCGAGGTTTTCCGCAAAGCCGACCGCGGCGTGCTTGGTGGTCGAATAGGCCGGGCTGCCGACCTGCGACAAGAGGCCCGCGGCCGAGATCGTGTTGAGGAAATAGCCGCCGCCGCGCGTCTTCATGCGCGGCACCAGATGCCGCGCGGCATAGACATGCGCCATCACATGGATCGCCCAGCTCCGCGACCACGGCTCGTCCGAGGTGCCGCCGGCGTTCACCGACAGCGGATCGAAGCCGCCGCCGATGCCGGCATTGGAGCAGAACAGCGCGATCGGGCCGAACATGCGCTCGGTCTCGTCGATCACATGCAGGATGTTCTTCTCCTGCCCGACGTCGCATTTGAAGGCGGCACCACCGACCGTGGCCGCGACCTTCTCGGCCGCGCCATGATCGAGGTCGACGACCACGACCTTCGATGTGCCCGCGGCATGGAACGCCTCGCACAGCGCCTTGCCGATGCCATTGCCACCGCCGGTGACCACCACAACCTTACCTGCCACCTGCATGGCCATCCTCCCGATATCTTGATTTCAGCGCATGATCCGGAGAGCCGGTCTCATGTTCAAACAGAGGGATCATGATATCCCATCTTTTGCCGATGCATGATCTTTTCGCGAGGCCGGCCCGGCCCTGTGCGTAACGCTGGCGGACCGCTCAGCTCGCCAACACGACGTCGAACACGGCCGTGTAGTGGCAGGCGGCCCCGAGCAGCACGAAGCAGTGCCAGATCGCGTTCTGGAAGCGCAGCCGCCGCCAGGAGTGGAAGATCACGCCCAGGCTGTAGAGGATGCCGCCGGCCAGCACGAAGCCGAGCGCCATCGCCGGCAGTGCCTTCACGACGCGGTCGTAGAGCATGATGCCGCTCCAGCCCATCGCGAGATAAAGCCCGATCGAGAGCCGGTCGAAGCGGCCGGGATAGCGCAACTTCAGCCAGATCCCGACGATCGCCACGCACCACACCCCGACCAGCAGCGCGATCGCGAAGGTGCTGTCCTTCAGTTCCACGATGAACGGCGTGTAGGTCGCGGCGATCAGCAGATAGATCGCGGAATGATCGAAGCGCCGCAGCACCCATTTGGCGCGCGACACCGGCCACAGATTATAGGTCGCCGACAGCACCAGCATCGCGAGCAGGCCGGCGACATAGACCGACACCACGGCGATGTCGAACGGGCCGGCATAGACCGCGGTCAGCACGATCAGCGCGGTGGCGGCGACCAGCCCGAAAGCGACGCCGACGAGATGGACGACGCCGTCGGCGATCAGCTCGGCACGGTCGTAGTTCCACAGCGCGGCGCCGGCCGCGTGGATCGAGGTCGAGGCAAGTTGCTTCAGGCGGAAGACCGTCATGCAGGCTTTCCCGTGGGCCGATGGACGATGGGTAGCGCGGGTGGTCTGACGCGTTCAATTCCCCTGCCCCCCGACAACCCCTCGCCTGCAAAGGCGCCGGAAATGTGAAGCTTGATTTTGGCCCGATAATCGCCACCTTGCGGGTGATCGCCCGCCCCTTTTGGTCCCTCCTGCCGGGTTTTCGTTAACCCTCCATGCCCCCCAGCTTTACTGATATCGTCGAGGAAGCCCGTCTCTCGGCGCGGGCGCTGCTCGACTATGGCGAGGGCTTCTTCAACCCGACGGTGCGGCTCGGGGTCACCGGCCTGTCGCGCGCCGGCAAGACCGTGTTCATCACCGCGCTGGTGCACGGCCTGACCCGCGGCGGCCGCTTCCCGGTGTTCGAGGCCTATGCCTCGGGGCGGATCGCGAGCGCCTATCTCGCCCCGCAGCCCGACGATGCGGTGCCGCGCTTCGCCTATGAGAACCATGTCCGGACATTGGTCGAGGAGCGACGCTGGCCGAGCTCGACCACCGACATCTCCGAGCTCCGTCTCGTGATCGAGTATCAGCGGCAAAATGGCGCGGACCGCACGCTGACCCTCGATATCGTCGACTATCCCGGCGAGTGGCTGCTCGACCTGCCGCTGCTCAACAAGAGCTACGAGCAATGGTCGGCGGAGAGCCTTGCGCTGTCGCGCGAGCCGCTGCGCGCAAAACTCGCGACGTCCTGGCACGCGCATCTCGCGACGCTGAAGCCCGAAGCCAAAGAGGACGAGCAGGCCGCGCTCACCGAAGCACGCCTGTTCACCGACTATCTGCGCGCCTGCCGCGACGAGCGCTTCGCGATGAGCCTGTTGCCGCCCGGCCGCTTCCTGATGCCCGGCAATCTCGCCGACACGCCGGCACTCACCTTTGCGCCGCTCGACGTGCCCGCAGGCGGCAGCGCGGGTGACGGCTCGCTATGGGCGATGATGCGGCGGCGCTTTGAAGCCTACAAGGACGTCGTGGTGCGGCCGTTCTTCCGCGACCATTTCGCGCGGCTCGACCGCCAGATCGTGCTGGCCGATGCGCTCGCCGCATTCAATGCCGGCCCCGAGGCGCTGCACGATCTCGAGGCCGCACTCGCCGGCATTCTCGACTGCTTCCGGATCGGCCGCAGCACGATCCTGAGCGCGCTGTTCCGGCCGCGCATCGACCGCATCCTGTTCGCGGCCACCAAGGCCGACCATCTGCACCACCAGAGCCACGACCGGCTGGAGGCCGTGCTGCGGCGGATCGTGGCCAAGGCCGCCGAGCGCGCCGAATATGCCGGCGCCGATATCGACGTCGTCGCGCTCGCCGCGGTGCGCGCCACGCGCGAGGCGCAGGTCCAGCGCGGGCGCGACCGGCTGCCGTCGATCCTCGGCACGCCGGCGCCGGGCGAGGTCGCCAATGGCGAGCGGCTCGACGGCGAGACGGAAGTTGCGACCTTTCCGGGCGACCTGCCCGATAATCCGGAGGAGCTGTTCAACGGCGGTTTCCGCGGCCTCTCAAGCTCGGACACCGAGGCCGTAGACTACCGCTTCCTGCGCTTCCGTCCGCCAAAGCTGGAACGAAACGGCGATGCAGAGCCGGTGCTGCCTCACATCCGCCTTGACCGCGCCCTTCAGTTCCTGATCGGAGACAAACTGCAATGAACGAGAAGACGCCCCCGCGGCGGCCGGCGACGTTCAAGCTCGACGATCCCGGCGTGGTCGTGATGGATCCGGACGACGGCAGCCGCCTCACCCGCGGCACGATCCAGATCGTGCCCGAGGCCGAGCCCGCGCAGCTCCCGGTCCCGGTCGATACGCCGCTGGTGCCGGCGCGCCGCGGCTTCCGCTGGGGCACACTGTTCTGGAGCGCGGTCGCGGGCCTCGTGGTGCTCGGCACCGGGCTTGGCGTCCTCAACCTGGTCGAGGACCTGTTCGCACGCAATGAAGGCCTCGGCGTCCTCGGGCTGGGACTCGCCGTCATCGCCGCGGTTGCGCTCGCCGTCGTGACCACGCGCGAGCTCGTCGGCCTGGCAAGGCTTGCGACGATCGAGAAGCTGCATCTGCGCGCCGCCGAGGTGCTGATCAGCGACGACCGGGCCGCGAGCCGCGCGATCGTTGCCGATTTGCTCAAGCTCGCGCACCAGACCCCGCAGCTCGCTCGCGCCCGCAGCGAGCTGCAGAGCCACACCGACGACATCATCGACGGCGCCGACATGATCCGCCTCGCCGAGCGCGAGCTGATGACACCGCTCGATGAGGAAGCGCGACGGCTGGTGTCGACGGCCGCGCAGCGCGTCTCGGTCGTCACCGCGGTCAGCCCGCGCGCGCTGTTCGACGTGCTGTTCGTGTTCGTGGCGAGCTTGCGGATGATCCGCCAACTGGCGCGGCTCTATGGCGGCCGGCCCGGCGCGCTCGGCATGATCCGACTGCTGCGCCACGTCATCGCGCATCTCGCGATCACCGGCGGCATGGCGGCCAGCGACAGCCTGATCCAGCAGATGCTCGGTCACGGCATCGCGGCAAAACTGTCACAACGCCTCGGCGAAGGCATGCTCAACGGCCTGTTGACCGCCCGGCTCGGCCTCGCCGCGATCGACGTCACCCGCCCGCTTCCCTTCAACGCCCTGCCGCGCCCGGCGCTGACGGATCTCGCGAAAGACCTGATCCGCAAGCGCGAGGAAGAGGAATGAGGTGCTTGCCTCGCCCCGCTTGCGGGGAGAGGCCGGAATTTTCGCGAAGCGCAAATTTCGGGTGAGGGGGAGTCTCCGCGAGACCAACTCTCGCCGTCCCCGTGGAGACTCCCCCTCATCCCGACCTTCGCAGAGCGAGCTCTGATCGTCTCGTCCCCGCAAGCGGGGAGAAGGAGGAGGCCAGCACGCGCCAGCGGAAGAAGGTGGTGTCCGGCGGCGGCGACAGATCGGGGGTCCAGCCGCTGATCTTCTCCAGCGCATAGGTGTCCATCACCATGCCGCGCCAGCTGCGCGTCACGCGCTCCAGCGGCTGGCGCACCGCTGATGTCTCGCTCCACAGCGGCAGATTGTTCTCGGACTCGCGCCCGACATAAATGCCGGCGTGATCGCGGATCTTGCTCATGCCGGGATCGGCAAAGCCCTGGAAGCGGCCGCGTTCGTTGATTTCGATGACCGTCACCTTCCCGCGCAGCAACCAGCGCAGCATCGCATAGGTGCGATAATCCGTGGTCGCGACCCAGGTCGCGCCGGTCGCCTCAACCTGCGCCAGCGTGCGCGCAGCCACCACATCGTAGCCCGCCTCGGTGCCGATCGGATCGGTGCGGCCGATCAGATTCCACGGCGCGAACATGTAGTAGAGGAAGACGCAGACGACGAACACGATGCCTGATGTGATCGCGGTCCGCGCCCAATATACCGTCGATTTGACGAGCTCGACCGACCAGCCCTCGAACGGCATCCGCGTGACGTTGATCGCGACCGCCGCAAATCCGGCTGGCCACAAAAACATCGGCCAGGTGTCGCCGACCCGCAGCGTCAAGGACTTCCAGAGGAAGTAGATGAACGGCACCAAGACCGCGGTCGCCAGCAGGATCGCAACCGGCTCGCGCTTGCGATAGCCACGCCATGCCGTCAGCGCGGTGCCGAACAGCGTCACCGGCAGCAGCACGAAGCCGACCAGGCCGAACTGCATGCCGACGAATTCGCCGACGGTGCGCAGCGTGAAGGCGCGCTCGGCGGTGGCGCGCACCGCCTGGAAGCGGAACGAGGCCCAGTCGTGCTCGGCATTCCAGATCAGCACCGGCGAGAACACAACGATCGCGATCAGCACGGCAAGATACGGATACGGGCTGCGCAGCCAGCGCCAGCGCCAATCCGGCACCAGCGCAAAGGCGAGCACCGCCGGCGCGAACATGATCGCGGTGAATTTCGACAGCAGCGCCAGCCCGGCAAATAGCCCCGCGGCGAGCCACCAGCGCCCGTCACCGCTTTGCGCAAGCCGCACCAGCGACCACAGCATCGCCACCGAAAACGGGATCAGCGCCGTATCCGGCGCGACCTTGGCCATCAAGAGGCCGTAATACAGCGCCGCCTCCGGCAGCAGCAGCGCCAGCATCACGGCGCGGACGTTGTTGGCCGTCACGCGGCGGACGATGTCGGCGAGCAGGAGCTGGGTGGCCAGCATCGCGACGATGCCGCCGAGGCGGACGCCGAGATTGGTGTCGCCGAGGATCGCGGTGCCGAAGCGGATGAACCAGGCGACCATCGGCGGATGGTCGAGGAACGACAGCACGTTTTCCTTCGACCAGGTCCAGTAATAGGCCTCGTCGGTGCGCAGATCGAGCGCATGGGCGTAGACCAACCGCATCGCGGTCATGGCAACGATCACGGCGATGACGCCCCGCCAGTCCGGCGCGCGCGAACGGGCCGGCTTAACGCTGTTGTTATCGGCTCCAGGTTCGGCTTGGGCTATCGTCACGGCGCGCTTTTTGTTCGACTCTTAACGGAGTGTCAACGTGCCGCGCGGCCCGCTCTCACGGCTGGTCCGGACCCGCGGTGGTGTTCAGCGCGGGAATTAACCACTAGACTTGCCGATCATGAATCACATGGCCTCCCCCTCGCGCGAGCACTTGCAGGACATGGCCCGCGGTATCGGCCTGCGGCAGGTCCGCATCGTCACGGGGGCGATCATGTTCGCCTACCTGACCAGCCATTTCCTCAACCACGCGCTCGGCAATATCTCGACGCAGGCGCTGGCGATCGGGGTCTACTACCACACCGAGTTCTGGCAGTTCCTGCCGGTCGCGATCGTGTTCTACAGCGCCTGCCTGGTGCATACCGGGCTCGGCATCTGGGCACTCTATCAGCGCCGCGAGTTCCACTGGAAGGCGATCGAGCCGCTGCAACTCACGCTCGGCCTCAGCATCCCGATGCTGATCGTCGCCCACGTCGTCGGCGTACGGCTCGGCCAGACCCTGTACGGGCACGAGAAGCTCTACCCCCAGGAGCTGTACACCTTCTTCATCGCCTCGCCGAACCGGCTGTGGCAGATGCTGGCGGTGCTGGTGATCGCCTGGGTGCATGGCTGCATCGGCCTGTATTTCTGGCTGCGGCTGCGTCCGTTCTTCAAGCGCGCCGCGCCGTTCCTGCTCGCCGGAGCCGTGCTGATCCCGACCCTGGCGATGCTCGGCGTCTACCAGGGCGGCCGCGCCACGGTCGCGGATTATCAAGATCCCGACTGGCGGCGCGAGGAGCTGTCGGTGCAGAAGCTCGGCACAGCGGCGCAGGGGAGCACGCTCGAGAAGATCACCGACGGCCTGACCATCGGCTATCTCGGCCTGCTCGGCCTCGTGCTGCTGGCGCGCGGCGCGCGGGCCCTGCTGGAGCGTCGCGGCGGCATGATCGCATTGTCCTACGGCAACGGCCGCACGCTGCGGGTACCGAAGGGATTGAGCGTGCTGGAAGCAAGCCTGCGCTACAACGTGCCGCATGCGAGCGTCTGCGGCGGCCGCGCACGCTGCTCGACCTGCCGCATCCGCATCATCGGCGACCACGCCGGATTGCCCGAGCCCTCGCCGCGCGAAGCCTTCGTGCTGCACCGGGTCGGCAATGACGATCCGTCGATCCGGCTGGCCTGCCAGTTGCGGCCGACCGCCGACCTGAATTTCTTCCAGCTGTTCCTGCCGAGCACGACGTCGGCCAACGCCCACGCCGCCAATCCGGCACGGGTCGGCCAGGAGCGCTATCTGGTCAGCATGTTCGTCGACATGCGCGGCTCGACCCAGCTTGCCGAGAAGCGGCTGCCGTTCGACACCGTGTTCATCGTCAACCGCTTCCTCGGCGCGGTGTCGCAGGCGGTGCTGGAGGCCGGCGGGCGGCCCAACCAGTTCATCGGCGACGGCATGCTGGCGCTGTTCGGGCTTGCCACCGACCGGCAGGTGGCCTGCCGCCAGGCGTTGCGCGCGGCGGCGCTGATCGCAACCCATATCGACGAGCTGAATCAATTCCTGAGCCACGATCTGCGTGAGCCGATCCGCTTCGGCATTGGCATCCATGGCGGCGAGGTGATCGTCGGCGATATCGGCTATCGCGACCACATGGTGTTCACCGCGCTCGGCGATGCCGTCAACGTCGCGGCACGGCTGCAGGACATGACCAAGGCGCTGGCCTGCGAGGCGATCATCTCGGACGAGGTGCGCGTCACCGCCGGGCTCGCCGACGATGCCCTGCCGGCGCAGGAGGTCGCGATCCGCGGCCGCAACGAGCCGATGACCGTGCGCACGGTCGAAAAGACGCAGCTCCTATCGACGCTGGTCGACGACCGGCGTGCCGTCGCGGCCTGACCGGTTCATCTCCGCTTCAGCCCAATGTGACCTGCCGCACACCCGCCGGTGCGTTCAGCAGAGATGCTCGAACGTGCCCGGTGCCGGATGCGACTGACTGGCGATGGGTAACACTGCAACCGCGCCGCGACAGAGCTCAACGCGCACCTGAAGGAGAAGACCATGTTTCACAAAGTCACGCTCGCTCTCGCCACTGCCGCAACCCTCGGCGCCGCCGCGCTGGCGCCGACCGCAGCTTCCGCCAAGCCGTTCTTCTGGCATCCGCATCACCATCACTTCTGGGGTGGCCCGGGCATTGCCGTCGGCTTCGTCGACTCCGGCTGCTACGCCACCCGCCTGGTGCTGACGCCCTATGGCTATCGCTATCGCACCGTGAACGTCTGCTACTGATCGAACGTTCTACTTGGATGGAAACGCCCCGGTCGTCCACGCGACCGGGGCTTTTCGTTGTTGCGACGCAACGCTGCGAAAGCTCAATTGACTTGCCGTTCCCCGGTGCGACATTTGGACAGCGCGCATTCCGCGATGCGAAGGCGCGCAAGGCAATCTGGGCCTGGTGATGACCGGCTCACGACAGAACAGCTTCGGAGGAAGCGGAATGCTCGATCGACGAGACTTGATGAAGCGCGCCGGATTGGCCGCTTTGGTGACGGGGCTGGGATCAAGGGGTGCATTCGCCCTCGACACCGTGACGCTGCCCTTTGGCAATGGCGAGCGCCCGCTGGTGCGCTACCCGCAAAAGCGCCCGATGATCGGCCTGACCGCCCGCCCGCCGCAGCTGGAAACGCCGTTTGCGGTCTTCAACGACGGCCCGATCACGCCGAACAATGCGTTCTTCGTGCGCTATCATCTGGCAGACCTCCCCTACAATCTCGATCCGGACAAGTTCACGCTGGAGATCAAGGGCAAGGTCGACAAGCCGCTGAAGCTGTCGCTGAAGGACATCAGGAAGCTGAAGGCGACCGATATCGTTGCCGTCAACCAGTGCTCCGGCAACAGCCGCGGCTTCTTCAGTCCGCGCGTCGCCGGCGGCCAGCTCGGCAACGGCGCGATGGGCTGCGCGCGCTGGCACGGCGTGCCGCTGAAGACCGTGCTCGACATGGCCGGCGTGCAGGCCGGAGCCAAGCAGGTCACCTTCAACGGCATGGATGGTCCAGTCAGCGACAAGACGCCGGATTTCGTCAAGGCACTCGACATCGACCACGCACGCGACGGCGAGGTGATGCTGGCCTGGGGCATGAACGGCGAGGACCTGCCCTTCCTCAACGGCTTCCCGCTCCGCCTCGTGGTGCCCGGCTATTACGGCACCTATTGGGTGAAGCACCTCAACGAGATCACCGTGATCGACAACGTGTTCGAGGGCTTCTGGATGAAGTCCGCCTACCGGATACCGGATACGCCGAACAATGCGGTCGAGCCCGGCACCGCACCGAAGGCGACGATCCCGATCAATCGCTTCACGGTGCGCTCGTTCATCACCAGCGTTGCCGACGGCGCCAAGCTGAAGGCCGACCGCACCATGCTGCGCGGCATTGCCTTCGACGGCGGTAAAGGCATCAAGGAGGTGATGGTCTCGACCGACGGCGGCAAGAGCTGGACGCCGGCCAAGCTCGGCAAGGACCTCGGCAAATACGCCTTCCGCGAATGGAAGTTGCCGGTGAAGCTCGCGGCCGGTCCCGCAGAGCTGAAGGTGCGCGCCACCAACAATGCCGGCGACACCCAGCCGGTGGATCCGTTGTGGAATCCGGCCGGCTATCTGCGCAACGTCGTCGAAACCGTGCGCGTCACCGCAGCGTGAGGAGAAGCATCATGACCAGCAAGCTGCTTCCATCCCTCGCCGCGATCGCCGCGCTGTCGATCGGCGCCGCCATCGCCGCGCCCGTGAACTACACGGTCCCCGAGGAAACCGCGGCCTTCAAGCCAGGTCCCAACCTCGAGGTGGTGCAAAACAACTGCACCGCCTGCCACTCGGCCGACTACATCAAGACCCAACCGCAGGGCGAGAAGTTCAAGAAGGATTTTTGGCAGGCCGAGGTGACCAAGATGATCAAGGTCTACGGTGCGCCGATCGACGAAGCCGACGTCGGCAAGATCGTCGAATACCTCTCCGCGACCTATTGAGACGCCGCCGATCGATCCCCGCGCGCCGGCCGAAAAGGCAGCGCGCGGGACGATCGATCCAGTTCGGTACACCGGAACCGATCCGTTTTTGCAGCGCATCAATTGACCACGAAACGGGCAATCCGGCGTAAAACCCCCGCAAAGCGGGTTGTTTCCGGTCAAAAACACACCGTCGTTTGATCTACCCAGCTTTTTTCAAACTGCTATCCTGTCGTTGCGGACAAGCCGGTTTTTGCGGGGACCGACTGGTCTGTTTTCGATTGATTCCGCGGAGACGACTGGAATGCCCAAAGGTACAGTGAAGTGGTTCAACCCGACCAAGGGTTATGGATTCATCCAGCCCGCATCGGGCGGCAAGGACATTTTCGTTCATATTTCAGCAGTTCAGAAGGCTGGCCTTCAGACCCTCAACGAAGGTCAGTCGGTTGAATACGAAGAGATTGCAAATCGCGGCAAGACGTCAGCCGAAAATCTCAAGGTCTAGCGTCACAGCGCCAGATCCGGCGGCGCACTCTCGGACGCCATCCGGGAGTGGGGGCCGATCCACACACCAGACAACGTGACGTTCGGCGGGGCGGGCACGATGCCCGCGCGCCATGGCGTTGAACTATATGGCGTTGAACTATTTCGGCGGCCACCGCTCGCGCGCCGACGACTGCCTTTTGCGCCGGGAAGCGCGCGGCTGCGCATTGCAGCATCACAGGCACGTGCCGCTCTGGCCGTTGCCGCACGGCACCCGCTTCGACAGCTGCTGAACCTTGCGCTTCGACTCGGCCTGCGCCAGCACGTCGAACACGCTTGACGGGGTGAGCTGCGTGGCCTTGCGGAAGTCCTCGGTCGCCTTGTCGACATGGTTGAGCGCCTCATGCGCCTTGGCGCGGGCGAACAGGCCCTCAACCGTCTCCTTCTGCGCGATCGCCCGGTCGAGATCCTCGACCGCCTTGTCGTAGTTGCGCAACGCCGACCAGGTGATGCCGCGCAATGTCAGCGCCGGCTGATAATCGGGCCGCGCAGAGAGGATGAAGTTGAGATCCTTCATCGCGTTGTCCGGCTTCTTCAGCCCGAGATAGGCCCGGGCGCGCAGCACATGCGGGAAAGCATCGTTGGGCGCCCGCGTGATGATCTGGTCGAAGGCGGCGATGGCGCGGTCGTACTGGGAGGAAGTCAGCATCGCGAGCCCGCGGCCGAGCTGTGCCGTCGGATTGTTCGGGCTTCGCTCCAGCACAGCGTCGATATCGACCAGTCCCTCATCTGCGCGGCCCTTGAGCATCAACGCGAGGCCGCGCCACGATTTGGCGATCAGATTGGTCGGCACCAGCGCCAGGGCCTGATCGAAATCCAGCAGCGCCTTGTCGAGCTGATTGAGGCCGATATGGGCGAGCCCACGTTCGGTGAAAGCGAGCGTCTCCTTGGGATTGAGCGAGATCGAATGATCGTAGTCGGCGAGCGCGTCCTGCACCTTGCCGGTGCCGGCCTTGACGAGGCCACGCGCCAGATACGCCAACGAATTGTTCTGATCGAGCGTGATGGCACGGCCGGCGTCGGCCATCGCTTGATCGAACTGCCGCGTGCCGGCGGCATTGAGCGCGCGGGCCGCCAGCAGCTGCGGATCGTCCGGCTTGACCTTGAGCAGGGCATTGAGATCGTTGCGCGCGTCCGCCGACCGGCCGAGCTTTGAATAGGCCAGTGCACGCAGGCGCAGCGCAGCCTCGTTGCGGGGATCGCCGCCCAGCACCTGGGTGAGATTGGCAACGGCGCCCGCGTAGTTGCCCTGTGCGACGAGCTGCTTGGCCTGCTCGACCTGCTGGTTACCCGCCGCCGGCCCGGCTGGCCGCGCCGGCGGCGCGCCTGGAGCCGGTGCGGCCTGCGGCGGCGCGGCGCCGCCTGCTGCCTTGGCGAGTTCGGCCTGCATCGTGACCGCCTGCTGGCGCTGCTGCTGTATCTCCTTGTTGTCGGGAAGCACCGCCAACAACCGGTCGAAGTCGGCAATCGCGCGGGCATAGTCACCCTTGGCGCTGTAGAGCTGGGCACGGGCGAAATAGGCGTTGCGCTCGGCCTGCGGCGCCTGCGCGATCGCACGCGAGAAATCCTCGATCGCTTTATCCATGTCGCCCTTGCGGCGATGGGCCTGACCTCGCCAGTAGAATGCATTCGGCGTGCCGGCGTTGACGGCAATCGCGGTGTTGGCGTCGGCCACCGCCGCATCGGGCTGTCCGGTTTCGACATAGGCCCGCGCGCGCCCGACACGGGCAGCGGGAAGATCCTGCCGCAACGTGATCGCCTGGTCGTAATCCGAGATCGCATCGCTCCAGGCGTGCTGGTCGGCGCGCAGATTGCCGCGCGCCAGGAAGCCGAACGGGTTCTTCGGCTCGAGCTCGATCGCGCGATCGAAATCGGCGCGGGCCTCATCCAAGCTGCCCTTGCGTTGCTGGACATAGCCGCGCGCGATCAGCGCCGGCACGAATTGTCCATTCAGCTGCACCGCTGCATCGGCATCGCTGAGCGCCTGATCGATCTTGCCGCGCGCGATGCCAAATCGCGAGCGGCCGGTGAAGGCCTTGGTGCGGTCCTCCGTGGAGCGTGCGGTATCGTTGATGATGCCCGAGCACGCCGCCTCGGCCTTGTCCGTCGGCGGCCCGCTGCAATCCTCGACATCGCCCGCGCGGGCCGGACCGGCGAGCACGGGCCAAAGTAGCAGCGCAAGCGCCAGCAGCTGTGGGAAACGAACGCCGCGGGTGGCGGCATCAATGCAGATCGAACGTGAACGCATGTGGTAGCCTCGGGTTGACCGAATGCTGCCGGTGTTAACGCGTCACTTGGTTCTTATGGTGATCGGCACTGAACGTATTTTTTGGAACCATATCGTGCGAAGCTATTGTTCGAATCCTGGCATTCGGTTCCCAGCGTCGCGCGGACGCTATCCCTGCGATCAATGATGGAACAGCGCGAAACGCGCAGCTGCGACGCTCAGCCGTTCAATCTTCCGTCACCCATTTGGCGACGGTCATGACATCAGGCGGTTGCAGATAGCCGCGGGGCCAGAGATCGACCGCCCATTCCACCTTGGTCGCGCGCTCGACGAGAACGGCGGTGTTGTGCGGTGTTTGCGCCAACGAAAATCCGCGGTAGTGGGGATCCCCAACGTCATGAAACCTGAACAGGTTCCACGCCTGCATCACCAGCATCAGGCTGGTCGTGTTCCGCGTCGTGTCCCAGCAATCATAATTGTGTTTGTCGTCGTTGGCGCGGAAATCCGCTTTCGCCACGCGCTTGTCGGTGCCGAGGATCGGCCCCATGCGCCGGTCGAACCAGATCACGGCCTTTTGCACGGCCGCGCGTTCGGCGGCGGCATTGGCGCGGCCCGTGGCCATGATCTTGGCCAGAGCCGCCCGGTCGGCTGCGCTGAAGTCGAGCATCTCGCGACGCCGGCAGACGAAGCCGTAACAGACGGTCATCCCCGTCGCCGACGGCGGATAGATCGAGACCGAGGTGTAGAGCTGCAGGATGCCGGAGCTGAGCTCGGCCGCGCGGGCCGGCATGGCCGACGGCAACGACAGCATGAGCACAGCAAGCGCGCCGGCAAATCCGGCCCGCTTCATTCGTATCGGCTGATCAGCGTCTTTCATGAACCACCGCCCCAACTCGACCAAAGGATTATCGCGGGCGTGTCGCGATGCCAAGACATCCGGCGCATGGCTGTGGATCAGACCGGCAGCGGCGCGTCGCGCTTGACTTCCTCCATCACCGCGTAGGTTCGCGTTTCCCGCACGCCCGGCAGCGCCAGCAGGGTCTCGCCGAGAAACCTGCGATAGGCGGTCATGTTGGCGACCCGCGCCTTGACCAGATAGTCGAAGCCGCCGGCCACCATGTGACACTCGAGCACTTCCGGCGCGGTCTGGACCGCCCTGGCGAACTTCTCGAATACATCGGGCGTGGTCTTGTCGAGCAACACCTCGACAAACACCAGCAGACCAAGCCCGAGCCGGTGCGGATTGAGCCGGGCGCCATAGCCCTCGACGAAGCCGTCGCGCTGCAGCCGCTTCAACCGTTCGCCGACCGAGGTCGGCGACAGGCCGATCCTTTCCGCCAACTCCACATTGGCAATCCGGCCATCCCCTTGCAGGATCGAGAGGATTTTGCGGTCAGTCTTGTCGATTTCTGTCATATCTACGGTAATTCTCGAATTGATCCTGATTTTTTAAGGCAAATCTGCTAATTTGTCTATCGAACTACGGTTCACTAGCGCGTACGTGTTCCCACACAATCTCAAGGAACCGCCATGCCAGACCCGTTGCCGCTCCCGCCCCCGTTCAGCGCGCCGTATGCGCCAGACGACAGCGCCATCGCCGCCCGCCTGCGCCAGGACGCGACGCTCGGCGCGGAGGCGGAGGCACGGATCGACCGCACCGCGACGCGCCTGATCGAGGCGATCCGGGCCAATGACGATCCGCTCGGCGGGATCGAGGACATGTTGCGGGAGTTCGCGCTGTCGACCAAGGAAGGGCTGGCGCTGATGGTGCTGGCGGAGGCGCTGCTGCGGGTGCCGGACGCGCGTACCGCCGACCAGTTCATCGAGGACAAGCTCGGTCAGGGCGACTTCGTCAACCACGAGACCAGATCGAGCGCGTTCCTGGTCAACGCCTCGGCCTGGGCGCTCGGCATGTCGGCGCGCGTGATCCAGCCCGGCGAGACGCCGCAGGGCACGATCGGGCGGCTGACGAAGCGACTCGGTGCGCCGGCGGTGCGCGCCGCGACACGGCAGGCGATGCGGCTGATGGGCAGCCATTTCGTGCTCGGCGAGACCATCGAGGCGGCGCTGTCGCGCGCGCAATCGCACACGGCGCGCGGCTCGCGCTATTCGTTCGACATGCTCGGCGAGGGTGCGCGCACCGCCGACGATGCCCATCGCTATTTCGAATCCTACGCCCGCGCCATCGATGCGATCGGCAAGGCGGCCGGCGATCAGCCCCTGCCCGACCGGCCCGGCATCTCGGTGAAACTCTCCGCGCTGCATCCGCGCTTCGAGGCGGTGAGCCACGCGCGGGTGATGACCGAGCTGGTGCCGCAGCTGATCGATCTCGCGCGCCGCGCCAAGGCGTTCGACCTCAACTTCACCGTCGATGCCGAGGAGGCCGACCGGCTGGAGCTGTCGCTCGACGTCATCGCCGCCGCATTCGCCGACCCCTCGCTCGCCGGCTGGAGCGGCTTTGGCCTCGCGATCCAGGCCTATCAGAAGCGCGCCGCCGACGTCATCGACTATGTCGATGCGCTGACGCGTGCGCTGGATCGCAGGATGATGGTGCGCCTGGTCAAGGGCGCCTATTGGGACACCGAGATCAAGCGCGCGCAGGAGCGTGGGCTCGACGGCTATCCGGTGTTCACCCGCAAGGCGATGACCGACCTGAACTACGTCGCCTGCGCGCGCAAGCTGCTGGCGCTGCGGCCTCGGCTGTTTCCGCAATTCGCCACCCACAACGCGCTGACGATCGCAACCATCCTCGAACTCGCCGACGATCCCTCAAGCTTCGAATTCCAGCGGCTGCACGGCATGGGCGAAGCGCTCTACGCCCAGCTCGGCGAGGACAGGCCCGAGATCGCCCACCGCACCTATGCGCCGGTCGGCAGCCACCGCGACCTGCTCGCCTATCTGGTGCGGCGGCTGCTCGAGAACGGCGCCAACTCGTCCTTCGTGGCGCTGGCCGCCGACAATCGCGTGTCCATCGTGGACCTGCTGCGCCGCCCGGCCGAGATCGTCGGCACCGACGACAAGGCGTCGCACTCCGCGATTCCGTTGCCGGCCGAGCTTTATTGGCCGCAGCGCGAGAACTCGCACGGCATCGAATTCGGCGAACGCAAGGCGCTCGGCGCGCTGACGTCGGCGATCGCGGCCGAACGGAAGGCTTCGCCTTCCGTCACGCCATCAACCACCGAGCAGGCGAATGCCGCCGTTGCCGCGGCGCGCCGCGGCTTCAAGGCCTGGAACGCCACGCCGGCCATAAAGCGTGCGGCGATCCTGGACAAGGCCGCGGAGCTGCTCGAGCAGCGCCGCGCCCACTTCCTCGCTCTGCTGCAAAGCGAGGGCGGCAAGACGCTCGATGATGCGCTATCGGAAGTACGCGAGGCGATCGACTTCTGCCGCTACTATGCCGCGCTGGGGCAAAAGCTGTTCGGCGAAGGCGAGACGATGCCGGGCCCGACCGGCGAAAGCAATGTGCTGGAGCTGCACGGCCGCGGCGCGTTCGTCGCGATCTCGCCGTGGAATTTCCCGCTCGCGATCTTCCTCGGCCAGGTGACGGCGGCATTGATGGCGGGCAATGCGGTGATCGCAAAGCCGGCCGAGCAGACGCCGCGCATCGCAGCCGAAGCCGTTGCCATGCTGCATCAGGCCGGCGTGCCGCCATCGGCGCTGCATCTGATCCAGGGCGACGGCGCGGTCGGCGCCGCGCTGGTGGCGCATCCCACCATCGCCGGGGTCGTCTTCACCGGCTCGACGGAGGTCGCGCGGTCGATCAACCGCACGCTCGCCGCCAAGGACGGCCCGATCGTGCCGCTGATCGCCGAAACCGGCGGCATCAATGCCATGATCGTCGACGCCACCGCGCTGCCCGAGCAGGTCGCGGATGACGTCGTGACCTCGGCGTTCCGCTCCGCCGGCCAGCGCTGCTCGGCGCTGCGGCTGCTGTTCGTGCAGGACGACGTCGCCGACCGCATGATCGAGATGATCGCGGGCGCCGCGCGCGAATTGAAGATCGGCGATCCCTCCGAACCGTCGACGCATATCGGACCGGTGATCGATGCCGACGCCAAGCAGCGGCTCGATGCGCATATCGCGCAAATGAAGCAGGAGGCGCGCGTGCATCTCGCCGGCGAGGCGCCATCAGGCAATTTCGTCGCGCCGCACATCTTCGAACTGTCGGCGGCCGGGCAATTGAAGGAAGAGGTGTTCGGCCCGATCCTGCATGTGGTGCGCTACCGCGCCGACAAGCTCGGCGAGGTGCTGAGTGCGATCGAGGCGACCGGGTTCGGGCTGACGCTCGGCATCCATTCCCGCATCGACGACACGATCGAGCACGTGATCGACCGCCTCCAGGTCGGCAATATCTATGTCAACCGCAACATGATCGGCGCGGTGGTCGGCGTGCAGCCGTTCGGCGGCAGCGGCCTGTCCGGCACCGGCCCCAAGGCCGGCGGCCCGCATTACCTCGCGCGCTTCGCCACCGAGCAGACGATCACCATCAACACCGCCGCCGCGGGCGGCAATGCGGCGCTGATGGCGGGGGTGGAGTAATACTCATCACCGACATGTCATTCCGGCATGGTGCATGGGCGCCAGGTCCGGAATGACTTGGTTGCATCGTGCCCCCCAGATGGGTCAAATGGCGGTCCGATCGGGATCATTGCTTGCGATAATTCCAGCTACCGGAAAAACACCAACAAGCGCCACGGGAGCGACGGCACGATGGAAAAAGGCATTTTTGACGGGCTCAAGGTCCTGGACTGCGCGAGCTTCATCGCGGCACCCGCGGCCGCCACCGTGCTGTCCGACTTCGGCGCCGACGTCATCAAGATCGAGCCGCCCGGCGCCGGCGATCCCTATCGCAATCTGCCCAATCTGCCCGGCTATCCATCGAGCGAGCACAATTTCGCGTGGATGCTGGAGGCCCGCAACAAGAAGAGCCTCGCGCTCGACCTCACCAAGCCTGACGCGCAGCAGGTGCTGTACAAGCTCGTCGCCGAGGCCGACGTGTTCATCACCAACATGCCGCCGCAGGTGCGCGCAAAGCTCGGCATCACCTACGACCATCTTGCCCATCTCAACGACCGGCTGATCTACGCGTCCTTCACCGGCTATGGCGAGAAGGGCGAAGAGGCCAACAAGCCCGGCTTCGACTCCAACGCCTATTGGGCCCGCTCCGGCCTGATGGATCTGGTGCGCGCCGACGAGGAGACCACTCCGGCCCGTTCGGTCGCCGGCATGGGCGATCACCCCTGCGCGATGGCGTTCTACGGCGCGATCGTCACCGCGCTGTTCCAGCGCGAGAAGACCGGCAAGGGCTCGCACGTCTCGACCAATCTGATGGCCAACGGCGTCTGGGCCAATGGCGTGCTGGCGCAGGCCAAGCTCGCCGGCGCCAAGTTCAAGAAGCGCAAGCCGCGCGAGGAGGCGCTGAACGCGGTCACCAACCACTATAAGTGCAAGGACGGCCGCTGGCTGATCCTGTCGCTGCTCAACGAAGACCGGCAATGGCCAACGCTGGCGCGCTGCATGGGCCGCGAGGATCTCGTCGCCGATCCGCGCTTCGCCACCAAGGCGGACCGCCATGCGCGCTCGGTCGAGCTGATCAAGATCTTCGACGAGGTGTTCGCCGGCAAGGACCTCGCCGAATGGCGCAAGATCCTCGACGGCAACGGTCTCGTGTTCGGCGTCGTCGGCATCCTCGACGACATCCCGAACGACAAGCAGATGATCGAGAACGAGGTGCTGGTGCGCTTCGAGAACGACACCATGCTGACCGTCAACAGCCCGATCTTCATCGACGGCGCGAGGAAGGTGCAGCCGCGCAAACCGCCCGAGGTCGGCGAGCATTCCGACGAGATCCTGCGCCAGGCCGGCTACGACGAGGCCACGATCCAGAAGCTGCGCGCGTCGGGCGCGGTGGCGTAGCGAACTAACCACCTTCGTGAGTAGCCCGGATGGAGCGAAGCGAAATCCGGGACAAGTCTCGCAATCGGATCACGCAATCCCGGATTTCGCTTCGCTCCATCCGGGCTACGAGGTCAGCGGGCATTCCATCGCAGGCATCCGACGCCTAGGAAGCTATCTTTTCATCCAGGCCCAGACGATGGCCACAACGATGATGCCGAGGATGACCGCGAGCCCGATCGCCCAGCTGCTGACGCGGACGGCGCTGACCGCCTGATGCTCGGCCTCGTTGGCCGCGATCTCGCGGTCGCGCTGCTTGTCGTCCTCGGGAGCACTCATCGGCCGGTCTCCGCTCAAGGCTGGCTGTTCGGGGCATGGTCGCGACGTGGAATGTAGCATCGAATAATGACGCGCAGCCGCTCCGGTTCCGGCGGAAATCACCGGCCCTTCACGAAGCACATGCCGATGCGCGAGGCCTTCCCGGCCACCTGGCAGGCAAGGCCGTCGGCGCAGGTCCAGCCGCGGAAGCTGCGGTCGGTCTCGGCGGGCCTCGCGCCCGGCAGATAGCAATGCGCGCCCCAGCCGTCGCTGTATTCGGTGCCGGCAAGTTCCGCGCTGCCGCGCAGCTGCGGCCGGTTGGAGAAGCCGCGCGAAAAGTCCGGCGCCTTGCCGTCGCGGAAGCTTGCGAGGATATCGCGGCGGCGAGGCTGGTCGCCGAAGAAATGCGGCGAGGCCGGCACCACGGTGGAGTTCGACGGCTTTGCCGCCATCCAGTCGACGCCGGGGAAATGGAAGCCGCCGATGCCGCGGGTCTGGTGACAGCCCGCGCAGGTGACATCGTTGAGGCGCCGCTCGAAGCCGGCCAGCGACTGGATGTTTTGCAGCTTCGTTCCGTCGGCCGCAGCCTTCTGCAGGGCGCCGACGACGTCACCATCGGAGAACACCGCATTGCCGGCCGTGCCCTCACCCTGCACCATGCCGAATTCGGGCTCCAGCTCGCTGACATCGAAACCAGTCGGCGTCGGCGCGACCGCTACGGTCGCGAGGAAGCGATCGGGGATCAGCAAGGTGCCGCGATCGAGCTCGGCAAGATGTTTGGGATCGAGCAACCACGCCTTGAAGTCGCGCCTCAGTGCCCCGTCCGCCAGAATGCGGTCGCGATCGATCTGGTTCTCCAGCGGTGCTTCGGCAAACCGTTTTGCCACGCCGTCATAATCGAACACTTTGAGCAGATAGTCGGTGCGGAAATCGCGCACCGCGGATTTCGGCGCGTGCGCGATCTGCAGATTGGTCTCGATACGATCGATATTGCGCGCATCGATCAGGTCGAGCGGACCATCCTTGCCGAGCAACTTCTCCATCGCCGGCGGCGCGCTGCCGGTCGCGAGCCAGCGCCGCGCGATTTCGCGGCAGCCGAGCGATGCGTCGTTGCCGTCGCCTTTCGCCTTCAGCACGAGGTTCAGCGTCATCGGCAGCCTCTGCGACACCGCGTTCTCGCCGATCGGCGACACATCGGTACGGGTCAGCCGGTAGATCAACCGGATCTCGCCGCAATCTTTCGGCGCCACATAGGCGCGGTCCATGCGGTTGACGATGCCGGCAAGCACGAACCGAACATCGGGGGACTCGAGCAGCGCGCGGTCGAACAGCTGAAACGCAAAGCCGTCGCCGACGCCAATGCTCTCATTCGGCAGGCTTGCCTTATGCTTTGCGACATAACGATCGAACTCGCGATCCAGCGTCTCGCGCACCGGAACCATCGCAGGCAAGGCGAACAGATCGCGGTTGGACAGCGGCGTGTCGGCGGAACGCTCCGGCGCGAGCATCCGGCCGAGGCTGAAGCGGCCGTGATCGAGCTCGCGCAGGATAGCGGGATCGATCGCCGCCGCGCCGCGCTCGAGCGCGCGATCCTCGGCGGCACGTCCAGGCGCGGCGCCGCAGAGCAGAACGTACATCACCAGAAGGCATTTCAGCGCGCGGCTCATGCCCCCACTAACACCGCGCGGCAAACCCTATTCAAGAAAAAAGGCGCTTCACATCGTGGTGAAGCGCCTTGGTGTTGTCGGGTTGCGGAGATCAGCGCGAAACGATCAGGCCCTTGCTGGTGACGACCACCCAACGGCCGTCCTGCTTGCGGATGGCATCGACGCGGCCGAGACCGGGGACGGGGTCGCCCGCGTAAACCTCGTAGATGCCGCCGCGGCCTTCGATCAGCGCGCCGCCATTGCCGACGTCGCGCAGCGACCAGCCGTCGACCACCGGCAGGCGGCCGACCTCTGGCCTGGGGGCGGCCGGCGCCGCCGCGGCAGTCGCCGGGGTGATCGAGCCCGTGACCTCGCGGGCGGGCGTCGCCGCGGCGACGGCGGTCTGCGGCGCGGCGCGGAGCTTGTCGACCGCCTCGCTGAGCTTGTTGAGCTTGGCCATCGGCTCGGCCTGGGCCTTCTCGACCTTCTCGATCCGGTCATTGGTCTTGCTGAACTGGGCCTGGCCGGCCTTGGCGGTCTGCTCGACGCTGGCCTTCAGCGCGGCGACCTCGGATTCGATCCGGGCGAGCGCGGCATCGGCCGCCTCCTTGTTGGCGGTGGCGTCCTTGGCAGCCACATCCCTGACGGAGGCAGCAGCGGGGGCGGCGAGATGGCCGAGCCCCGCGGTCGCGAGCGCACCGCCGATGGCGCCGGCCACGGTCGCCAGCGCGATCACCGCGGCCATCGCGCCGATCCGGCGCGTGCCGGCCGGCTTGCCTGCCGCCTTGGCCGCCTGTTCGGCGCCTGGCCTGGATGCGGTCGCCTCATGGTCCCAGGTGCGGTCACCCGGCGCCATGATCATCAGCTTGCCCGGAA
Organism: Bradyrhizobium sp. KZN70725; assembly: GCF_055264925.1. Taxonomy (NCBI): domain Bacteria; kingdom Pseudomonadati; phylum Pseudomonadota; class Alphaproteobacteria; order Hyphomicrobiales; family Nitrobacteraceae; genus Bradyrhizobium; species Bradyrhizobium sp. KZN70725. Next base: position 187,260 of record NZ_JBUYWT010000003.1, read on the forward strand.
AATGCGGCTCTTCCCGCTTGCCGGTCGCGACCCTGGGCACGTCCATATTGGTCGGCTCGACCTTGGCCTCGACCTTCGGCTCGATCATGGACTCGATCTTGGGCGGTTCAACCTTTGAGGGTTCAACCTTTGAGGGTTCAACCTTGGGCGCGTCCATACGGGGCGCGTCCGCCCTTGGCGACGTCTCTTCCTGCTCGGGCGCAAGCCGGGGAGCTTCGACACCGGTCGCGGCCATCACGGGCTCGCTTTTCGCCGCCATTTCGGCGCCAGTTTGACCGCTGACCGGCTCGCTCTGCTGCTCACTCACGTTCAAAGTCTCCAGACTAGGTTGACAATTCGGTAACTTTTATTGCTTGCGAAATGGTTACCCCGCTCCGCCATTACCTAAATTTTAGGGAGTTTTCCGGGCCGGATTTGGGCGATGCTGCCCTGCGGCAATCTGCGCCGCTTCCGTTTGCGCGCGGCGCTTTCCCGATTAACATACCGCCATCTTCAGCCAGAAGGCAGGAGAGCGCCATGACGATCGAGAAATGCATCAAGGAATTTGGTGTCGATGACGTCATCTTTGAGGAAGGCTCGACCGGCCGCGAGCTGTTTGTCGTGCTCGACGGCAAGGTCGACATCGCCAAGATCGATCGCGGAAACAAGACTGTTATCGTCAGCCTTGGCAAGGGCGAGTTCTTCGGCGAGATGGCCGTGATCGACGGCTCGGCGCGCTCGGCGACCGCCATCGCCTCCGCGCCCGCAACGCGGGTGATGCGGATCAACCACGCCCGCTTCGTCTATCTGGTCAGCCAGCAGCCGGCGTTCGCGCTGATGGTGATGGATGCGCTCTCGAAGCGCCTGCGCGCATCCAACGCGGTCACTTACCGGACGGCGGCAACCCCATGAGCGACCGCAAGCCAAGCCCGTTCAAGACGCTGTTCGACGCCGAGGTCGCAACGCTGATCCAGGCCGCCGACGACGTCTATCAGATCCGCTTCAAGAACCGTGCGGCGAACGCCTATCTGGTGCGCGGCAGCAAACGGACCATCATGATCGACGTCGGACTGTCGAGCAATTATCCGTCGCTCGTCGCCTGTCTCAACCATCTCGGGGTGACGCCCGAGATGGTCGACATGGTGGTGCTGAGCCATGAGCATCTCGACCACATCGGCGCGGCGTACCATTTCCACGGCAGCGCCTACGTCGCCGCGCACCGGCTCGCCGCCAACAAGATCATGCTGCGCGACGATTTCTCGATGCTGCGCAAGATGTTCAACGAGCCGAACGTGCCGATCGATATCGACATCTGGCTCGAGGAAGGCAACCTGATCGACCTCGGCAATTTTCGCCTCAACGTGATGTACACGCCCGGCCACACCTCGGCCTGCATCACGCTGTTCGACCAGGACAAGGGCCTGCTGTTCGCCGCCGACACGCTGATGCCCGGCGGCGTGATGGGCGGCGTGTTCGGCTCCGGCTCGATCGCCGACTATATCCAGTCGCTGGAGCGGCTGAAGGGCCTCAACTCGAAGATCCTGCTGTCGGGACATGGCCGGCTGTCCGACACGCCGCAGGACGATGTGCGGATCGCGCTGCAGCGCTCGCACGGCCTGCTCGAGGACACCGCGCAACTGTTCGATGCACTCGATGCGCGCTCGAATTTCGAGCCGATCATGCAGTCGGTGCGCGACCTCAACAAGCTCGACGATTGAGCTCAGTTCCTCCCCGTCGTTGCGAGCCAACGGGTCGCAATGACGTTCGGGCGACCGAGCGCCTTCACATTTGACAAATCCGCGCCCGGTCTGTTCAACAGCGGCAACAACAACGTTGAAGAAACAGGGAGCGAGGATCATGAAGCTTTACGACTCGATCGGACCCAATCCGCGCATCGTGCGCATGTTCATGGCGGAGAAGGGCATCGAGATACCCAAACAGGCCGTCGACCTGCGCAAGGGCGAGAACCGCGAGACGGAACACCTGAAGCGCAATCCGCACGGCCAGATGCCGGCGCTCGAGCTCGACTGCGGCAACTACCTCTCCGAGATCACGGCGATCTGCGAATATCTCGAGGAGAAGCATCCCTCGCCCGCGATGATCGGCACCACGCCGGAAGAGCGCGCGGAATGCCGGATGTGGACGCGCCGCGTCGATCTCAACATCGCCGAGCCGCTCGCCAACGGCTACCGCTTCGGCGAAGCGCTGAAATTCTTCGAGAAGCGCATTCCCGTTGCGCCCGAAGCCTCGCCCGGCCTGAAGATGATCGCCGCCAACCGCATCAAATGGCTGAATGACCAGATGGCCGACGGCCGCGACTACATCTGCGGCAAGCGCTTCACGCTCGCCGACATGCTGCTCTATTGCTGGCTCGATTTCGGCAACCAGGTCGGCCAGCCGCTGGACCAGTCGAACGCCAACATCGTCGCCTGGTTCAACCGCGTCGGCGCGCGGCCATCGGTGAAGGCGTAAAAGGCGGTCGTCTTATCCTCCCCTCGAGGGGGAGGATCGGTTCGCATGAAGCGTAGCGCAATGCGAACCGAGGTGGGGTGATCTCTCCCCTCGGGTAGCGTTCACGCGGAGAGACCTTCACCCACCTCGCCGCTCATTGCATTCGCGTCGATCCTCCCCCTCCAGGGGAGGATGAAGAGCACCCGACCACTCAGTCCCTAAATCACCACCGGCTTGTCCGGCAGCTCGTTCGGGCCGGCCGGTGGCGGGAAATGCTTTGCCAGCTCGCGCGACACCGCCTCGATCCCCTTGATCACGCCCTGCTCGAACCGGCCGGCCCGGAAATCCGTTTCCATCGTGCGGCAGATCGCCTCCCAGCCGGCATGGCCGACCTTCGCGTCGATGCCGCGATCGGCGACGATCTCGACGTCGCGGTCGGCGAGCAACAGATAGATCAGGACGCCATTGTTGTGATCGGTGTCCCAGATCCGCAAATGCGAGAACACGTCGAGCGCGCGCTCCCGCGCAGGCTGATTGCGGAACAGCGGCACGCCGTCGAGCGCGCCCTCGACGACGAAACGGATCTGGCCGGAATGAGTGGCCTCACCGGCCTTGATCGCCCGCTCGATGGCGTCGAGCACGCGCGGCGGAAAATCACGCCGCACCCGCCAGCGGTGCTCGAGCAGATGCTTGCCGATGCGCTTGATGCCCATGCCTACCAGCTCCCCGAGGCGCCGCCGCCGCCGAAGCTGCCGCCTCCGCCGCTGAAGCCGCCGCTGTCGCTCGAGCTCGAACCGCTGCTCCAGCCCCCGCCGCCGGACCAGCCGCCGGAATAACCGCCGCCGCGCCGGTACGGTCCCGAGCCTGCCGTCGGACCGCCGAAGTTCAATCCGCCGAAGATCAGCGCCGCGACGGCGGCGAACAGGCCGACCACCAGCGCAGTGGCGAGCGAGCCGGCCACCATCCAGGTGAAGACGCCGACAACACCGCCGGTCGCGACCGAGCCCAGCAACCGCCCCAGTATCCCGCGCAACACGCCGGCCACGATGATGACGATAAAGATCGTCACCGGATTGGCGAAGTCGACCAGGTTCGGCCCTTGCCAATGCTCGGGCTCCGGCGCCGGCAATTTCTCGCCATTGATCAGGCGGATCATCCGGTCGACGCCGGCCGAGATGCCGCCAGCGAAATCGCCGGCCTTGAATTTCGGCGTGATGTCTTCGTCGATGATGCGGTGGGTGACGGCATCGCTCAGCACGCCTTCGAGGCCATAGCCGACCTCGATGCGCAAGTGCCGGTCGTTCTTGGCGACGACAAGGAGCGCACCGTCGTCGACCTTCTTGCGCCCGATCTTCCAGGCCTCGGCCACGCGCATCGAGAACTGCTCGATGGTTTCCTCGCCCGTGGTCGGCACGATCAAGACCGCGATCTGGCTGCCCTTGCGGGCCTCCAGATCCTTCAGCCGGTCGGTCAGCGTCGCGACATCGCTCGCCGACAGCGTCCCGGTCTGGTCGACGACGCGGCCGGTGAGCGGAGGCACCGCGACCTCGGCCCACGCCGGGCACACGAAGCCCAGCAGGAAGCCGAGCAGGATGACGCGTGCGGCGGTCATCGCGATGTGCGCACGCCGGCGCTATTTCGACGGCGCAGGGGCCGGCGACGGATTATTGAAATCGACCTTCGGCGCAGTCGATATTTCCTTTTCATTGTCGACCGTGAAGTTGGGCTTCTCCTTGTAGCCGAACGCCATCGCGGTCAGATTGTTCGGGAAGGTGCGGATGCCGACGTTGTAGTCCTGCACTGCCTTGATGTAGCGATTGCGCGCCACCGTGATGCGGTTCTCGGTGCCCTCGAGTTGCGCCATCAGGTCGCGGAACAGCGCGTCCGATTTCAGCTGCGGATAGTTTTCGGTGACGACCAGCAGCCGCGACAGCGCGCTGGTCAGTTCGCCCTGCGCCTGCGTGAACTTCTGGAACGCGGCCGGGTCGTTGAGCACCTCGGGGGTTGCCTGGATGCTGCCGACCTTGGCGCGCGCGTTGGTGACGCCGAGCAGCACGTCCTTCTCCTGCTGCGCAAAGCCCTTCACGGAGTTGACCAGGTTGGGCACGAGATCGGCGCGCCGCTGGTACTGGTTCACCACCTCCGACCAGCTCGACTTGACCTGCTCGTCACTGGTCTGGATCGCGTTGTAGCCGCAGTTGGTCAGGCTCAATGTCGCCAGCGCTGCGAGCACGGTCCAAAGCTTGCGCATGAAGATGGTCCTCCCCGGGTGGATTCTGCGTCAGCGTAACAGATTTTCGCCGGATAATCCCGTGCGGCGGATTTCGCGGCTTCTTTTGCGGATGATGACGCTTGCCTATCCCTGCCCGCGCCGTTCATCATGGCAAAAAAATCGATCGCGGGAGGATCCATTGGCGTCTGAACAATTCGAGACGATTGTTGTCGAACGGCCCGAGCCCGCGATCGCGCGGATCGTGATGAACCGCCCCGAGGCCCGCAACGCCCAGAACCTGCAAATGACCTACGACCTCAACGCCGCCTTCGACCGAGCGGTGCAGGACGACGCGGTCAAGGTCATCATCCTCGCCGGCAACGGCCCGCATTTCTCGGCCGGTCACGATCTGCGGCCAGGGGCCAAGAACCAGGCCGGTGCCGATTTCCCGCCAGTCGGAAATTGGGGCGGCTTCGCCGAGCCGAACGCCCATGGCCGCTTCGCGCGCGAGCAGGAGATCTACCTGCAGATCACAAGGCGCTGGCGCAATCTGGCAAAGCCGACGATCGCCGAGGTGCACGGCAAGTGCATCGCCGGCGGACTGATGCTGGCCTGGGCCTGCGACCTGATCGTTGCCAGCAACGATGCCGAGTTCTGCGACCCCGTGGTGACGATGGGCGTCTGTGGCGTCGAGTGGTTCGTGCATCCCTGGGAGCTCGGCGCGCGCAAGGCCAAGGAGATGCTGTTCACCGCCGACGTCTGGAACGCCGACGAGGCGCATCGCCTCGGCATGGTCAATCACGTGGTGGCGCGCGGCGATCTCTCGTCGTTCACGCTGGCGCTGGCGCGGCGGATTGCCGCAAAGCCCGCCTTTGCGCTGAAGCTTTCCAAGGAGGCGGTGAACCGCTCGATAGACATCATGGGGCAGCCTGCCGCGATCGATCAGGCCTTCGCGCTGCATCAGCTCTGCCACGCCCACAACCTTCAGGAATTCGGCATGGTGGTGGACCCCGCGGGTCTGCATCCCTCCGTCAAGAAAACCGCCAACGTGTAGCAAGCCAGATGGACCTCACCCTCAGCGACGAGCAGCGCCTGCTGCGCGAAAGTGCCGACCGCTTCGTGGCGGAAACCTTCAGCCCCGAGCATCGCAGGAAAGCGGCGAACGATCCGCTGGGCTATTCGCCCGCGATCTGGAAACAGTTCGCCGAGCTCGGCTGGCTGGCGCTGCCGATCAGTGAAGCCAATGGCGGGCTCGGCGGCGGCGCGATCGAGATCGGACTGCTGATGGAAGCGTTCGGCCGCGGACTGGTGTCCGAGCCGTTCCTCTCCACGGTCGTGATCGGCGCCGCGCTGGTCGCCGAGTGCGGCACCGAGGCGCAGAAGCAGGCGATCCTGCCTGATGTTGCCGAGGGCAAGCTTACGCTCACCTTCGCGCATTCGGAGCGCGCCGCGCGCTTCGATCTCGCCCATGTCGACACCACGGCCAGCAAGACCGCCGACGGGTGGCGCCTGAACGGCAGCAAGATCGCCGTACTCGACGGCGCTTCAGCCAACCAGATCATCGTCTCGGCCCGTATCGCCAACGCCAATGGTGCATCGGGCAAGCTTGGCCTGTTCCTGGTGCCGGCGAAAACGCCCGGGCTCACGCTGCGCGACTACGCGCGGCTCGGCGGCGGGCGCGGCTGTAATCTTGATCTCAGGGATGTGCAATTGCCCGCCGATGCGCTGCTCGGCGACGGCAGCGATGCGCTACCCGCGATCGAAACCGTGGTCGACCGCGCGATGGCCGCGCTCGGCGCGGAGGCGGTCGGCATCATGCAGACGCTGCTCGACACCACGCTCGAATATACCAAGATCCGCAAGCAGTTCGGCCGGCCGCTATCGAGCAACCAGGTGATCCGCCATCGCCTCGCCGACGTGGCGATGCAGGTCGACGAGGCGCGCTCGATGGCGTTGCGCGCCGCGCTGATGGCCAATGCCGAGCCTGTGGCCCGCAGCCGTGCGGCGTCCGGCGCCAAGGCGAAGATCGGCAAATGCGCGCGCTTCGTCGCCGAGCAGGCGGTGCAGCTGCACGGCGCCATGGGCGTCACTGAGGAGCTCGACATCGGCGCCTATTTCAAGCGGCTGCTCGCCTTCGACACGCTGTTCGGCAACAGCGCCCATCATTATCGCCGCCACGCCGCGCTCAGCGGCCGCGCCCACACCTAACGGAGAGCGCACCATGGATCTCACCTTCAGTGCCGAGGAACGCGCGTTCGAGCAGGAAGTCCGCGATTTCATTGCCGGCAGCCTGACGCCGGAGATGAAGCGCGCCACCGCGCTGACGCCGTCGGTGTTCTCCGACCCCGACATCGGCATGGCCTGGCAGCGCGCGCTGCACAAGAAGGGCTGGGGTGCGCCGGGCTGGCCGGTGGAGCATGGCGGACCGGACTGGACACCGGCACAGCGCTGGATCTTCGAGGCCGAATGCGCGCGCGCCGGCGTGCCCAATGTCAACGTGATGGGCGTGAAGATGGTCGGCCCCGTCATCATCGGGTTCGGCTCGCCCGAGCAGCAGAATTTCTATCTGCCGCGGATTCTCTCCGGCGAGGATTACTGGTGCCAGGGCTATTCCGAGCCGGGCTCGGGCTCCGACCTCGCCTCGCTGAAGACCCGCGCGGTGCGCGACGGCGACGAATACATCATCAACGGCACCAAGATCTGGACCACGCATGCGCACCACGCCAACCGCATGTTCGCGCTGGTGCGCACCAATGACGGCGAGCGGCAGCAGGACGGCATCAGCTTCATCCTGATCGACATGAAGACGCCGGGCATCGCCACGCGCCCGATCCTGACCATCGGCGGCGACCACGAGGTCAACCAGGTGTTCTTCGACGACGTCCGCGTGCCCGTCGTCAACCGCGTCGGCGAGGAAGGCAAGGGCTGGACCTACGGCAAATATCTGCTCGAATTCGAGCGCGGCTCCGGCATCGCGTCGGCCAAGCTGCGCGAGGCGCTGAAGACGATCACCGATCTCGCAGACTCCGAGGTCACCGGCCGCGCCATCGAGGATCCCGACATCGCGATCCGGATGTCGGAGGTCGAGGTCGATATCGACGCGCTCGAGATGACCGAGCTCAGGGTGCTGTCGGCGCTGCAGACCGGGCAGAATCCGGGCGCGGTGTCGTCGCTGATCAAGCTCCGCGTCAGCGAGATCCGCCAGGCGGTGACGCGGCTCGGCGTCGACGTGATCGGCCAGGACGGACTTGCCGTCGAGCCGGCGCGGCCGTTCTACCGGCTCAACCACGAGCCGGCGATCCCCGAAGAACTGCTGCCGGTGGTACCGGAATATCTCAACGGCCGCGCCTATACGATCTTCGGCGGATCATCCGAGATCCAGCGCGACATCATCGCGAAGATGGTGCTGGGACTGTAGGGCACCTCGTTCCGGGGCATCGCAAAGCGATGAACCTCAGGTGCGCAATTGCGCACCGGGGAACCTCGATGTTGTGGCGCGAGCTTCCGGGTTCGACGCTGCGCGTCGCCCCGGAATGACGGCTAAACGGCCGTCGCCTTGGCGTCGCGGATCGCCTGCCAGATCTTCGACGGCGTCAGCGGCGTGTTCAGCTGCTTGATTCCGACCTCGCTCAGCGCATCCATCACGCCGTTGGTGATGCAGGGCGGCCCGCCGATCGCGCCGGACTCGCCGCAGCCCTTGGCGCCTAGCGGGTTGGTCTTGCACGGCGCGGAGCCATCGAGCGTCACCGTGATCGGCGGAACGTCATCCGCGCGCGGGATGCAATAGTCCTGATAGCTCGCGGTCAGCAGCTGGCCTTCCTCGCTATAGGCCACACCTTCGTACAGCGCCTGGCCGATGCCCTGGACAACGCCGCCATGCACCTGCCCGGTCACCAGCATCGGATTGACGGCGACGCCGACGTCGTCGACCGTGGTGTAGCGCACCACCCGCGTGACGCCGGTCTCCGGATCGATCTCGACCTCGCAGATATGCGTGCCGTTCGGCCAGCTCGGCCCGTCGACATTGCCCTCGCTCTCGACCGAGAGCTTTGCGCCGTTTTCCTTCGCCGCGATCTCGAACAGGCTGATGCGCCTGTCGGTGCCGACCACGGTGAGGAAGCCGTCGCGATATTCGATGTCCTCGACGGAGGCCTCCAGCAAATTGGAGGCCTTGTCGCGCGCCTTGTTGATCATATCGTTGCTGGAGACCGCAACCGCGGTGCCGCCGACGAACAGCGAACGCGAGCCGACGCTGCCGAAGCCGGTGGCGAGGTCCGTGTCGCCCTGGATCACGTCGATCTTGTCCATCGCGATGCCGAGCGTATCAGCGATCATCTGGGTGTAGGTGGTGGCGAGGCCCTGCCCCATCGCCATCGTGCCGGAATGCAGGATGACGCGGCCCTCGGCGGTCGCGTGCAGCGAGACGTTCTCGGTGTGGGCGCGGCCGCCGGTCCATTCGATGTAGCTGGTGAGACCGCGGCCGTAGAGCAGGCCCTTCTTCTTCGCCGCCTTCTTGCGTGCGGCAAAGCCGTTCCAGTCGGCCAAATCAGACGCGCGCTCCAGCATGTGCGCGAAGGCACCGGAATCGTACACCTGCCCAACCGCGTTGGTGTAGGGCAGCTGTGCCGGCTTGATGTAGTTGACCTTGCGGATGGTGCGCGGGTCCATGCCGATCTGGCGCGCGGCGGCGTCGAACAGCCGCTCGACGATGAACACCGCCTCGGGCCTGCCGGCGCCGCGATAGGCGCCGACCGGCGCGGTGTGGGTCATCACCGACTTCACCTCGAAATGCACCAGCGGCAGGTCGTAGACGCCGGTCTGCACGAACGGGCCGAGCACCAGCGGAATGATGTTGGCGGTGCCCGACGAATAGGCCCCGGTGCCGCCTATCGAGCGCACCCGGTAGGCTAGCACGCGGCCCTTGGCATCGAGCGCGAACTCGCCGGTCGAGGTCAGGTCGCGGCCATGGGTGCCGCCGACGAACTCGTCGGTGCGGTCGCCGCGCCAGCGGATCTTCTCGTTCAGCTTGGTCGCGGCATAGGCGACGATGCCGTCTTCCGGATACAGGCTGGTCTTCTGGCCGAAGCCGCCGCCGATGTCGCCGACCAGCACGCGCACGCTGTCCTTCGGCCGCTTCAGGATCGATTCCGCCAAGAGGTCGCGGGTCGAACCCGGAGTCTGCGACTGCACGTGCAGAATCAGCCGGCCGGTCTTCTTCTCGATCTCGGCAATGGTCGAGCGCGGCTCCATCGCCGACGGCACCAGGCGCTGGCTGACCAGGTCGAGCGACACCTTGTGCGCGGCGTTGGCGAAGGCTTCCTCGACCTTGGCGGCATCGCCATAGCTCATCGCGGCCACGATGTTGTCGGGCGCCTCCGGCCAGACCGCCGGCGCACCGGGCTTGATCGCCTCGACCGGATCAACCACCGAGGGCAGCACCTCGTAATCGATCTCGATCGCCTCGGCCGCGGTCTGCGCCAGCACCCGCGAGGTCGCGACCACAGCCGCGACGCCCTCGCCCGCGTAACGCACCACATCATGCGCCAGCAGGCGCCGTGGCGGCACGGTCATCGGCGAGCCGTCGGGCCGCTTGAAGATCGCAAGCGTCGGCAGCGTGCCGATATCGTCCTTGACGAGGTCGGCGCCGGTATAGACGGCCTTGACGCCCGGCATCTCCAGCGCCGCCCTGGCGTCGATCGACTTGATGTTGGCATGGGCGTGCGGCGAGCGCAGCACGTGCAGCCAGAGCGCGCCGTCCTGCGGCTTGTCGTCGATGAAATGCCCCTTCCCGGTGACCAGCCGCTGGTCCTCCAGACGCTTGACTGGCTGGCCCGCACCAAAACGCATACTGCCGGGAAGAATGTTCATCAGAGGGTCCTTCGAGCTTCCAAGAATTTCCAGAGAATTTGGCGGGGGTTTTAGCGGATTTTGGCGGCCTGACAACCACAGCGCCGGCCAGAGGACAGGCGTGTCGTCGCGCGGCGCGCGGAAGCACAATCCGGTGGCACGCGTCAGGCCAGTGACGACATCATTGCGCCCGGCCGATATCGACGATGGCGACCTCGACATCGCGCGCCGAGCCGTCGCGGTTCACGCTGAGCCGCACTTTCTTGCCGACCCCGATCTGCTCGAGCTGGTCGGCCAGATCGGAGAGCCGGTGCACCGGCTTGCCGTCGACCGCGGTGATCACGTCGCCGAGCTCACCGGTCGACATGTCGACCCCGCGTATCCCGGCGCGCTCGGCCGGCGACCCCGGTGTCGTGCGCACCACGATCAATCCTTCGGCACCGATACGCGTGGCGACCGCCTCATTCGCGGTCACGATGCCGATCCCCGGCGTCGGCACGCGGCCGTTGCGGATCAGGTCTGGCACCACGCGATTGACGATGTCGACCGGGATCGCAAAGCCGATGCCGGCATTCGAGCCCGACGGCGACAGGATCGCCGTGGTCACGCCGATCAGCCGGCCGGCGGAATCGAGCAACGGGCCGCCCGAATTGCCCGGATTGATCGCGGTGTCGGTCTGGATCACATTGGAGATCTCGCGCCCGCTCGAGGTCGGCAGCCGGCGCTTGAGCGCGCTGATGATGCCGCTGGACATCGATTGATCGAGCCCGAACGGGTTGCCGATCGCATAGGCAAACTGGCCGACCTTGAGATCGGCCGAGCTGCCGAGCGCCAGTGACGGCGGCAGCTTGCGCGCGCTGCGGATGCGCAGCACCGCCAGATCGTAGTTCGGCGCCGTGCCGACGATTTCGGCTCGCACCGCTTCGCCGGAGGCAAAGCGGATGGCGACCTGGCTTGCGTTCTGCACCACGTGGTTGTTGGTGACGACGTGGCCGTCATTGTCCCAGACAATGCCGGTGCCCGACGCCGCGCCGCCCTCCTGCTCCTCGCTCAACGGATTGGCGGCGGTTTGCGTCACCACCTGCACGACCGACGGCGAGACCTTCTCGAAGATCTCGACATTGGCCTTTTCGGCATCCGACAGCGCGCCGCGCTCGGTGACCGCGCGGGCAGCCGGGCCGCTCCACGGCGCCTGACGGATGCTGCCGGCCGCGAAGATCAGCAGAATGGCCGCGATCACGGCCAGGACAAGGACGGTACGCCGATTCATTGGTGTGCTCCACGCAACAAACGCGCTGACCAAGCGGAGGTTTCCGGCATGGCCAAGGCGGATTGCCCGGCATTTTGCCGCGCAGCCCCCCGACGGCCTCAGCCCAGATCGCGCAACGCCGCCTCGACCACCTTGCGCTGCTCGGCCGTGAGCGGCGCCTGCGGCGGCACGGGATCGCCGACGTCGTAGCCCTGGCTCGCGAGCCCGGCCTTGATGCAGGCGGCGAGGTTGAAGCGGGCAAACGCCTCGTTGATGCGCCACAGCTTGCGCTGCAGGGCCATCGCCTCATCCCAGCGGGTGCGGCGGCACAGATTGTAGAGCTCGACGCTCTGCCGCGGGATGATGCAGGCCGGGCCCGCCATCCAGCCGTGGCCGCCGATCAGCATCACCGCGGCCGGAATATGGGCGGAGGCCGAGAACACTTTCAGGCCGTCGCCGCAGCGGTTCATGATCGACAGCAGCCGCCCGGTGTTGGTCGAGGCGTCCTTGATGTAGCCGATGCGCGGATGCCCGGCGAGCCGCGCGATGACGTCGAGCGTGAGGTCGGAGCGCTGGAAATTCGAATTGGTGTAGATCACGACCGGAATGTCGACGGCATCGGCGATGGCGCGGAAATAGGATTCGACCTGCGCATCGGCGACCGGGAAATAGGCCTCCAGGATAGCGAGGATGCCGGTCGCGCCGCGCTTCTGGTAGGCCTTGGCCTGCGCCACCGCATCCGCCGTCGAGGTCGAGGCGACGCCGGCGACCACCGGCACGCGGCCCTGCGCGGCCTCGATCGTGGTCGCCACCACCTGCATGCGCTGCGCATTGTTGAGATAGGCGAATTCGCCGGTCGAGCCGAGCGGCGTCAGGCCGTGGACGCCGGCCTTGACCAGATCGTCGCAGAGCCGGCCCAGCACCTCGGTGCGGACATGGCCGGCAGGGTCGACCGGGGACACCAGGTACGGAAAGACGCCGTGGAAATCAGCCATTTGCGAGCCTCGTTGACGGCGAGACATAATCGGGATCGTGCGCAAAGGGAAGCGGCGCGCCGCTGCGCAAGGCGCCGAGCACCGCTGCGAAATCCGTGCCGGCGCGGAAGCCGAGCAGCCGTTCGGCCTTGCCGGCATCGTAGATCCGGCCGATCGATTTCGGCAGGCGCCAGCCACGCCGCGCGAACAGCGCCGGCGCATCGGGGAATGTGCGCGCGATGACCCCGGCCGCGTCCGTCTTCAGGTCGGCGACATCGCCACGCTTGAACGGCGTCGGCGCGCTGATCACGAAGACCTCGAAGCCGCGGATCTTGTCGAGCGCCACGACATGGGCATCGGCGGCGTCCTCGACCGTGAGGCGGCGGTACAACAGCTCGGTCGCCTTCAGGTTCTCGCCGTGGATGTCACGGATGGTGTCGTCATCCTCGGGGAAGAAGCGGCTGGTGCGCAGCACCGCGCAGTTCAGCCCGTGCTCGCGGCTGTACAGACGGCACAGCCCTTCAGCGGCAAGTTTTGTCACTCCGTAAATGTTGCGCGGCTCGAGCGGTCCTGTCGTCTCGTCGAGCCATACCGCAGCATGGCCTTCCTCGTCGCGGATCGCCTGCGAAATCATCAGCGAGGTCGTCGAGGTGAAGACGAAACGGTCGTGGCCGGCAGCCACTGCCGCCTGCAGCAAATTGAGCGTGCCTGTGACGTTGACGTCGACAAAGGCCAGCGGCGCGAACCGCGCGATATCAGGCTTGTGCAGCGCCCCGCCATGGATCACGGCCTCGATGCCGTGATCGGCGAACACACGCTCGACCACCGACCGTTCGGCTACCGAGCCTGTGACATCGGTCGCCTCACCCGGGACGACGTCGAGGCCGACCACGTCATGGCCGGCCTGTCGAAGCCGCGGCGCGAGGAAACGGCCGAGCCAGCCGGAGGAGCCGGTCAACAATATTCGCATGAATTCTGCCCGGCCCGCGCCTTTCAGAACACCTTGGCGATCGCGGCCTGCGCATCGCCCTGGATCTGCTTCAGATGATCCGGCCCGCGGAAGCTCTCGGCGTAGATCTTGTAGACATCCTCGGTGCCGGAGGGACGCGCGGCGAACCAGCCCGCCTCGCTCTCGACCTTGATGCCGCCGAACGGCTGGTCGTTGCCCGGCGCCTTGGTCCTGACCGCGCGCACGGCATCGCCGGCGAGCTGCGTCATGTTGAGCTGCTCGGGCCCGAGCGCCTTCAGCGCGTTCTTCTGCTTCGGCGTCGCCGCCACATCGATGCGCTCGTAATAGGGAACGCCGAGTTCGGCGGTCAGCTCGCCGAACAATTCGCTCGGATCGCGGCCGGTCCTGGCGATGATCTCGGCTGCCAAGAGGCCGAGGATGATGCCGTCCTTGTCGGTGGTCCACACCGAGCCGTCGCGCTTCAGGAACGAAGCGCCCGCGCTCTCCTCGCCGGCAAAGCCGAAGCCGCCGCTGCCGAGCCCGTCGACGAACCATTTGAAGCCGACCGGCGTCTCGACCAGCTTGCGGCCCAGCTTCTTCGCCACGCGATCGATGATCGAGCTCGACACGATGGTCTTGCCGATCGCGGCGTCCTTGCTCCATTGCGGCCGGTGCGCGAACAGATAGGCGATCGCGGTGGCAAGGAAGTGGTTCGGGTTCATCAGCCCGTTCGAGCGGATCACGATGCCGTGGCGGTCGGCGTCGGTGTCGTTGGCGAAAGCGACGTCGAAACGGTCGCGCATCCCGATCAGGCTCGCCATCGCATAAGGCGACGAGCAGTCCATCCGGATCTTGCCGTCCCAGTCCGCGGTCATGAAGCGGAAGGTCGGATCGACCGCCTCGTTGACGACTGACGCGTTGATGCCGTAGCGCGCGATGATCGGCTGCCAGTAGTGCACCGCCGCGCCGCCGAGCGGGTCGATGCCGATCTTGACGCCGGCAGACTTGATCAGCGCGAGATCGACGGTGTTGCCGAGATCGGCGACATAGGGCGTGATATAATCGTGCAGATGCGTGGTCGCCGCCTTGCGCGCGCGATCATAGGACAGCCGCGCGACGCCCTTGAGGCCGGCCTCGATGTAGCGGTTGGCGTTCTTCTCGACCACGGCGGTGACGTCGGTGTCGGCCGGACCACCATGCGGTGGATTGTACTTGTAGCCGCCGTCCTCCGGCGGGTTGTGTGACGGCGTGATGACGACGCCGTCGGCGAGGCCCGCGCTACGGCCCTTGTTGTAGCTCAGAATCGCATGCGAGATCACCGGCGTCGGGGTGTAGCCGGCCTGCGCGTCGATCATGATCTCGACGCCGTTGGCCGCGAACACCTCGACCGCGCTGGCCAGCGCCGGCTCAGCCAGCGCATGGGTGTCGATGCCGATGAACAGCGGTCCGGTGAGGCCCTTCTCGCGCCGGTAATCGCAGATCGCCTGCGTGGTGGCGAGGATATGGTCCTCGTTGAAGGAATTCTTCAGCGACGAGCCGCGATGGCCCGAGGTGCCGAACGCAACCCGCTGGGCGGGATCGCCGGCGTCGGGCTTGCCGGCAAAATAGGCCGTGACCAGCCGCGGCACATTGGCGAGCGCGGCGGGATCGATGGGTTTGCCGGCGGCAGGATTTGGTGCAGTCACGTGACCTCTCAGATCTGGTATCGCCGACCATCTGCGCAATGGTGATGCAGTGGCGTGCTACCATGGCGGCTTACGTTCAATCAAGCCGAGGGCTTTTCGTTCCTTGCCCACCGCAACCGTGCTTTAGCGTCTTGTTTGAGCATGATCTCCGCGCAAACGCTTTGCGTTTGTCGCGAGGAAAGCCGCTTCGCACTTTGCGCTAACGCGGCCCTTCGGGTCCGGATCATGCTCTACGACACATCGATCTGCTGCACCTTCTCGCGCAATTCGTCGACCAGCACCCGCTTGTTCTCGGTATAGTCGATCGGCACCACGACAAGATGCACGCCGCCGCCGGAAAACGCCCGTTCCAGGGTCGGAACGATCGCATCCGTGCTCGCGATCCGCGAACCCTTGGCGCCGTAGCTTTCGGCGTATTTGACGAAATCCGGATTGCCGAAGGTCAGGCCGAAATCCGGGAAATTGTCGACCGCCTGCTTCCAGCGGATCATGCCGTAGGCGGAATCCTCCAGGATCAGGATTACCAGATTGAGATTGAGGCGGACGGCGGTCTCGAGCTCCTGCGAGTTCATCATGAAGCCGCCATCGCCACAGACCGCGAGCACGCGGTTCTTCGGATACAGCATCGCCGCCATCATCGCCGACGGCAGGCCGGCGCCCATGGTCGCGAGCGCGTTGTCGAGCAGCAGCGAGTTCGCGAGCAGCGTGCGGTAATTGCGCGCGAACCAGATCTTGTACATGCCGTTGTCGAGCGCGACGATGCCGTCCTCGGGAATGACCTGCCGCACATCGTGCACGATGCGCTGCGGCGTCGGCGGCCAGCGGCCCTCGGTGGCGCGATCGGTGATCTTGGCCAGAATGCTTTGGCGCAGGCTGAGCAGCGCGCTGGCATGCGGCAGCTTTCCCTCGACCCGATCGGCCAGCAATTCAAGGCTCGGACCGACGTCGCCGATCACCTCGCATTGCGGGAAATAGACCTGCTCGACCGTTGCCGGCATGTAGCTGACATGGATCACCTGCGGCCCCTTCGGGCCCATGATGAAAGGCGGCTTCTCGACCGTGTCGTGACCGATCGCGATGATGAGGTCGGCGCGGTCGATCGCCTCGTGCACGTAGTCGCGCTCGCTCAGCGCGGCGGTTCCCATATACTGATTGGTGCCGCCCGACACCGTGCCCTTGCCCATCTGCGTGGTGATGAACGGGATTTTCGTGCGCCGCACGAAATCGCCGATCCCGGCAGTCGAACGCGGACGCGATGCCGCAGCACCAAGCATGATCAGCGGGCGCTGCGCCTTCAGGATCATGTCGGCGGCGCGGTCGAGCGCGGCGGCGTGCGCGATGGGAATCTCGATCGGATGCGGCGGTATCATTTCGACCGGCGCAATCTCCTCGCCAGCGATATCTTCCGGCAGTTCGAGCAGTACCGGCCCCGGCCGTTCCTGCGTCGCAATGCGGAAGGCGTCACGGACCAGGGTCGGAATGGTCGCGCCGCTGACGATCTGCAGCGACAATTTGGTCAGCGGGCGAAACGTGTTGACGATGTCGACAATCTGGAACTTGGCCTGCCGACTGCTCAAGATGCCCTTCTGTCCGGTCAGCATCACCATCGGCATCGCGCCGAGCAGCGCATAGGCGGCGCCTGTCGTGAGGTTGAGCGCGCCGGGGCCAAGCGTCGTCATGCAGACGCCGGGCCTTCCGGTCAGCCGGCCATAGGTCGCCGCCATGAACGCCGCGGCCTGCTCGTGGCGGGTCACGATCAGTTTGATCGAGGATTTGCGCAGGCTCTCGACCACGTCGAGGTTCTCCTCGCCGGGGACGCCGAATACCCGCTCCACGCCCTCATTCTCGAGGGCCGCGACCAGCAAATCGGAACCTTTGACCATCTCAGCCTCGCATCGTTGATTGCATGCCGCGCACGGAGCATAGCCGCATCGCGCGCCGCCGGAAACTGCTTCGCGATCTCACGGTTTGCGCGCCCTGATCCAGCCGTCGGCGGCGGGCAGCACGCGCGCGGCGAGATCGGCCGAGATCGCGATCGCCTGCACGGATCGCGCCACCATCACCCGTCCGCCGGTGGTCGATTGCGACGGAGCAAACGCGGCCAGTTCCGCCGCATGGTCCTCATCGGTAAAATTGGTCATGAAGTTCGGCACGAACTGGTCGCGGAAGTTCGGCCCCTGCCTTGCCAGCAACGTATCGAAATTAGTCCGGACGAAGTCCCAGGCGAGCTGCGGCTGCTCGCCTGAAGACGCAACCGCGTTGATCATCCCCGTCACGATCGTGTCGGGCAATTCGTTGGTCAGCGTCAACGCCAGCGTCGCCCGCGCCAGTTCGGCATCGCGGGCGCTTGCCGCCGCGAGATAATAGCGCAGCCGTTCATTGGTCGCCGTGCTGTTGCGCGCGAGCGCCAGCAGCTGGTCGTAGGTCGCCCGATCGGCGGTCACACCGACAACATGCGTGACGGCATCGCGCAATGCGGTCGGAAGCGAATTGGGATCATCGACGAATCCCGCAAAGCGCCGCCTCGCTTCCGCCACAATAGCTGCATCCCCGAGATCGCCAAGCGTCGAGATCAGGCTTGCACGCAACAACGCAGTGTCATCGTCGCCTGAACCGGCGCCGTCCCATCCGACCCGATCGAACACCGGGCGCAGCTTGGCGCGGGCATAGGCCTGGATCACCGGCCGCTCGGTGCGGCCGCGCGACAGCCGGTTCAGCGCCGCGAATGTCGAGATCACCTGGTCCCACACCGCGCGATGGTCACCGGCATCGAGGGCATCGAGCAGCGCGAGATAGGACGGCGCCTCCGCGCGGCCCGCCTGCACCAGCGCCCAGCTGTCGGTAACGACATTGAGACGGTCGGCGACCTGCATTTGCGGGAATGCGTTCAGCAACGCCGCACGGTTCTTCGGGCCGTACTCGACCCTGAAGTAGCCGACGTCGCCGAGGTTGACCTTGATCGCATCGCCGCAGGCACCGGCCGGGATATCGGTGCTCCCCTTCAGCAATATCTCGTCAAACGGCTTGCCATGCGCCGGTCCGACCGCAACGGGAATCTGCCAGTTGCGGGCCGGCAGCGGCGGATTGTTGGCCGGCGCGACCACGAAGCGATCCTGCCGCAGGGTCAGACGTTGCGCCACGCCATCGCAGGCCGCCTCGGCCACGACCAGCGGCACGCCGTCCTGCTCGGAGAAGGAGGCGGCGATACCGGTGATGGTCTTGCCGGCGCTACTCTCGAGCGCCTGCCAGAGATCAGCGGTCGTCGCGTTGCTGTAGGCATGCGCGGCCATGTATCTGCGGATGCCGTCGCGGAACGCCGGTTCGCCGAGATAGGTCTCGAGCATGCGGATCAGCGCCTGCCCCTTGTTGTAGGTGATGGCGTCGAATGCCGTGACCGCTTCGCTGTGATCGGCAATCGGCTGCTGCACGGGATGCGAGGTGCGCCGCGCATCGAGCGCCATGGCGAACTGCTTCGCGCCGTAGCCGTTCAGCCAGCCCTGCCATTGCGGATAGAACTGCTCCGAGGCCTTGGTTGCCATCCAGCTGGCAAAGCCCTCGTTGAGCCAGAGATTGTCCCACCACGCCATGGTGACGAGATCGCCGAACCACATATGCGCCATCTCGTGCGCGATGATGGCGAAGATGCCACGCCGCGCGGTCTCGGCGGACGTCGCGGGATCGAACAGCAGCCGGCTCTCGAAGAAGGTGATGCCGCCCCAATTCTCCATCGCGCCGCCGAACCCGCCGGGAACGGCGATCAGGTCGAGCTTCGGCAACGGATATTTGACGCCGAAATAGTCGTTGTAATAGGCGAGCAGCTTCACCGCGCTGTCGAGCGCGAACCGGCCCTGGCCGCCCTTGCCCTCCGTCGTCACCACGCCGACCGTGACGCCGCCGGCATCCGCTGTGACGTGCTCGAGCTCGCCGACCGTGAGCACGAACAGATAGCTCGACATCTTCGGCGTCGGCGCGAACGCAACCTTCTTGAGATCGCCGGCGACCGGCTCTTCGCTGGTCACGGGCATGTTGCCGACCGCGAGCAGATTGCGCGGAATGACGACGGTCAGCGCGAAGCTCGCCTTGAACGACGGCTCGTCCCAGCACGGGAAGATCCGCCTGGCATCGGCCGGCTCCAGCTTGCTGGAGATCATCCGCTTGATCCCGGTCCTGGTCGGGTAGTCGACCGAGAACAGGCCGGTGCCGAATTTGTTGATCTGCGCTGTGAAGGCGATGCGTAGCTTGTGGCGGCCGGCCGCAAGCGGCCTGGCGAAGGTCAGCGTTGCGGTCTGCGCGGTGGCGTCGGTCGCGATCTCCGCGCGCTGGGCGCCGTCATCGATCGTAACCTCTGCGAATGTCGTGTTGACCGCGTTCAGCGTCAGCTGCGCGGTCGCCTCGCGTACCTCGATGTCGACGGTCTCGACGCCTGGCAGAGCGAGGCTCGTGATATCAGGCGTCAGCTCGATCGCGTAATGCAACGGGACGACCGTCTTCGGTAGCTTTCCGGGCGTGCGGTCGAACGAAAATGTCTGCTCGGCCTGCGCGCTTGCGGCCATCGCCAAAGCCAAGCCGATCGCAGTGGCAAGACGACGCAGCAGCGCCGTTCGGACATGGGTTGCAGGCTTGTTCATCGCGCGCAGCTCACGGGAATCTCGGGGATATTCGGATGTCATTGCGGAATGACGTAGCAGGCAATCTAGTAGAGAAAATGTCGCCACAAAACTGACAACTCCGCGACATTGACATCACAATGGTTCGCATTGATTGGTACGCCGCTCGCCACGGCGCTTTGGCCCGCCGGCCCTTGTTGCTCAACGGCGGGATGGAAGGTTAACCTACGGCCCGCATTCCAGCCGCAACGTTCGGCGACGGGAGACAGCAATGTTCGGAAAGTTCTCGCGCCGGCAGTTTGCGGGCCTTGCAGGCCTCTCGGCGCTCGGTTTGACCGGCCCTGCCGAGGCTGCAAACCGTGCGTCACGGCCGGACGGCACGAACTTTCCCACCGGCTTCGTCTGGGGCACAGCAACCTCGTCCTACCAGGTCGAGGGCGCGGTCAATGAGGACGGCCGCGGCCCATCGATCTGGGACACTTTCACCCATACATCGGGCAAGATCGAGGACGGCTCGACCGGCGACCGCGCCAACGATCACTATCACCGCTACAAGGAGGACGTCCGCCTCATCAAGGATCTCGGCGCCAAGGCCTATCGCTTCTCGATCGCCTGGCCTCGGGTATTTCCCGATGGCACCGGCACGCCGAACCCGAAGGGCCTCGACTTCTACAACCGCCTGGTCGACGAGCTGCTGGCGAACGGCATCGAGCCCTACGCCACGCTCTATCACTGGGACCTGCCCCAGGCGCTGCAGGACCGCGTCGGCGGCTGGCGCTCGCGGGACACTTCGAAGGCGTTCGGCGACTATGCCGGCTACGTGGCGCAGCGACTGACCGACCGCGTGAAGAACGTCTTCACCCTCAACGAGGTCGGACGTTTCCTCCCGTTCGGCTATGCGCTCGGCGTCGACGCCCCGGGGCTGAAGCTGCCGGCTGGCGAGGTGAACCAGGCGCGCCATCATGTGGCGCTTGCGCATGGCCTTGCAGTGCAGGCGATCCGCGCCAAAGGCCGTGCCGGCACGCGGGTCGGGCCGGCCGAGAACATCACCGCCTGCGTGCCCGCCTTCAACACGCCGGAGAACATCCGCGCTACCGAGATCGCGACGCGCGAGCTCAATGCAGGTTTTCTCGGTGTCGTCCTCGAAGGCAGGTACACCGAAGGCTTCCTGCAATATGCCGACGCGGATGCGCCCAAATTTACCGCTGACGAACTGAAGATCATCTCGCAGCCCAATGATTTCGTCGGCCTGAACATCTACGCGCCGCAATGCTACATCCTTGCCACCGACCATGCCCCCGGCTGGAAGCCGCTGCCGATGCCGGCCTCCTTCCCGCACATGAGCTCGGAATGGCTGCGGATCGCGCCAGAGACGATCTATTGGGCGCCGCGGATCGCCGCCAAGCTGTGGAACATCAAGAGCATCTATATCAGCGAGAACGGCACGTCCGGTGAGGACAAGGTGCATCCGGACGGGCAGATCTACGATCTCGACCGCATCATGTTCCTGCGCAACTATCTCGCCCAATTGCAGCGCGCGACCGCCGACGGGGTCCCGGTCCACGGCTATTTCCTGTGGAGCCTGATGGACAATTTCGAATGGATCTTCGGCTACGAGAAGCGCTTTGGCCTCTACCGGGTGGATTTCGAGACCCAGGCCCGGGTGCCGAAATTGAGCGCGGCGTTCTATCGCGACGTGATCGCGCGCAACGCGATCGGCGTCTGATCTATCCGGCCTGCGGGCGCGCGCCGGACCACGCGCGCTTCAGCAGGTCGCGGATGCCGCTCTCCTCGATCGGCCGCGGATTCCAGTAAGGGTTCTTGCTGGCGAGCGCGGCGGCCTTTGCGATGCCGTCGTCGGGCATGCCGATCTCGGCGAGCGAGCGCGGCGCGCCGAGCCTTGCCGACAGATCGAACAGGCCATCGGCGGCGTCAGCAGCCCCAAGCGCCCTCGCCGCGCGGCTGACTGGATCGCGCGCGGCCGGCGTGTTGTAGGCGATGGTGTGCGGCAGCAGCACCGCATGGGTCTCGGCATGCGGCGGGTCGAACAGCGCGCCGACGGTGTGGCAGAGCTTGTGATGCAGCGCCATGCCGACGGTGCCGAGACAGACCGCGCACAGCCACGCGCCATAGAGCGCGTCCGCGCGCGCATCGAGATCGCGCGGCCGTGCGTTCACGTCCGGCAGCGACGATGCGAGCTTTGCGATCGCCTCTTCCGCCATCAGCGAGGTGATCGGGTTGCCGTCCCGCGCGTACAGCGCCTCGGCCGCATGCGCGATCGCGTTGAGGCCGGAGATCGCCGAGAATTTGGCCGGCATCGAGACGGTCAGGTTGACGTCGTAGATCACGGCCTCGGGCAGGATCTTCGGCGATGATTGCGTGGTCTTGACGCCGTCGACGGTCTCGCCGAGTACCGGCGTCATCTCGGAGCCGGCATAACTGGTCGGCACGATCAGTTGCGGCAGGTCAGTGCGCAGCGCAATCGCCTTGCTGAGGCCGGTCGCGGCACCGGCGCCGATCGCAACCACGCCGTCCGGCTTGAGCTCGCGGACGATCTCCATCGCATGTTCGGTCACCGCGACCGGCGTGTGCACCACTGCACCGTCGAACAATCCGGCCACACGGCCGCCGGTCAGGTCAGCAAGATCGCCGAGCTCGGCCTGCTGCCGCCGGCTCGCCAGCACCAGCGCGCGATTGATGCCGAGCCGGTCGAGCTCGTCCGCCAGCTGCGCGACGGTGCCGACCCCAAACACGACCCGCATCGGGCTGACCTGGTAGGTGAACGGCTGCGCCATGGCGATTTCCGAAGCGTTGGTCAGCCGCGGCGCCAGTCGCGCGGCGTGCAGCCGAAGCGGTGCCTGAAGCGCCGCGTGAAATGCGACAGGTCGGAGAAGCCCCAGTCGAACGCGATGTCGCCGATCGCGCGCCCGGCGACCGCGGGATCCCTCAGATCGCGCGCGGCGCCGTCGAGACGGCGGTCCATCACATGGCTGGCGAATGTCGTGCCGGCGCGCTTGAACAGTTTGTGGACATAGCGCTCGCTGATGCCGATCGCAGCCGCAATGGCGGCAACGCCGAGGCCGGGCTCGCGCAGCCTGCGGTCCACGGCACGGCGCAGCGCAAGCCAGGTCGCAT
This sequence comes from Bradyrhizobium sp. KZN70725, assembly GCF_055264925.1. Taxonomy (NCBI): domain Bacteria; kingdom Pseudomonadati; phylum Pseudomonadota; class Alphaproteobacteria; order Hyphomicrobiales; family Nitrobacteraceae; genus Bradyrhizobium; species Bradyrhizobium sp. KZN70725. The sequence continues at coordinate 210,348 of NZ_JBUYWT010000003.1, forward strand.
CGGCAAGGCTTGCGCTCTCCCCGACGCCTGCGCGACCACTGCGCGACAGGCTGAGCGCGACCAGATCGAGCAGCACGCCAAACAGCCGCGCGTTGTCCGCATCCGAAGCACGGAGGGCGGATGTGTTCAGAACCTGCGCCGTCTCGGCGATGAGATGGCCGACGAAGGGATCATCCGAAACCCGCGCCGGCGCGACCTCGGGCGCCGACGGCAGCCGTTCATCGAGCGCCTCGGCCGGCACCCAGAACGAGGCGACCTGCAGCGCCGGGCCGCGGTCGTGCAGCAGCGCGAAGCGCTGGCCGCTGTCGAAGATTCCGACCTGCCCCGGCGACAGGCTGATCTCGCGTCCCGCCTGCTGGATGCGGCAGCGGCCGGCAAGCTTCAGATTGAGGTAGTAGCAGCGCCGGCTGGACGCGGCGATGTCGGCAGCGGAGCGCCGCACGACATGCTCCGGGAAGCTGACCCGGTTGACCGCGCCATCCCCGAGCCCAACGGTCTCGACGCGGGCGAGGAAGCCCGGCGTCGCCGGCGGCTCCGGCGTCAGGTTCATGAAGGCCTGGCAGATCGCCTCGCGGTAATACGCGAACTGCTCGCCGGGCCTCGTGTCCGCGGTATTCCAGCTCAGCCTGCGCGAGCGATCCGCGGCGGCGATTTGCTGCATCAGTTCACTCCGAGCCCAGTCCGGTTCGCTCACAGCCAAGCGCGTTCCGCGGGTCCAGGTCAATATCCAGGTCAATATCCATCAGGAAGCGGATGAAACTTGCGCGTATTCCGGGCCGTCCGGACGCGGCAATCCAGACAGGGAGGTACAACATGTCGACCTATGTTCTCGTCCATGGCGCCTGGCATACCGGCGCCGAGTTTGAGCCGGTTGCGGCTGCCATCCGCAAGGCCGGCCATGTCGTCCACACCCCGACCATCAGGGGCAACCGGCCCGGCGACCGGAAGGACTCCGGGCTCGCCGAGGCGATCCAGTCGATCGTGGATTATCTCGCCGAGCATGACCTCAAGGACATCGTCCTGGTCGGCCACAGCTATGGCGGCATGGTCATCACCGGCGTTGCCGACGCCGCCGCGAACCGCATCCGCCGCCTCGTCTACTGGAACGCCTTTGTCCCGAACAATGGCGAATGCCTCAACGACATGGTGCCGCCGCACTATCGCGGCCTGTTCGACGCCATTCATGCCGAGCGGGGCGACGGCTCGGTGGTGCTGCCGTTCCCGATCTGGCGCGAGGCCTTCATCAACGACGCCGATCTCGAGACGGCGCAGCGCACCTATGACAAGCTCAACCCGCACCCGTTGAAGACCTTCCAGGACAAGATCGCGCTGCGCACCAATCCGGCCGAGATGCCGATCGCAAAGTCCTACGTGAACTGCACGGAGGACACCGCGATGCCGCACAGCCTGCCCTGGTATCCACGGTTGTCGGAGAAGCTCGGACTGTTCCGCCTGGTCCAGGTGCCGGGCAGCCACGAGCTGTGCTTCTCCAACCCCGAGCGGCTGGCGCAGGCCTTCCTCGACGCCGGCCGCGATTAGCGGCCTCCGCTTCACCTCGCCCCGCGTGCGGGGAGAGGTCGGAACGCATCATTAGATGCGTTCCGGGTGAGGGGGAGTCTCCACAAACGCAGCCATCACCGCAGATGCGGGGACGGCCCCTCACCCCAACCCTCTCCCCGTAAGAACGGGGAGAGGGAGCGCAGCGCCCTTGCTGCTCGCCCCAATCCCGTGATGCTCTACGCCACCGCTCTGTATGCTGGCGCAGTCGCGAGGAAGCGGGCATAGGCGTCGGCGTCCGGCGGCATGAACTTTTCGACGAGCGGGTTGCGGCGCGACGCCTTGGTGCCGATATCCGCCAGCAGTTCGTCGAAATGCTTGAAGTGGTACGGCGCGACGCACAGCCCGCCATAGACGCCCGCTGCCGGACGCTCGACGCGCTTGAAGTTCAGCATCATCGCGATGTTGCTATTCATCTCGGCCGCGCTCGGCTGCCGTGCCAGCTGGCCGTCGGCGTAGCGCACCAGCCAGTTCGCGGCGAGATCGGCGCACAGCACGGTGCAGAAGCTCGAATTGAAACCGACGAAGCCCATGTCGGGCAGATCGGGATTGGCGATCAGCCGGTACAGCCGGTACTGCCCGTCGGGCTCGACCAGCTTGTTCTGATACTCCTCGGGCAGGAACGGCACGCCGAGCTTGTAGCCGATCGCGAGCACCGCGACGTCGGCCGCGACGCGCTGGCCGCCGCTCATCACGATGGTCTTGCCGTCGTAATGGTCAAAGGTGCCGCGCACTGCCTTGATCCGGCCGTCGGCGACCATCGGATAGAAGCCGGGGGTTGCGATCGGCACCGAGCAGTTGACGCCATCCTCGATCCGCTCCTTCGGCACCATGCCGCATTGCTTCAGCTTGAGCTGCATCTTCAGCATGCTTTCGAGCCCGCGCCAGTTCGCCCACACGAACGGCTTTGCCACGACATGCGCAAGGCGCGCCATCGGCCCGATGCCCCAGCTGGCAAACATCTGCTCCTGCGCGCGGATGTAGAGGATGCGCTTGAAGTTGACGAGGCCGCCGACGAAATAGGGAATCCGCCAGACCGGCTCGCGAAACACGATGGTGACTTCGCTGGCGCCGGAATTGACCGCATTCACCGCGATGTCGGTCGCCGATTTGGAGCCGCCGAGCACCACCACCTTGCGGCCCTTGGCAAGCGTTGGATCGCCGTATTGCGATGAATGCAGGATCTGCCCGCCCTGCGCCTTGAAGCCGTCCTCGCCGGCCAGCGGCAGGGCCTGCGGCTCGTTGAATTGCCCGGTGCAGACCGCGACGAAGTCGAAATCCTCGTGGCCGGTGGCGCCGTCGGTCGAGCGCAGCGCCAGCGTCCAGCCCGGCCTGCCGTCAGTGCGACGCGTCATGGTCTCGACCTTGGTGTCGAACCGCATCGCGCCGTCGAGCCCGTGGCTGCGGGCATAGTCGCGCAAGTAGGCATGAACCTGCGGACCCTTCGGCCATTCCGGATAGGACTCCGGCATCGCCTTGTCGGTGTAGCGATAGAGCTCCTTCGGGCTCTGGGTCTGCACGTCGGGATAGGAGCGCGCCGGCTCCCAAACGCCGCCGAGATCGCCGCTGCGCTCGATGATGGTCACCTTGTGGCCGCGACCGGCAAAGGCCTTGCCGGCTGCGAGCCCGGAAATGCCGGCGCCGATGACGCACACATGCTTCTGCTTGACCATGAAACCGCTCCGAATTGAATGAACAGGTCCAATTTCGTTAAGCGCACGCGTCCCCGTCATCGCCGGAGTCCAGCTCCGGCGATTGCCGCCTCGTGTGCGTATTGTCTGTTTGACCGCCGGGCTAGTCGTTGGCTTCCGGCGGCAGGAAGTCCACCTCGTGCTCGGCGGAGATACGCACCACTTCGGCGGGGTCCTGCAGATTGTGCAGCTTCTCGAACAGCGCCTCGAGCTTCTGCATCGGCGACACCCAGAACAGCGCCCGCGCCGGCTTGTCCGACTTGTTGAAATAGCCGTGCGGGATGCCGCGCGGCATGCGCACGAGGTCGCCGGCCTTGGCCTGCACCCAGACGCCGTCGAGCTTGAGGTCGAGCACGCCTTCCTGCACCAGGATGAACTCGTCCTGGGTCGGGTGGATGTGCACCGGCACGAACTGGCCGGGATCGCTGTTGGTTTCGAACGCGAAGGTCGAGTCGGTGACCGCCTTCGGATAGTAGATTTGGCCCAGGATATTCCAGGTCTTGCCGCCGTAGCCGGTGCCGGTTCGGGTAATGCCTTTTTCGAGCGTGCCCATGTCAGCCTCTCCAGTTTTGATGCGCAGTGCCGGCACGGAGCCTGTCGCCGGCCGGTGAGGCTGTCTAGCCGATAAACGAATCCACACCCGGCACCTTCATGCTGCAATGCGGGAGCATTGCGCCGGCCGGCTGCTGCCCAATGCCGTCGCATCGTCCTGACCGCCGATCAGGCAGATTGCACGACGAAACGGCGTTCCCCTTTGCCGCGGGATGCTCTAGGCTGCCTGATGTTTTAGACCTCAAACAACTCCGGACGGCCGGCGTGACTGCTGTTGGCAACGAGGTTTCGGCAAGCGCAAATCCGGCAAGCGCAAGGCTCAAGGATTTCGCACGCGTCGCGACGGCGCGCGTCGATGACGCGGCGGAAGCGATCGGCCGCATCTTCTGTCCGCACGATCTGACGCCGGTCGATCATTCCGCGAGCGATTTCTCCGCGCATCACAATTGCGCCGACTTCGACGGCTTCTCCATCAACTATGTCGCCTATGGCGGATCGGTCGCGATCAATCCCGGCTGCCTCGACCGCTTCTTCCTGCTGCAGATGCCGCTGTCCGGCTCGGCCGCGGTGCGGACCGCCGCGCGCGAGCTCACCACCGGACCACGGCACACGGCCTCGCTGCTGTCGCCGACCATTCCGACCGAGATGACCTGGCGCGGCGACTGCGCTCAGCTGATCTTGCTGCTCGACCGCAAGCTGGTCGAGCATCGCGCCGCGGCGCTTGGCGGCGTGGCGGTGAGGCCGGTCGAGTTCGATCCGGCCGTCGCGCTGAGCGGGCCACTCGGGCAGACGCTCTCGGCCAAGATCGAGCAGCTTGTCACGGCCGCCGAGCAGCTCGGGCCGCGCAAGGCTTTGTCGGCGGTCGCGGCGGCCGATTGGCGCGAGTCGTTTCTCAATGTGCTGCTCAACGAGCAGCGGCACAGCCTGAGTTCGGCGATCGATGTCTTCAACGGCCGCACCGAGGCCCAGCCGGCCGCCTTGAAACGCGTGCGCGCCTATCTGGAGAGCCGCGCGACCGAGCCGATGGACCTCGCCGAGCTCGCGGAGATCGCGGGCACCGGCATCCGCGCGCTGCAACTCGGCTTCCGCCGTCACTTCGGCACCACCGTGTCCGAGATGCTGCTCGACATCCGCCTCGCCCATCTCAACGCCCGCCTCAAGACGGCGCGGCCGGGCGAGCGCATCGTCGATATTGCATTCGACCTCGGCTTTACCCATCTGAGCCGGATGGCGAGCGCCTACCGCGCTAAGTTCGGCGAGAGCCCGAAGGCGACCCTGCAGCGGCTGAGCTGAGCGGCAGTTCCGGGCGGCCCGGCCACGCCCTGCCCATCCGGCCAGTATCGCCGTCAGCCGCGACATCCCAGATTGAGGGAAGCCAACGGAGTTTCCCATGACCGAACCGAATATCCTGTCATCGCTGTCATCTGCCCTTGCGGAGACCATTGCACGCGCTGCGCCCGCCATCGTCTCCGTGCATTCGCATCGCGCGCGCGCCTCCGGCTTTGTCTGGAAGGTAGGCCTCGTCGTCACCGCCGACGAAGCGCTGGCCGACGAGGGCGAGATCGAAATCCAGTTCGCCGACGGCAGCCGCGGGCCAGCGACCGTCGTCGGACGCGACCACACCACCGACGTCGCGCTGCTGCGCGTCGAAGGCGACGTTGCCCCCGTCAAGCTCTCGACCGAGAACCCCGCGTTGGGATCGCTCGCGGTGATCGTCGCCGCCGACCGCGGCGCGCCGACCGCGCGGCTCGGCATGGTCGCACTGTCCGGCCCGGCCTGGCGCAGCCTGCGCGGCGGCGAAATCGATGCACGGATCGAGCTCGACGTCCGGCTGCGGCACAGCCAGCAGGGTGGCCTCGCGCTGAACGCCGCGGGCGAGCCGTTCGGCATGGCCGTGCTCGGCCCGCGCCGCGTGCTGACGATCCCGGCGACGACCATCGAGCGGGTCGCAGGCCAGCTCGAGAAGAGCGGCCGCATCGCACGCGGATATCTTGGCGTCGGATTGCAGCCGGTCCGTCTCGACGACGGCCTCGGCGCGATGGTGATGAACGTCGACAAGGCCGGCCCCTCGGCCGCCGCCGGCATCCGGCAAGGCGACGTGATCATTGCCGTGAATGGCGAGAAGCTGTACGGCGTGCGCGCGCTGTCGCGCGGCCTCGGACCGCAGAGCGTCGGCACGGTGGTCGAGCTCACCATGCATCGCGGCGGCGAGCCGCTGAACTTCAAGGTGACAGTCGGCGAGAGGCCCGAGACGTGAGCGGTGAGCCGGCCAACGACATCGTCATCGCGCTCGAGGTCGACGACGCCGTCCTCGCCGACCGGCTGGCGACCCTGCTCGGCAGCGTCGCCGGCCTGCGGCTCGCCGCGCCGGGCGAACAGGCCACGGCTGCGGTCGTCGCACGCAACCGCGAGGCCGCGGGCGGCGACTTCGAGCTGACGCCGCGCGAGCTCGACGTGCTGGCGCTGCTGGCGGAAGGCGCGTCCAACAAGATGATCGCACAGCGGCTCGGGATTTCCGTCCACACCGCCAAGTTTCATGTCGGCTCGCTGCTCGACAAGCTCGACGCCACCGGCCGCACCGACGCCGTCGCCCATGCCGCGCGGCGCGGGGTGATAAATTTGTGAGGGGTGGGATGACTGTTGCAGTGACGCTGAGCTGAGATTTCTCCACCCGTCGTTCCTGCGAAAGCAGGGACCCGTACGCTGCGGCGGATGTTGCAGGCAGGACTCGTCATTGTCGTCCTGGCGAAAGCCAGGACCATAACCACCGCATTTGACAGTGAACGAGATCGTGGCCCTAGCGTCGCGCAACATTGCGCACTTGGGGTAATGGGTCCTGGCCTTCGCCAGGACGACTGCGAATCTTCGTGCGCACTCGTCAGTTGCACGCAGCCACTGCACAGCGACCCCAAATCAGTGATTTGGAAAATTCCGCCCTGCGGACACCCGACTCAGTATTCGACCGGATACAGACGCCTTCACGATCTGGCTATGCAATCTTCAGCCAACAAGAAGAAACGGCATGAAGAAGCTGATCGGTCGTCATCGGGACATTCAATACACACTCACCAACATCGAACCCGACCTCTGGGCCTGGTCGTTCGACATCAACGGCAAGACCAGGCAAGGCACCACGCGCGCGCGGCTCGACCTGCTGGCGCGGCGGCGCGTCTGCACGCTGATCGATCGCGAATTGAAACGCGCGGAACGTACCAGGCCCAACGAGCCTGACTGATCGCTCTCCCCGGTGAACGTCCATTGGACAGGCCGCGCCTATCAGAAATGAAAACTCCCGCAGCGTCGGCTGCGGGAGTTGTTGGCATCAATGGCCGCGGGGAGGTCCAACCACCGATACCGACATTCGCTGACCCTGGTCAGGCTGTTTTGGCGAACATCGTCAGCACGCCATCGGCAATGTTGATAGCGACGACCTGCGACGAAGTCAGGCCCTTGGCCTTGAGCGCGGAGACCGCCTGCGGTGTCGCGTCAATCGACTTCCGAAGCGACTGGATGTCGTCTTCCTTGGTCTTTGCCATCGCATCCTCGATCTTCGATCGCATCTCGGGCTTGAGGTCCTTGATGTCGACGACCTGTATGCTCCGGATGACGGTGGACTGATCAGATGACTGCGGCGGCGCATTGGGTTGCGTGCCTTGCGCTTGCACCAAGGCGGGCGTTCCGAGGACGAGCGCGGCAACAGTGACGAATGCTGTGAGATTGCGCATGGTCGATTCCTTTTCGAGGTCAGCAAGCGATAAAACCTACGCGCGAAGTTTGGCTGACGTCTGATTTTTCCATGGCCATTCATTGGAGCCAATGCGACCGCAATGCGGGCGTCGAAGCCCGCATCAGCCGCAGCGCCGACGTCCAGCGCGTCGGCCCCGGGCGCGATTAACTACAATGCGATGACGGAAATAGCGATCTCGAACCGTGGTCCGGCATAGCGCCTGTCATCCGGCCCACCCTCGCCGCACCCGACGTTCCAGACCGCCGGCCATGCGAACCGCTCCAGCCCCGTTGCCGATATCGCCGCGCACGACGTCCAGCGCGTGTCACCGCTGCGTCGCCACAGCACGCCGCCCGGTCCCATGTCCGGATAGAAGGCGATGTCGAGGTTGAAATCGCTGTTGGCACCGAGATCGGGACCGATCCAGTAATAGGGACTGCGTCCACGCTCGCGTCCAAGGATCAAGGTGAGCGTCTGATTCGGCCCGCGCAAGCCAAGCCAGAGCGGTGCGATCACGCCGGGCGCGGGCGTGCAGAGCAGCGTTTGTGGCGCGGCGGTTCCCGCGGCGGTGCGGCCCGCCAGTTTCAGCGCGATGACCGCCGCGGGCGCCAATGTCCCCGACAGCGGTGCAGGGCTGGTCCCGCGCGGCAGCGGCGACCACGCGGCCTGGTCCAGCGATGGCAGCGGCCATGCCAGCTGCTCGCGCGCCACACCTTCGGTATCGAGCACCTGATAGCGGAACCCATCCTGATCGAGCGCGGCCTGCACGCAATGCAGATACTCGACGCCTTCGGGCATCCGGTGCGCAGTGCCGGCGCCCGCCGTGCAGACCTGCAGCACACCACGATGAACCTGGACGTCGAATGCGAGAATGTGGCTGCACAGATAGGCGGTGACATCGGCGCGGACGAGGATATCCCAGAAGCGCTCGCGGTATTCGTGGCCGATCTCGCGCTGATAGCTGCCGCTGTAGCCGTTGATGGGGTACACGGGATGATGGCCCAGCACCAGCTTGTGCCTGGCGTCCTTGTGCTGTGCGAGGACCGCTTGCAGCCAGTCGGTCTCGACATGCCCCTCGCCGCCGAGGCCGCTCCACAGCGTGTGCACGAACACCATCACGAGATCGTCGCGGCGAACCCAGTAGGACAGCCCCTCCTGACCGGGCGGGCCGTTGCGCGGCAGCTGCAGCACCTCGCGGAACACCGCCTCGCTCATCTCGTCATAGGTGGTGTGGTTGCCGGTCGTGTGCCACAGCGGCACCGCGCGCCGGTCGAACCAAGACATCTCGACCTCGAACCAATGCCGCCATTGCGCGCGCAGCGCGTCGGCATCGGCGGTGAGGCCGATGATCTCGTCGCCGGGGAACAGAATGAATTCGGGCGCAGGATGCAGCCGGCGCACCACATCGTTCACCGATGCGAAGGTGCGCTCATGCAGCGCGCCCGGAACGCCCGAGCAGGCATCGGCATAGATCACGAACTGGTGGCCCGAATATCTCGGTAACAGAGCCGGAATTGCATCATCCATGGTCGGACCACGTCCTCGCGAGCCACATCATAAAGGAAGGCAGACTAATCGCTCAAGGCAGACATTCGCAGGCGCAAGGTTGCAGGCAGCCGGGGCTTTTGAGATCGTGTGTCACGCATTGCATTCGTCCCATGACAAGGAGTTCCGGCGTGGCCATCCTCAAGGACCTCAGCATCGGATTCTACAAGATCCCGCTCCCGGTGGTGCTGAGCGACAGCACGCATGGCGAGATCAAGGCGTTCGAGCTCGTCACGATCCGCGCCCGCGATGCCGACGGCGCGGAAGGCACCGGCTACACCTACACGGTCGGCCGCAATGGCGGCGCCATCGCCGATATCCTGGGCCGCGAAATCACCGAGATCTCGCGCGAGATGGAGGCCGACGACACCGAGCAGCTTTGGCACAAGGTGTGGTGGGCGCTGCATTATGGCGGCCGCGGCGGCCCGGCGGTGCTGGCGCTGTCCGCGCTCGACATCGCGTTGTGGGACCTCAAGGCGCGGCGGGCATCGCTGCCGCTGTGGCGGCTGCTCGGTGGCTTCGACCGCCGCGTGCCCTGCTATGCCGGCGGCATCGATCTCGATCTGCCGCTCGATGGCCTGCTCAAGCAGACCGACGACAATCTGGCCAAGGGCTTTCGCGCCATCAAGATGAAGGTCGGCCGGCCGAGCCTTGCGTCCGACGTGGCGCGCGTGAAGGCGATGCGCGGCCATCTCGGCGACGAGTTTCCGCTGATGGCCGACGCCAACATGAAATGGACCGTCGAAGAAGCGATCCGCGCCGCGCGCGCCCTGCAACCCTTCGACCTGACCTGGATCGAGGAGCCGACGATTCCGGACGACGTCGCGGGACACGCCCGCATCGTGCAGGCCGGCGGCGTGCCGATCGCGGCCGGCGAGAACCTGCGCAGCCTGTGGGAGTTCAAGCCGTATATCGCCGGCGGCGCGCTGTCCTATGCCGAGCCCGACGTCACCAATTGCGGCGGCGTGACCAGCTTCATGAAGATCGCCCGGCTCGCCGAGGCCTTCAATATTCCCGTCACCAGCCATGGCGCGCATGACATCACCGTGCATCTGCTGGCTGCGTGCCCGAACCGGTCGTATCTCGAGGCGCACGGCTTCGGCCTCGACCGCTATATCGAGCACCCGCTGGTTCTGGAGCAGGGCATGGCGATCGCGCCCGATCATCGCCCGGGGCACGGCATCGCCTTCGACTGGAAAGGCCTTCAGCGGCTCAGCGTCGCCTGACGCAGAAACATTTCTGCACACCAAGACGTGACATTCGGAAATGCAGGTCTGCCGGCGCGCGCTAGGCGGCGTCGCGACAAGCTGCTAGCGTTTCGCGCTTCAGATTGCCCAAAGCGCGATGAGATCATCGCGCTTCGGCTCATTGTCTGAGCATGATCTTTTCGGAAAACCGCTTCACACTTTTCCGGATCATGCTCTAGCGTTAAGGGATCGGAGCAAATGGACAACCGTAGTGATGTTTGGCGCGGCGTCGACGCGATCAAGCCGCGTTTCATCGAATTGAGCGACCGGGTCTGGGCGATGCCCGAGGTCTGCTACACAGAGGCGCGCTCATCCGCCGAACATCTGGCCGAACTGCGCCATCAGGGTTTTCGCATCACCGAGAACGTCGCCGACATCCCGACCGCGGTGATGGGCGAATGGGGCGAAGGCGGCCCGGTGATTGCCTTCCTCGGCGAGTATGACGCCCTGCCCGGTCTCAGCCAGGAGGCCGGAATCGCCGAGCATCGCCCGGTCGAGAGCGGCGGCCACGGCCATGGCTGCGGACATAATCTGCTCGGCTCCTCCGCGCTGCTCGCCGCGACCGCGGTGAAGGACTGGCTTGCGGCCAACAAGGTGCCGGGCCGCGTGCGCTATTACGGATGTCCTGCCGAGGAAGGCGGCGCGGCAAAGGCCTTCATGGTGCGCTGTGGCGCGTTCGAGGACGCCGACATCGCCATCACCTGGCATCCGCACAGCTTCTGGGAGGTGGCGGTGACGCCGTCGCTCGCCAACACCCGCGCCGATTTCATCTTCACCGGGCGCACCTCGCATGCGGCAGCCTCGCCTCATCTCGGCCGCAGCGCGCTCGATGCGGTGGAATTGATGAATGTCGGCGTCAACTACATGCGCGAGCACATGCCGAGCGACGCGCGGGTGCACTACGCGCTGCTCGACACCGGCGGCATCGCGCCCAACGTGGTGCAGGCCCATGCCCGGGTGCGCTATTCGATCCGCGCCCGCGACCTGCCCGGCATGAACGAGCTGGTCGAGCGCGTGCACAAGATCGCGCAGGGCGCGGCGCTGATGACCGAGACCAAGGTGGAGATGAAGATCATCTCCGCGGTCTCCAACATCCTGCCCAACACGCCGCTGGAACAGACGCTGCACCGGATCATGGAAGAGCTCGGCCCGCCGCATTTCGACGATGCCGACAAGGATTTCGCCGGCAGGATCCGCGCAACCCTGACCGACAAGGACATCGCCTCGGTCTATTACGCGATCGGCATGGAGCCGACCGACCGGCCGCTCGCCGACTTCCTGGTGCCGATCGACGCCAAGCGCAATCCGCTGATCGGCTCGACCGACGTCGGCGACGTCAGCTGGGTGGTGCCGACCGTGCAGGTCCATGCACCGACGGTTGCAATCGGCACGCCGTTCCACACCTGGCAGGTTGTGGCGCAGGGCAAGACGCCGGCCGCGCACAAGGCGATGGTGCAGGCCGCCAAGGCGATGGCCGGCCTCGGCGTCAAGGCGCTGATGGAGCCGGAGCTGATCGCGGCCGCCAAGGCCGACCTCAAGAAGCGGACCACAAGAACGCCCTATGTCAGTCCGCTGCCGGCGAATGTTGCACCGCCGTTGGACATGTCGATCGCCTGAGAACCGCGTGTGCGGGCCGGACCTGCTCTCCGGGATCAAGCAATCGCATATCCCCATCGTCATGGCCGGGCTTGTCCCGGCCAACCACGACTTTCTCACGCGAAAACGGAGACGTGGATGCCCGGCAGAAGGCCGGGCATGACGAGTTTGTGGACGGATCGCTTCAGACGCGAACTCCGGCCTGCGTGGCAAAAAAGCATCTCGGAACAAAGGATAACGAACAAATTTTCCGCACTGCGAGGCGCGCAAGGGCGTGCTTTGGCGTCGATCTGCTGAACCGGTGTGCGGCAAGGGGAGGTTCTGCACAAGCGATAGCCAAAAGACCTAGGCGCTGAAGGGCGGGAGGCGTTGACCTTCGCGGTCATTCGGTGTGCCATCCTGCCGCCAACACGGCGGCCGGTTCCACGGCCCGCCGCAATAACCAATTGAGCCGGACCGAGGGGACAATGTTCGACAGGAATCTGCGTGGCATGATCGACGACGTGAAGGACGGGCGGATGGATCGCCGCGCCTTCGTCAAGCGAATGATTGCCGTCGGCCTCACCGCGCCGATGGCCAACCAGATCCTTGCGATCGGCGGCGTCGCGATGGCGCAGAGCCCGAATCCCTACAAGCCGACCAAGCGCGGCGGCGGCGGTCCGCTGAAGCTGTTGTGGTGGCAGGGCCCCACCCTGCTCAATCCGCACTTCGCCACCGGCACCAAGGACCAGGACGGCTCGCGGCTGTTCTACGAACCGCTGGCAAGCTGGGACGTCGACGGCCATCTCAACCCGATCCTCGCCGCCGAAATCCCCTCGATACAGAACGGCGGGCTTTCCAAAGACGCCATGTCGGTGGTCTGGAAACTCAAGCCCGGCGTCAAATGGCATGACGGCAAACCCTTCACCGCCGACGACGTCGTGTTCAACTGGGAATATGCTACCGACCCCGCGACCGCAGCCGTCTCGAGCGGGACCTATTCCGGCGTGACCGTGGAGAAGGTCGACGACCTCACGGTCCGCATCAAGTTCAAGGATCCGACGCCGTTCTGGGCCAATGCGTTCGTCGGCGCCTATGGCTGCATCATCCCAAAACATCTCTTCGCGGAGTACAAGGGCAGCAAGTCGCGCGAGGCGCCGAACAATCTGAAGCCGGTCGGCACCAGCCCCTACAAGTTCGTCGAGTTCAAGCCGGGCGATCTGGTGCGCGGCGAAATTAATCCCGATTACCATATGCCGAACCGGCCCTATTTCGACACGATCGAAATGAAGGGCGGCGGCGATGCGGTGTCGGCGGCGCGCGCGGTGATCCAGACCGGCGAATATGATTTCGCCTGGAACATCCAGGTCGAGGACGAGGTGCTGCTGCGGCTGGAAAAGGGCGGCAAGGGCAAGACGCTCTATGCCGTCGGCGGCGACATCGAATTCATCGCCATCAACTTCACCGACCCGAACACCGAGGTCGACGGTGAACGCTCGTCGATCAAGACCAAGCATCCGATCCTGTCGGATCCGGCGGTGCGCAAGGCGCTGGCGCTGCTGGTCGACCGCGACTCCGTCAAGAAGGTGATCTACGGCCGCGCCGGCCGCGCCACCGCCAATTATCTCAACGGCCCCGAGGAGTTCGTTTCCAAGAACACCAGATGGGAGTTCTCGGTCGAGAAGGCGAGCGCGCTGCTCGAACAGGCCGGCTGGAAGGTCGGCTCCGACGGCATCCGCGAGAAGGACGGCAAGAAGCTGAAGCTGCTGTACCAGACCTCGATCAACGGCCCGCGGCAGAAGACCCAGGCGATCGTCAAGCAGGCCTGCCAGAAGGCCGGCATCGACGTCGAGCTGAAGTCGGTGGTGGCCTCGGTGTTCTTCTCCTCCGACGTCGCCAACCCCGACACCTATTCCAAGTTCTACGCCGACATCGAGATGTTCCAGATCCCGATGACACAACCCGACCCGGGCCTGCACATGCGCCGCTATCTGTCGCGCAATGTCGCGACCAAGGAGAACAAGTGGCAAGGGCAGAACTTCCCGCGCTGGGTCAACAAGGATTTCGACGCCGCGATCGAGGCGGCCGATACCGAGACCGATCCGATCAAGCGGGCCGAGCTCTACATCAAGTGCAACGATCTGATGTGGCAGGACACGGTGGTGATCCCGGTGATGCACCGCCTCGCGGTGGAAGCCTGCTCCAACACGGTGCGGCCCGCGCTCTCCGGCTGGGCCAACCAGACCGACAATCTGCAAGACTGGTATCGTGAAACCTGAGACACGGGGACAGGTTCGGAGTTTGAGTAGGTGCATCTTCTCCCTCTCCCCGTTCTTACGGGGTCGAGACGAGCGGAGCTCGCTCTTGGAGGGTTGGGGTGAGGGGCTTTCGCAGCAAACACCGTGAAAGATGAGTTCGTGGAGACTCCCCCTCACCCGGAATTCAAGCCGTGCTTGAATTCCGACCTCTCCCCGCACGCGGGGCGAGGTGAAGCTCGCCTTTCGACTGGAAGCAAGATCAACGTGCTCAAGGTGCGAGCGTTAGTTAGATGATCTCTCGATGAGTCAATATATCCTGCGTCGCCTGATGATCGCGATCCCGAGCCTGCTCGGGATCTCGCTCGTGCTGTTCGTCGTGCTGGCGCTCGCGCCGGGCGATCCGTTCAGCGAGCTCGCGACCAATCCGAACGTGCCGCCCGAGGTGCAGGCCGCGCTGCGAGCCAAGTTCGGCCTCGACGACCCGATCTATCTTCGCTACCTGCACTGGCTCGCGGCGATGGCGCAAGGTGACTGGGGCTTTTCCTTTGTCAGCCGGATCAATGTCGACACGCTGATCCTACAGCGGCTGCCGACCACGCTCTACGTGATCGGCTCGGCGCAGCTGCTGGCGCTGCTGATCGCGATCCCGGTCGGCGTCTATGCCGCCACCCGGCCGTATTCGATCTTCGACCAGCTCGCCAACACCTTCGCCTTCATTGGCTTCTCGCTGCCAACCTTCTTCACCGGCATCCTGTTCATCCTGGTGTTCTCGGTGAAGCTGGACTGGCTGCCCTTCGTCTACACCGACGTGCCGGGCAGCGGCATTCCCTGGCTGCTTGAGATGATCCGGCAGGCGATCATGCCGGTGATGGTGCTCGGCCTGTTCCAGGCGGCGTCGATGACCCGCTTCGTGCGCTCGGCGATGCTCGACGTGATCCGGCTCGACTATGTCACCACGGCCCGCGCCAAGGGACTCGGGCAGGCCAAGGTGATCGTCAAGCACGTGATGCGCAACGCGATGATCCCGGTCGTCACGCTGATTGCGCTGCAAATGCCTGCCGTGTTCGGCGGCGCCATCGTCACCGAGCAGATCTTCCGGATTCCCGGCATCGGCTCGCTGCTGATTTCCTCCATCCTCGCCAATGACACGCCGGTCGTGATGGCCGTGACCTTCGTCTTCGCGTGTCTCGTGGTGCTGTTCAACCTGATCGCAGATGTCCTCTATGGCTGGCTTGACCCTCGCATCTCCTTCCGCTGAGCGGCGCGGCTATTCGCCCTGGCGCGAAACCTGGCGGCGCTACCGCCGGCACCGGCCCGCCGTGGTCAGCGCCGTGCTGCTGCTGCTGCTGATCGCAGCCGTCGTGATCGGCCCGTTCGTCTGGCGCGTCTCGATCAGCGACATGGACGTCGTGGCCGGCCTGCAGGGCCCCTCGCTGGCGCACCCGTTCGGCACCGACGATCTCGGCCAGGACCTGCTCGCCCGCATGATCTATGGCGGGCGCATCTCGCTCGCGGTCGGTCTCGCCGCGATGCTGGTCTCGGTGTTCGTCGGCACGCTGATCGGCGCGCTCGCCGGCATGTCGCGCGGCGCGCTCGGCTACGCGCTGATGTGGCTGACCGACTTGTTCCTGTCGCTGCCGCAATTGCCGCTGCTGTTGATGCTGATCTATCTGTTCCGCGACGGGCTGAAGGCGATGTTCGGCCCGGAGGGCGGCATCTTCATCCTGATCGTGCTGGTGATCGGCGGCTTGCGCTGGATGCCGGTCGCGCGCCTGGTGCGCGCCCAGTTCCTGTCGCTGCGCGAGAAGGAATTCGTCGAGGCGGCGCGCGCACTCGGCGCAAGCCCGGTGCGCCAGGTGGTGCGCCACATCCTGCCCAACGCGCTGGGCCCCGTAATCATCGCCGGCACGATCGACGTCGCCGCCGCCATCATCGCCGAATCGACGCTGTCGTTCCTCGGCCTCGGCTTCCCGCCGGATACGCCGACCTGGGGCCGCATCCTCTATGACGCCAAGGACTTTCTCGACATCGGCCCGCATTGGGCGCTGTTTCCGGGCGGCGCGATCTTCATCGCGGTGGTCGCCATCAACTTCATCGGCGACGGGCTGCGCGACGCGCTCGACGCGCGCAAGGTGATCTGATGGCGCTGCTCGACATCAAGGGCCTGAAAACCCATTTCACCACCGACGACGGCATCCTGCAGGCGGTCGACGGCGTCGACATCAGCATCAACCGCGGCGAGACGCTGTGCGTGGTCGGCGAATCCGGCTGCGGCAAGACCGTCACCGCGATGTCGATCCTGAAGCTGATCGCCATGCCGCCGGGCAAGATCGTCGAAGGCGAGATCATCTTCGAGGGCCGCGACCTGGTGCCGCTGACCAGCCACCAGCTCGACGACATCAGGGCCAAGGAGATCGGCTTCATCTTCCAGGAGCCGATGACCTCGCTCAATCCGGTGCTGACCATCGGCGAGCAGATCGCCGAGAGCCTGCGCCGCCACGAGGCGGTGACCAAGAAGCAGGCGCTCGAGCGCACCATCGAGATGCTGAAGCTGGTGCAGATCCCCAACGCCGCGGGCCGCGTGCATCATTATCCGCACCAGTTCTCCGGCGGCATGCGCCAGCGCGTGATGATCGCGATGGCGCTGGCCTGCCGGCCCAAGCTTGTGATCGCAGACGAGCCGACCACCGCGCTCGACGTCACCATCCAGGCGCAGATCCTCGACTTGTTGCAGGACATGAAGGAACGCTTCGGCATGGCGGTGATGCTGATCACGCACGCGATGGGCGTCGTCGCCGAGACCGCGCAGCGCGTCGTCGTGATGTACGCCGGCAAGGTGGTGGAGGAGGCGCCGGTCGACGAACTGTTCGGCAATCCCGGCCATCCCTACACTCAGGGCCTGATCCGCTCGATCCCGCGCATCGATCTCGACGCCGCGCACAAGACGCGGCTGGAGGCGATCGGCGGCTCGGTGCCGATCCTGATCAATCCGCTGCCCGGCTGCCGCTTTGCCGCCCGCTGCAAATACGCCATGAGCATCTGCACCGAAAAGGAGCCGCGGCTGCGCGAGATCGCGCCCGGCCACCGCATGGCCTGCCACCTCGGAGACGCGTCATGACCGAGCCGCTGCTGCGCGTTTCCAATCTGAAGAAGCATTTTCCGGTGCTGGGCGGCCTGCTCTCGCGCGAGGTCGGCCAGGTCTATGCGGTCGACGGCGTGTCGTTCTCGGTCAATCGCGGCGAGACACTGGGGCTGGTCGGTGAATCCGGCTGCGGCAAGTCGACCACCGGCCGCTGCGTGCTGCGGCTGATCGAGCCGACCTCGGGCGAGGTCGTGTTCGACGGCCGGAGCGTCACCGGCCTCGGCGGCGGCGACCTGCGCGCCATGCGGCGGAACATGCAGCTCGTGTTCCAGGACCCGTTCGCCTCGCTCAATCCGCGCATGACGGTCGGCGCGATCCTCGGCGAGCCCTTCATCATCCATAACCTCGTGAGCTCGGCCAGCGAGCGCGAGGACCGCGTCGCGAGCCTCCTGGTCAAGGTCGGGCTGAAGGCCGAGCACATGCGCCGCTACCCGCACGAATTCTCCGGCGGCCAGCGCCAGCGCATCGCGATCGCCCGCGCGCTGACGCTGGAGCCGAAGCTGATCGTGTGCGACGAGCCGGTCTCCGCGCTCGACGTCTCGATCCAGGCCCAGGTCATCAACCTGCTCGAGGATCTGCAGGCCGAGCTGAACCTGACCTATCTGTTCGTCGCCCACGATCTCTCGGTCGTGGAGCACATCTCCGACCGAGTCGCGGTGATGTATCTCGGCCGCATCGTCGAACTCGCCAAGGCCAGCGATCTCTACCGCAACCCGCAGCACCCCTACACCAAGGCACTGCTCTCGGCGGTGCCGGTGCCGGATCCCAAGGCGAAGCGCGACCGCATCCGCCTGAAGGGCGACGTGCCGAGCCCGATGAATCCGCCCAAGGGCTGCCACTTCCACACGAGGTGTCCAATCGCCGAGGAGCGCTGCCGGCAGAGCGCGCCGGAGTTGCTGGAAGGCAGGAACGGGCATTCCGTGGCGTGCCATCTGGCGTAGGTCGCGCGCCAGATGCGATAGCCAGCCGGCGCGGGAGCGCACCGCCTAAAATATCGAAAACAACCCCATGCAAAGTAGCCGGCGGCTGCGGGCGTTCGACACGGCACTTGACATGTCGGGCAAATCAGCGGCATCATTCGATAATTCCGAAATAATGGCGACGATAGTTGAATCACGTCGTCAGACGTTAACGCCGCTTGGTCTTGGTCCGCGGCTTCGGTCCGGCCTTTGTCTTGATCTTCCGCCGCGGTGCAGGCGCGACGGCGTCCTCCACCTCATTCACCTCCGTCCGCAGCGTCTCGAGCAGCCAGTCGCGAAACGCGCGCATGCCCGGCGTCACCTCGCGCGACTTCAGCCAGGTCAGCCAATAGGATCCCGCCGGGACCTCGGCCGCGAACGGACGCTTGAGCCGGCCGGTGGCCAGCTCATTTTCGAACATCGCGATCGGCACCAGCCCGACGCCGACGCCGCGCGCGGCGGCCTCGGCCATCGCGACCGAACTGTCGAAGATCGGCCCCTGGATTTTCGGACACGGCGCGCCGGCGACCGCAAACCATAGCGGCCATTCCTCGGCGCGGTAGGACCGCAGCAGGAATTCCTGCGCGAGATCGGACGGCTTGCGCAGCCGGTCCGCCGCGTCGGGGCAGCACACCGGCGAGAGCGGTGCGGACAACAGATGGATCGCCTCGGTGCCGTGCCACGAGCCGTCGCCGAAGCGCAGCGCGAGATCGAGCCCGTCGCCCGCGATGTCGACGCGGTTGTTGTTGGTGAGCAGACGCAAATCGATATAGGGATGCGCGCGCTTGAAGCGGTCGACCCTTTGCAAGAGCCATCCGGTCGCGAACGTCGTGACGCAGCCGACGGTCACGACCTCGCGCGTGCCCTTGGCCTCGATGCGGTCGATCGCGGCGCCGATCCGGTCGAGCGCGTCTGACAGCACCGGCAGCAGCGCCAGCCCCTCGTCGGTGAGCACCAGCCCGCGCGGCAGCCGGCGGAACAGGCTCGTGCCCAGGAGATCCTCGAGCTGCTTGACCTGATGGCTGATCGCAGTCTGCGTCACGCGCAGCTCCAGCCCGGCGCGGGTGAAGCTGAGCAGCCGCGCGGAGGCCTCGAAGGCGCGCAGCGCGTTCAGCGGGAGATGCCGGCGCACGGCGTCATGACCAAGTTTTCCTCATGTCTCGCTGTATAAATGATTGTTTGTGCGCCGTCACGCCGCCCGGCAGGTTCGCGCCGCCAACGGGAGACTCGACATGCTGACGAGACGGACATTTGGATTGCGCGCGCTGGGCCTTGCGGTGTCCTGCACTTTGCCGCGGCAAGGCGCAGCGGCAGGACCAGGCGAGCCGGCGCAGCGGCTGCAGCAGGAGTTTGCGCGCATCGAGCTGGCAACCAGCGGCCGGCTCGGCGTCGCCGCGCTCGACATGGAGACGGGATTGCGCGCGAGCCGGCGCGGCGACGAGCGGTTCCCGATGTGCAGCACCTTCAAGGCGTTGGCCTCGGCCGCGGTGCTGCACCGGATCGACCGCGGCGAATCCAGCCTCGATCAGCAAATCCGGTTCGAGGCCAAGGATATCTTGGCCAACTCGCCCGTCACCAAGGAGCACGTCGCCTCGGGCATGACGCTTGCCGAGCTTTGCGAGGCCGCCATCACAGGGAGCGACAACACTGCGGGCAACATGATCCTCCGCGAGATCGGCGGGCCAGCCGGCCTGACCGGCTTCTTCCGCACCATCGGCGACAATGTGAGCCGGCTCGATCGCTGGGAGCTGGCGCTGAACGAGGCGGTATCAGGCGATCCGCGCGACACCACGAGCCCGGTGGCGATGCTGAAGGACTTGCAGCGCGTCGTGCTCGGCGATGTCCTGTCCGCGGCCTCGCGCCAGAAACTGATCGATTGGATGGTCGCCAACAAAACCGGCGACGCAAGGCTGCGTGCCGGCGTGCCCCGCGACTGGCGGGTTGCCGACAAGACCGGCACCGGCGAGCGCGGCACCTACAACGACATCGGCGTGTTCTGGCCGCCCGGCCGCAAGCCGATCGTGGTGACGGCTTACCTGACCGGGGCAAGTGCTCCCATCGAGAAGTGCAACGAGGTGATCGCCAATGTCGCGCGCGCCGTCGCCAATGCGAGCACCGGGCAGACCGGCTAAACCGGCGACGCCGCGACCGGCGGCGCCGACAACATCAGGCCGGCCAGCGACCAAGCAAGTCGCTCGCCGCCTCGAACAACGCTGCAACGCGCAATAGTTCGGCATCGGCCCGGAAGCGGCCGACCAGGTGCAGTCCGATCGGCAGGCCGTCGCGGCCGAAACCTGCGGGGATGCTGACGGCGGGATGCCCGGTCATGTTGAACAGCATGGTCCAGGGAAACCAGTGCGGCCGCACGCTGTCGAAACTCCGGCCGTCGATCTCGATCGTGCCGAACAGGTCCTGGTCGATCGGCAGCGCCGACCGGGTCAAGGTCGGCATCGCCAGGAGATCGCCGCGCGCGAACAGCGACTGCACCCGGCGGAAGAGCGCGGTGCGCTCGAACATCGCCCGCTGGTAGTCGACACCGCTGACCTGGGCCGCCAGCGCGAGCTGCTTCAGGAAGGTTGCGCTGAGATCATCCGGATGATCGGCCGCGAGCTTCTCGAAGCGGGTGCGCCAGACGGTGTGATTGATCGCACGCCAGATCGGCTCGATGTCAAAGCCGTCGCCGGAAAACTCTTCGAGCTCGGCGCCGAGGCTCGCCAGACGGTCGAGGCTTGCCTTGAACGCGTCAGCCACATCGGACGTGACCGGACGCCGCGGCGGCGACACGCAGAACAGCACCCGCCGGCCCTTGAGGTCGCCGCGCGGGGCGGCAAGCCCGAGATAGTCAGGCACCGGCACCCCGATCGACCAGGGGTCCGACGGATCCTCTCCCGCCATCGCCTGCATCATCAGCGCCGTATCCGCAACGGTGCGCGTGGTCGGCGTGACATAGGTCTGGTTGCCGAAAGCGTCCTGCACCTGGCTATGCGGGATCACCCCGTTGCTCTGCTTGATTCCGACCACACCGTTGCAGGCGGCGGGAATCCGGGTGGAGCCGCCGCCATCGGTCGCAACCGCCAGCGGCGCGATGCCGCTCGCGACGGCCACCGCCGCGCCGCCGCTGGAGCCGCCACTGGACCGCTCGGCACTCCATGCATTGCGGGTCCGCCCGAACAGCGGCGAGTCGGTCAGGCACTTGCTGCCGAACTCCGGCGTCGTGGTCTTGCCGATCAATATGCCGCCCTGGGCACGGAGGCGGGCCACCGCGACGGCGTCATTGTCGGGCACGTTGTCCCGGTACGGCACCGCGCCGAAGGTCGTCCGGACGTCTTTGGTGTTGACGATGTCCTTCACGGTGAAGGGGATGCCGTGGAGCAGACCGGCCGGCTCGCCAGCCGTGATTTGCCGCTCGGCAGCTTTCGCCTGCGCCATCGCCGCGTCACCGCACAGCGTGATGAAGCAGTTCAATTCGGGTTGCAGCCGCTCGGCACGGGCGAGCACCGCGCGCGTAACCTCGACAGGCGAAACCTCCTTGCGGGCGATGCGCCCACGAAGCTCAACGGCAGACAGCAGACACAGATCGTCGCTCATTTGGGCAAGGACTCGCGTCAGATAGGGTCGACGCCCGCATCGTGCCGCGCTGCAAGCGGCAAGTCCATCGGCTCGGACGCATGGCGAAAGGCCACGGAGCCGCGACGGCGCATGGCCTGCCGGCGCGGCGGGCCCTTCCCGGCCGCGCGGCTTGGCAGCGACGGAGGATCATGCGACGCTCGACCGAATGGCGCTGCTGTCAGCATGACGGAGGACCACGCCTTGTATCGCCGCATCCCCCTCGCCGCGCTGATCGTTGCCGGCAGCGTGCACGGCAGCCTCGCGGCGCTCGATCCGGCGCGATGCCGCGAGCTGATCCGCAAATACGAAACCGACAAGGCCCAGCTCAGCGCGATCGAGATCTCGCTGTCGCTATTTGCGGCCGCCAATGCCGATTGCATCAACCTTGCCACCGAGCTGCTCGATCACGGCGCCTCGGTCGACGCGCGGGACCGGCTGGGCGCAAGGCCGCTGAGCCACGCCGCCCGCTCCGGCCATCTTGCCATGGTCGACCTGCTGCTGGCACGCGGCGCGCCGCTCGATGCACGCAACCTCGCGGGATCGACCGCGCTGTATTTTGCCGCCGAGCGCGGCCATGTCGCGATCGTGCAGCGGCTGATCGACCGCGGCGCCGACGTCAATCTCACCGGACGTAGCGGCGCCTCCCCGGTCGCGGCCGCCGCCTATGCCGGCAGGGACATGGTGGTGCGCATGCTGCTGGCGCACGGCGCCGACGGCCGCAAGGCAGACGACACCGGCAAGCCGCCGGTCGTCTACGCCGCGGCGGGCGGCCAGCTCGGCATCGTCAAGCAGCTGCTCGCGCACGAGATCGACATCAACGCGCGCTACGCCAACGATCTGACGCTCCTGATGTGGGCCGCCGGCCCTGACGAGACCGTGCCGGAGGCGCAAGCACTGGAGGTCGTCTCGTACCTGCTGGAAGGCGGCGCCAAGGTCGACGACCGCGATGCGCGCGGCCGCACCGCGCTGATGATCGCCGCCGAAGGCAATCATCCGGCGATTGCCAGGACACTGCTGGCGCACGGTGCCGACCCTGCGCTGGCCGACAAGGCCGGCAAGCACGCCGCCGATCTCACCATCCTCTCAGTGCTGCGCGAAGAGCTGACGCCGCGTTGAGGCGACTTGCTCGGACGTCATGGCCGGGCTTGTCCCGGCCATCCACGTCTTCTTTTGCCTGGATACCAAGACGCGGATGCCCGGGACAAGCCTGGGCATGACGAGTGCCCGCCGCTCACAGCCCCGCCAGATAGTCCACCAATGCGGCAAGGTCGTCGCGCGACGTTGCCAGCATCAGGTCGGACATGCCGGGATTGTTGCCGCGCGCACGGGTGCGGAAATCGGCGATGGTCTTGGCGAGATAATCCCGTCCCATGCCGGCAAGCCGCGGCACCGTGCCGTCGCCCTGGAAGCGATCGAGATGGCAAGCCGGGCAACCGACCGAGCGGCTGGCGCTGACCGCCTTCTCCGCCACGTCCTTGGGCGCGCGCGGCTGGCCGAGGTCAGGCCACGGCTTCTGCGAAAAATATTCCGCGATCGCCAGCATATCGTCGCGCTCGAACTGCGCCGCGATCGGCTGCATGATCTCGTTCTTGCGATCACCGCGCTTGAAATCGCGCAGCTGGATGTAGAGATAGCCGGCCTGCTGGCCCCAGATCGTCGGAATGGTCTTGTCGACGGGCTTGCCGTTCTCGCCATGGCAGCCGGCGCAGACCTGTACTTTTTCCTCAATCGTCTCTGCGCGCGCCTGCGCTGCCATCAGCAACAGCGCGACGCCGCAAATCATCAATTTACCGAACATTGGCTCATCCTGAGGCGCAGTATCGGTCCACCTCCGTCATTGCGAGGAGCTCGCGACAAAATTGCAAAGCAATTTTGCGCTGGAGCGACGAAGCAATCCATGCTTCCACAAACGCGGCACAATGGATTGCTTCGCTTCGCTCGCAATGACGTGGCTGGACCTTTTATCCGACCAAAACAGAGGCGGGACCGAACCGGTCCCGCCTCGCCGTCAATGTTTGCACGCGTGATGATGCATCAGGCCCGGCTCAGTCGAGCGTGAAGGCGATGATGTTGTTGCCACGCTTGTAGTCGAGCTGGGTGTTACCGCCCGCGCCGACCACGATATATTGCTTGCCGCCGACCATGTAGCTCGACGGCGGCGCGTTGACGCCGGCGCCGGCGCGGAAGCTCCACAGCTCCTTGCCGTTCGACGAATTGTAGGCCGCGAACTTGCCGTTGCCTTCGCCGGTGAAGACCAGGCCGCCGGCGGTGGCGAGGATGCCGCCGATCATCGGCTCGGGCGTGTTGACCTGCCATTTGATCTTGCCGTTGTTGTAGTTCACCGCGGTGATGTTGCCTGCCTGCTTCTCGCCCGGGATCACCTTGAAGGCGCCGCCCAGCCAAAGCTTGCCGTTCGGATAGGCCGAGCTTTCGACGTGGTAGGTCATCGGCTGGTGCAGATTGATCGCGTAGGCCAGCTCCTGTCCCGGATCGGTTGCGATCGGCGACCATTCGACGCCGCCATTGGCGCCGGGCAGCATGCGCGCGCCTTCCTTGGTCGGCAGCACCCACATGTTCTCCTGCGGCACCATCGCCTCGGAGAAGCGGATCAGGCTGCAATCCTTGCGATCGTGCACATAGATGTGCCCGGTCTTGCCGGCATGGATGACGCCGGGAATCGTCTTGCCGCTCTTGTCCTTGACGTTGACCAGCACCGTCGGGCTGACCGCGTCGAGGTCCCAGACGTCATGGGCGATGTACTGGAAGTGGCAGACATACTTGCCGGTGTCGAGATCGAGCGAGACCAGCGAATTGGTGTAGAGGTTGTCGCCGGGCCGGTTCGACCCGTCGAGGTCGGGCGACGGGTTGCCGACGACGAAGTAGATCCGGTTGGTCGCGAGATCGACCGACGGGTTCTGCCACACGCCGCCACCGAGCTTGGCATAGGGATCGCCGATCTTGGCGAGCATGTCCTTCTCGGCCTGGATATTGCGATGCATGTCACGGCCGGTGGCATCCTTGGTCGCCCAGACACCGACGGAGTTCTCCGGAATGGTGTGGAAATTCCAGAGCTGCTTGCCGGTCTTGGCGTCATAGGCGCGCACGAAGCCGCGGATGCCGTATTCGCCGCCATTGGTTCCGATCAGCACCTTGTCCTTAACCACGGTCGGCGCCATCGTCTCGCTGTAGCCGAGCTCGGGATCGGCGATGTTGGTGGTCCAGACCACCTCGCCGGTCTTGGCGTTCAGCGCCATCAGCTTGGAATCGAGCGTCGCCAGATAGACCCGGTCGCCGAGCACCTGGACGCCGCGATTGTTGGGACCGCAGCAATAAACCGTGATCGGGCCCATCTTGTGGGCGTAGTGCCAGAGCTGCTGACCGGTCTTGGCGTCGAGCGCATAGACATGGCTGAACGACGTCGTGACGAACATCACGCCATCGACGACGATTGGAGATGTCTCAAGCGATTCCTTGACGTCGGTCTGGAAGATCCATGCGACGTGCAGGTCCTTCACATTGTCCCGGCTGATCTGCTTGCCCGGATAGAATCGCGTCTGGGCATAGTTGCCGTTGGTGAGCAGGAAATCCCTGCTGTTCTTGTCGGCGGCGTTGAGCTGCTCCTGGGTTACCGGAGAAACATTGGCGTTGCCGAGGACCGACTGCTTCTCCTGCTTGACTTCCTGCGCGATGGCGGCGCCCGACAACAGGCCAACGCCGAGCGCGGCGGCGAATGCCGCAATCCCTCTCACATACATATCTTCCCCCGTTGTTTCTTGGCAATATTAGGGATGCGTGTCTGCTACTTCCCTTCGAGGCCCGGTCGCCCTGGCGAGCCCGCAACCCGTTGCGTGGCCTGGTTGCGCTGCAATAGACGATCAAAAAAGGACGAAGACAGGTATCGATGGATGGATTCCATGTTAGCGCGGTCTTTCACAAAGACAACCGATGCGCTCAATGCGAAGCCGAAGCAGCATGACTTCGCACGATCGAAATGCAGCGATCGCGGGTTGGCATCAAATCCGAGCGATATCGGGTGCTTCGGACGCTTTCACGCATCGCCGGGCAGATTTGCCTTCGCAGGCGCAGCACGCAAAATGAGACTAAGCGTCAAGCGACGGCATCGCGCGGGAGGCCGCGCCGGCTGAGGCCCTGCATGGCTTACCAATAGTCGGCCGGCAACTCCCGGCTGCGCGGCGGATCGGCGCCGGGCCGCGTGCAGGTGAAAGCGGCGCATTTGCAGGCAAAGGACAACGCACGGGTCAGCTCGGCTGCGGAGACGTCGCGCAACTGCGGCTGCGCGATCCGGTCCAACCGATGCAACGCGGCGAGCAGCGCCGCCTGAAAGCTGTCCCCGGCGCCGATCGTATCGACGACGTTGACCACCGGCGCTTCGGCCGCGATCGGTCCTGCCTTGCGATGCCAGGCGCAAGCGCCATCATTGCCGCGCGTAATGACGACGAGCGATGCGCCGCCCGACAGCAGCGTCTCGGCCCGCGCAGCATGGGCCTCGTCACCGAACAGATAGGCGAAGTCGACGTCGGACATCTTTACGATGTCGGCCTTGCCGCAGAACGCCAGCATGCGCGCGCGATAGGCGTCCTTGTCCTTGACGAGGTTCGGTCGGCAGTTCGGATCGAGCGAGATCGTCACGTTCGGACGCGCATCCTCGATCAAGGCCAGCGTCTCCGCCGCACCCTTGTCATGGACCAGCGTGGTCGAGCCGGTGTGCACGCAGGTGACGCCGTCAAGAGCGACCGCATCGCGCCGATAGGTCCAGTTCCGCGACGCGGTGTCGGCGTCATAGAAGGCGTATTGCGTCTCGGTGCCGGTAACGCGCGCAAAGGCCAGCGTGGCCTGGCGATTGCTCCGCGTGGCGCGACGAAGATCGACGCCGGACGCCGCGGCATGATCGGCGATCATCCTGCCGAAGATGTCGGTCGAGATGCCGCCGACAAAGCCGGTGGGAACATCGAGCCGGGCGCTGCCAATCGCGATGTTGAGGCAGGAGCCGCCGACGGCGGGCGTCAAGGCCTCACGTCCGTCCGCCGTCTTCGACGGCAGGAAATCGATCAGCGCATCTCCGCAACTCAGCAGCATGGGGCAAACCTTACGTCGGCGCTTCGCCGGGCACCCGCCTCATCGCCTCGCGGCTGTCGCGGTCAAGCTCTCGCAGCATCTTGTGCACGCCGCGCTTCTTGCGGTGGAACTCGGCGAGCTCCGGCCTGGTCGGCTCGCTCAACCGTCCAAGCGCCGACATGCCGGCCATCGCCGCATTGATCGAGTTGTGCGCGCCGCTGGCGACCGCGCCCAGCATCGCGGCGCCGAGCAAGACGGGTTCTTGGGTCTGCGGCAGTGCCACCGTGTAGCCTGTCGTGTCGGCCATGATCTGGCGCACCAGGGGGCTGCGACTCGCGCCGCCGCCGATCACGATGGTCTTGCCGTTGAGGCCATGCGCCTGCAAGGCGTCGATGACGTCGGCAAGGCCATAGGCCAGCCCGCACAGACCGGCGATGAACAGCCGCTCCAGCGCCGACACGTCGGTGTCGAGATCGAGCCCCGCGATCACCGCGCGCGAGCCGGGATCGGCATAGGGCGAACGGTTGCCGAGGAACTCCGGCAGAACGTGAACGTTGCGCGCGAGCAACGCCGCAGCACCGGCATTGCCGCTGCGCGCCAGGATGCGCCTCTCGAGATATTCGATGACGTCGACGCCGTCGGTCTTCGCCGCGAGCGCAACCTCGGCATGCGCCGGATGCGACTTGAGCAGGTGATCGATCGCGGCGCCCGCCGCCGATTGGCCGCCCTCGTTCAGCCAGAAGCCCGGCACCATGCCTTCGAAATACGGGCCCCAGACGCCGGGCACGAAGCAGGGATCGACCGTCGTCGCCATGATGCAGGCCGACGTTCCCATGATGTAGGCGAGCCGTTGGCAGACATCGACCTCGGCGCCGGAGCCATCGCGGCCGCCGATCGCGCCGACGCCGCCGGCATGGGCATCGATCAGGGAGGCACCGACCGCGGTTCCCGGCAGCAGGCCGAGATCGCGCGCGGCATCCTCGGACAGCCCGCGACCGAGCGGCGAGCCGGGCGGCACGATCTCGCTGCCGATCCGCCCAAAACGGTCGGCCGCGAGCGCCTCGAGCCCGACCCGCTTGAAAAAGGATTCGCTCCAGCCGCCCTCGCCGGCGACATAGGTCCATTTGCAGGTGACCGTGCAGGTCGAGCGCCCCAGCGAGCCGGACGCGCGGAATGAGAGATAGTCGGCAAGATCGAAGAAATGCCCGGCGGCCTCGAAGGTCGCGGGCAGATGCCGCTTCAGCCAGAGGATCTTCGGGATCTCCATCTCCGGCGAGATGGCGCCGCCGACATAGCGCAGCACCTTGTCGCCGGTCGCGTTGACGAATTCGGTTTCGTCCATCGCGCGGTGGTCCATCCAGACCACGACATTGCGTACGGGATCGCCCGACGGGCTGACGGTGAGCGGCCGGCCTTCCCCATCCAGCACAACCAGCGAACAGGTCGCGTCGAAGCCGATGCCTTTGACGTGTTCGGCGGCAACCGCAGCCTCCCGCATCGCACCGCGCACGGAGGCGACGCAGGCCGCCCAGATGTCATCGGACGATTGCTCCACGATATCGCCGGGCTCGTGCCAGACTCGGATCGGATGCCGGGCCGACCCGAGCAGCTTCCCCGACTCGTCGAACACGCCCGCCCGGGCGCTGGTGCTGCCGACGTCCACCCCAATAAAGGCTTGCCGCATGACCGCTCTATCTTCCGTTGAGCACGATCCCCGGGCGCAAGCCTACCAGCAAGTGTAGCCGCCATCGACCAGAACGATGCTTCCGGTCATCAGGCTCGCCGCCTCGGACGCCAGGAACAGCACCACGGAGGCGATCTCGTCAACCTGCCCCATCCGCGCCATCGGGGTTCCACCGATCCAGGCGTCGTACATTCTGGGGCTGTTCTTCACGAAGGCGTTCAGCGGCGTCTCGATATAGGTCGGCGCCACGGCGTTGACGCGAACCCCGCGCGCGCCCCATTCGGCGGCGAGCGATTTGGTCAGGTGATGCACCGCGGCCTTGGAAGCGTTGTAGAAGCACTGTTCCTGCGGCTTGTTGACGATGAAACCGGACATCGAGCCGACATTGACGATGGTGCCGGACTTCGCCTTCAGCATGTGATTGCCGAAGGCGCGGCAGCACCAGAAGGTGCCGTTCAGGTTGACGTCGATGACGTTGAGCCAGTGCTCGTCGGTCACGGTTTCCGCCGGCGTCTCGCTGCGGGCGATGCCTGCATTGTTGACGAGAATGTCGACCTTGCCGTACTTGCCGACCAGTTCGTCGGCGACCGCAGCGACGCGACCGGAATCCGTCACGTCCATCAGCGCGATGTCGGCGTCAAAGCCCTTGGCCTTCAGCGCCGCCTGCGCGTCATTGGCAACCTTGGCGTCGCGATCGCCGATGATGACCTTGGCGCCGGCTTCGGCGAGCGCCTCGGCGCAGGCGAGCCCGATGCCCTGACCCGCGCCGGTGATGATGGCGGTCTTGCCGCCGAGCCTGAATTTTTCGAGATACATTTTCTTCTTCCTTAGCTTCTCTTTGAGCATGATCTGTTCGGAAAGCCGCTTCACGCTTTGCACTAACGCGGCCCTCCGGGTCCGGATCATGCTCTACGCGTGAATCGATTTTCCGCTGTCGTCGAAACGGTGGATGCGCGCCGGATCCGGGATCAGCGACACCCGGTCGCCGGGATGCAGGTCGAGCTCGCCGACATAGCGCGCGGTCAGCATTCCCAGCGGTCCGGCGTCGACATAGAGGAAGGTGTCGCTGCCGAGATGCTCGGCGACCGAGACGGTGCCGTGCCAGCCGCCCTGCCCGTCGCGCTCGACCTTCAGATGCTCGGGCCGTACCCCGATGGTCGCGGCGCCCTGCTGCTTGGCGATCTCACCGGTGACGAAATTCATCTTCGGCGAGCCGATGAAGCCGGCGACGAACAGGTTGGCAGGCTTCTCATAGAGCTCGAGCGGCGATCCGTATTGCTCGATCTTGCCGCCGTTCAGCACCACGATCTTGTCCGCCATGGTCATGGCCTCGACCTGGTCGTGCGTGACGTAGATCGCCGTGGTGCCGAGCTGCTTCTGCAACCGCGTCACCTCGAGCCGCATCTGCACGCGCAGCGCGGCATCGAGATTGGACAGCGGCTCGTCGAACAGGAACGCCTTCGGCTCGCGCACGATGGCGCGCCCGATCGCGACGCGCTGGCGCTGGCCGCCGGAGAGCTCGCGCGGCTTGCGGTCGAGATAGGGCGTCAGGTTGAGCGTCGCCGCGGCGGCCTCGACCTTGCGGTTGATCTCGTCCCTGGCGATCCCGGCCATCTTCAGGCCGAACGCGATGTTGCCGCGCACGCTCATATGCGGATAGAGCGCGTAGGACTGGAACACCATCGACAGCCCGCGCTTGGCCGGCGGCACGTCGACCACGTTGCGTCCATCGATCAGGATGGCGCCGCCGGTGACATCCTCGAGCCCTGCGATCAGCCGCAGCAGCGTGGTCTTGCCGCAGCCGGACGGACCGACGAACACGACGAAGGAGCCGTCGGCGATGTCGAGATCGGCGCCCTTGATGATGTGGACCGGCCCGAACGATTTTTGCACACCCTGCAGCGTAATCTGACCCATGGCAAAAGCCTTTCTGCTACTTGACCGCGCCGAAGGTCAGTCCGCGGACGAGCTGCCGCTGACTGAACCAGCCGAGCACGAGAATGGGCGCGATCGCGAGCGTCGACGCCGCCGACAATTTCGCCCAGAACAATCCTTCCGGGCTGGAATAGGACGCGATGAAGACGGTGAGCGGCGCCGCCTCGAGCGTCGACAGATTGAGGGTCCAGAACGCCTCGTTCCACGCCAGGATCAGATTGAGCAGCAACGTCGAGGCCAGCCCCGGCACCGCCATCGGCGTCAGCACATAGATCAGCTCGCGCCCGATCGTGGCGCCGTCCATTCGCGCCGCCTCGAGGATGTCCTTCGGGATCTCCTTGAAATAGGTGAACAGCATCCAGATCACGATCGGCAGATTGCCGAGGCACAGGATGAAGATCAGGCCAGAGCGGGTGTCGAGCAGACCGAAGGTGCGGTAGATCAGATAGATCGGCACCAGCACGCCGACCGGCGGCATCATCTTGGTAGACAGCATCCAGAGCAGCACGTCCTTGGTCCGCTTGGTCGGCGAGAACGCCATCGACCACGCCGCCGGGATCGCGATCAGCATCGCGATCAAGGTCGAGCCGCCGGCAATGATGATCGAGTTGAGCGCGTGGTGGAAATAGTCGCTGCGCTCCTGCACCGTGGCATAGTTCTCGGTGGTCCAGTGAAAGAACAGGAACGAGGGTGGGATCGCGAACGCCTCGAGCTCGGTCTTGAAGCTCGCCAGCACCATCCAGAGGATCGGGAAGAAGATCAGGAAGCCGACCAGCCAGGCCGCCGCCGTCGAGATCACCTTGCGCCGTGTCGTGACCATCCGCGCCATGACGTTACGCCTCCAGATTCCGGCCGACGATACGAACGAGGAAGAAGGCGACGATGTTGGCGAGGACCACCGCGACCAGGCCACCCGCCGAGGCGCTGCCGACATCGTACTGGATCAGCGCCTGCGAATAGATCAGGAAGGCGATGTTGGTGGTCTGCAGGCCGGGGCCGCCGCCGGTGGTGACGAAGATCTCCGCGAACACCGTGAGCAGGAAGATGGTTTCGATCAGGATCACCACGGTGATCGGGCGCGCCAAATGCGGCAGCGTGATGTAGATGAAGGTCGAGATCGCGCTCGCGCCGTCCATCTCGGCCGCCTCCTTCTGCTCCTCGTCGAGCGATTGCAGCGCGGTGAGCAGGATCAGGGTTGCGAACGGCAGCCATTGCCAGGAGATGATCAGGATCACCGAAAACAGCGGCGCGTCGTTGAACCAGTCGATCGCCGGCAGCCTGAACAGATGCGCGATCCAGGCGAACAGGCCCGACACCGGATGCATCAACAGGTTCTTCCAGACCAGCGCGCTCACCGTCGGCATCACGAAGAACGGCGCGATCACCATCAGGCGGACGATCGAGAGCCCGACCACCTGCTGGTCGAGCAGCAGCGCCAGCGGCACGCCGAGGATGATCGTGATCGCGAGCACCGAGCCGACCAGCACCAACGTGTTCTGCAACGAGGCGAGGAAGGCCGGATCGGTCAGGAAGTAGCGGAAATTCTCCAGCCCAACGAATGATTCAGAGCCGGGATCGAGCAGATTGTAATGCAGGGTCGCGAAATAGATCGTGAGCGCCAGCGGCACGATCATCCAGATGAACAGCAGCGCCACCGCGGGCGTGAGCAGCGTGCGTGCAAGCAGTTGGGTCTGCTGGGTCGCCATCCCCGCCTCCTTCTCAAGGAAAGGAGCGACCATCCCGCTGCGGGACAGGATGGTCGCAAGTGGCCCAGCTCGGGAGGTCTAAGCTGGTCGGGCGGCCAAGGCGGCTGTCGCGCCCCGGCTTTGTTTCAGGCGTGCTCTACTTGATGTAGCCCGCGCGCTTCATTTCGCGCTCGGTCACGGACTGGGCAGCGGTGAGCGCCGCATCGACGGTGGTCGAGCCTGAGAGCGCCGCGGAGAACTGCTGGCCCACCTGGGTGCCGATACCCTGGAATTCAGGGATCGCCGCGTACTGCACGCCGACGTAAGGCACCGGCTTCACCGTCGGCTTGTTCGGATCGGCGGCATCGATCGAGGCCAAGGTCAGCTTGGCGAAGGGGGCGACCTTCAGATAGTCGGGGTTCTTGTACAGCGAGGTGCGCGTGCCCGGCGGCACGTTGGCCCAGCCTTCCTTCGCGGCGACGAGCTTGGTGTAATCCTTGCTGGTCGCCCAGGCGATGAACTTCTCGGCCGCCTCGACCTTCTTCGAGCCGGCGGGGACCGCGAGACTCCACGCCCACAGCCAGTTAGCGTTCTTGCCGAGCCCGGTGTTCGGCGCCAGCGCAAAGCCGACCTTGTCGGCGACCGTGGATTCCTTCGGATTGCTGACGAACGACGCCGCCACGGTGGCATCGATCCACATCGCGCATTTGCCGGCGTTGAACAGTGCGAGGTTCTCGTTGAAGCCGTTGGAAGAGGCGCCGGGAGGGCCGGCCTGCTTCATCAGGTCGACATAGGTCGTCAGCGTCTTCTTCCATTCCGGCGAGGTGAATTGCGGCTCCCACTTCTCGTCGAACCAGCGCGCACCGTAGGAATTGGCCATCGCGGTCAGGAACGCCATGTTCTCGCCCCAGCCGGCCTTGCCGCGCAGGCAGATGCCATAGACGCCGCCCGACTTGTCGGTCAACTTCTTGGCGGCGTCGACCACGAAGTCCCAGGTCGGGCTCTCCGGCATCTTCAGGCCGGCCTTGTCGAACAGGTCGGTGCGATACATCACCATCGAGCTTTCGCCGTAGAACGGCGCGGCATAGAGCTTGCCGTCGACCGAGACCGCATCCTTGATCTTGGGCAGGAGGTCGCCGACGTCGTAATCGGCGCCGAGCTTGTCGAGCGGCACCAGCCAGTTCTTCTTGGCCCAGATCGGCACCTCATAGGTGCCGATGGTGAGCACGTCGAACTGGCCGCCCTTGGTGGCGATGTCGGTGGTCACGCGCTGGCGCAGCACGTTCTCCTCGAGCGTCACCCATTTGACGGTGATGTCGGGATTCTTCGCGGTGAATTCGCTGGTGAGCCCCTGCATGCGGATCATGTCGCCATTGTTGACGGTCGCCACCGTCAGCGTGGTCTGGGCGATCGAGGGGGCAGAGATCAAAACAGCAGCCGCGCCCGCAACGGCGCAAAGGACGTTTTTCAAGGTGACCTCCCTTATGTCACGTTGAGCATATGCCCACGTGTTGAGCGTATGTTCACTCCGTCGCCAAACTTTGTCAAGCACGCGGGAGCGCCGTCCCGCGCGTTTGCGGGTTCCACTGCACGCTGGAATGGAGGTGTTTGCGGAGATGAAGAAGGGCGCTGAGACCCAGAAGGCAACTTGATTTGCGGCCACAGCGGGACTGCGCTCCCTCGCCCCGTTCTTACGGGGAGAGGGTTGGGGTGAGGGGCTCTTTCCGCGCATACGAAGCGGACGAATGCGCGGAGACTCCCCCTCACCCGGATCGCATCTCCGATGCGATCCGACCTCTCCCCGCAAGCGGGGCGAGGTGAAGTACGACTCGTGGCGCCTAACGATCCAGCACCGCGCGCGCGGTGGCCTCATCGGTGATGAGGCCGTTGATCACCCGGCCCGCCAATGCGGCCTTGATCGAGGGCACCTTGGCGGCGCCGACCGCCGCGGCGATCGTGGTCGCTTCCGCGGGGATCTGCGGCGGGATGCTGGTCAGCCGCTTGTTGGTGCCGCCCTTGATCAGGCGGCCCTTGGCGTCATAGGCCCAGCCGGTCACCTCGCCGACCGCGCCGAGCCGCATCATCTCCAGCAGCTCCTCGCGGGTGACGAAGCCGTCGACATGGACCTGGGCCTTCTGGTCCATCTGGCCGATGCCGATCAGCCGCAGATCGGCCTTGGCGGCGACCGCCCTCACCCGCGCGATCGGGTCGATGCGCACCATGCGGTTGCGCTCGTCCTCGCTCGACATCAGGAACGGCAGCGGCATCGGGTAATGGCGCGCGCCGGTGCGGTCGGCGAGCCGTCCCACCGTGTCGTAGAAGCTCGCCGAGCCGTCGGCGGAGATGTTGCCGACCAGCGAGACGATCTGGTGATCGGGCCGCTCGATCGGCGAGACCCGCTCGACCGCGGCGCGCACCGCGCGGCCGGTGCCGAGCGCCACGATCACAGGCGTCTCCGAGCGCAGCGTCGTCTCCAGCAGATTGGCGCTGCGCTCGGCGATCCCTGCATTGGACAGCGGCGCCGCCGGATCGGTCGGCACGACGTCGCAATGCACCAGATCGAACCGCGCCTTCAGCCGGGAGGCCAGCTCCATGCAGGCCGCGATGGGGTGTTCGAGGCGAAACGTGATCAGCCGCTCCGCCAGGCACAGCGACACCAGACGCTGCGCGGAGGCGCGCGACACCTGCAGCATTTTCGCAATCTCATCCTGGGTGTGGCCCGCGATGAAATACAGCCAGCCGGCGCGCGCCGCATCGTCGAGGCGAGACTTTTCGTTGTCGGGCGCAGCCATCGTCTTGCGTCAGCCTTCCATCCAGAAATCCGTCATCGCGGCGAAGATTCGATCCGCCCCCGCTTGCCGCAGCAGAGCACTGCCATCCGCCAACCGATAGTGGGCGCCGCCGACAAATCCCCACACTTTCATGCCCGCCGCCTTCGCGGCCATCACACCGCTGACGCTGTCCTCGATCACGAGCGTGCGGCGCGACGCGGCGCCCATTGCGCTTGCCGCATGCAAGAACAGATCCGGGGCCGGCTTGCCGCGCTTGACCATCTGCGCGGTGTAGAGCCGCGGCCCGAAGCTGGCAGCGAGGCCGGTCAGCTCCAGCGAAAACTTCACCCGCTCGAGATCGCTCGATGAGGCGACACAATATGGCAGCCGCAATTCCTTGAGCACCGCCGCGATGCCGGCGATCGGCTTCAGCCGGGAGCGGAAGGTCTCACGGACCTGCAGCGCAAGGTCAGGCAGAAACGTCTCGGGCAACGGCTTTCCCACGCCCCGGCAGTAGTCGACCAGGGCCGCGGTGCTGCGGCCGAGGAAGAGCTCGAGCGCCCGCTCGGTGCTCATCCCGATGCCGGCCCGAACCATCGCCTCGGCAAGACAGCGGCAGCTCAGTTCCTCGCTGTCGACGAGCACGCCGTCGCAGTCGAAGATGACGAGATCAGTCTCGGGAAGCCGCGGATCCATCCCGACATGAGATCATATGCTCACGCCATGAGCAATAGATCACGGTTTCCGCGCGGAATGCCGCGCCTCAAATGGTCGCGGTGCACCGCCAGGGATGCTGTGCGACAAGGCGAAATGCCGCATGACACACCTCTGATCGCGACCGTCGTCGCGGGCCTCGGCCTCGCTTTTGTCTTCGGAACCATCGCCCAGCGCTTTCGGGTTCCGCCACTGGTCGGTTATCTGCTCGCGGGCGTGGCCGTCGGTCCCTTCACGCCCGGCTTCGTTGCCGATCAGGCGCTGGCAACCGAGCTGGCGGAGCTCGGTATCATTCTCCTGATGTTCGGCGTCGGCCTGCATTTCTCGCTAAACGATCTGTTGTCGGTGCGGGCGATCGCGGTGCCCGGCGCGATTGCGCAGATTGCGGTCGCCACATTGATGGGCCTCGGCCTCGCGCTCTTGATGGGCTGGACCGTCGGCGCGGGTCTGGTGTTCGGCCTCGCGCTGTCGGTCGCAAGTACCGTCGTGCTGTTGCGCGCGCTGCAGGAGCGCCGCCTGATGGACACCGAACGCGGCAAGATCGCGGTCGGCTGGCTGATCGTTGAAGACCTCGCCATGGTGCTGGCGCTGGTGCTGTTCCCGGCGGTGGCGAGCTTGCAGGGCGGCGATGGCGCGGCGCTCACCTCCGACCCCCTCGCCGCCCGTTTCGGTCTCGGGCTCACCGGCGTGCTGGTGCTGACGCTGATCAAGATCGCCGTGTTTATCGCGCTGATGCTGGTGGTCGGACGCCGGCTGATCCCGTGGGTCCTGCACTACATCGCGCATACCGGCTCGCGCGAGCTGTTCCGGCTGACCGTGCTCGCGATCGCGCTCTGCATCGCGTTCGGCGCGACCAAGCTGTTCGGCGTCTCGCTGGCGCTCGGCGCCTTCTTCGCCGGAATGATGCTGCGGGAATCGCCGCTCAGCCAGCGCGCGGCCCAGGAGACCTTGCCGCTGCGCGATGCGTTCGCGGTGCTGTTCTTCGTCTCCGTCGGCATGCTGTTCGACCCGATGAGCGTGGTCCGCGAGCCCTGGCCATTCGTCGCGACGCTGTTCGTCATCGTGGTCGGCAAGTCGATCGCAGCCCTTCTGATCGTCGTGCTGTTCCGTCATCCGATGGCAACCGCCCTGATGATCTCGGCGAGCCTCGCCCAGATCGGCGAATTCTCCTTCATCCTGGCCGAACTCGGCGTTGCGCTCAATCTGCTGCCGAAGGCCGGCCGCGACCTGATCCTGGCGGGCGCGATCTTCTCGATCATGCTCAACCCGCTGGTGTTCGCGGTCGTCGACTGGCTGACGTCGCGGCTCGAGAAGCCGCAGACCTCCTCGCCAACTGCCGCAGCTTCTGAACCAATCCCGGTCACTGAATTGCAGGATCACACCATCCTGGTCGGCTACGGCCGGGTCGGCAGCATCGTCGGCGATGCGCTGCATCAACGCAGCGCGCCGTTTCTCGCGGTCGAGGCGTCCGACGACATGGTCGCCAAGCTCAAGGAGCGTGGCATCGAAGCGCTGATGGGCAACGCCGCGCGCGCCAGCGTGCTGCGCGCGACCAATCCGGCCGGCGCGCGATCGCTGGTCATCGCCATTCCCGAAGCCTTCGAGGCCGGCCAGATCGTCGAACAGGCGCGCGCCGCGAATGCCGATATCCAGATCATCGCCCGTGCACATTCCGACGCCGAGGTCGATCATCTCAAAGCACTTGGCGCCGACATCGTGATCATGGGCGAGCGCGAGATCGCCCGCGGCATGATCGAGGAGCTCGACAGGGCGCCTCCGGCTGCTATGCGAACGGCCGAGCAGGATTCGGCAGCTTGAGATAGACTGCACCCACCGTACAGATGCGCGCCGCGCGTCACGCGATGAGGGAGATCGAGCGATGGCCTTCAAGAGCCCGCACGTATCGCTGGTGTCGTTCTCGGTCGAGATCGGCGCCGCGGACACGACAAACGTCATGCAGATCGAGACCGACTTGCATCTGAACACCCGTCATCCGAGCTATGACGCGGCCGCCGTGGAGCGGCTGGTGCGTGACGCACAAGCCTATCTCGCCGGCAACGCCGGCCAGGTCACCCGGATCCGACTGGTCTCCACCCGCGGCGGCCAGACCTGAAGCCTCATTATTTGAGCTCTTTGTTTGAGCGTGATCACCGCGCAAACGCTTTGCGTCTGTCGCGAGGGAAAACCGGCTTCCACTTTTCCGGATCATGCGCTAGTGTGCTGAATGCGAAGTTCGTGCAACTTCGCGGCAGCCACTTTCACGAACTTCGCATTCATAAAGCACACTAGAATCAGAAGTTTGCTAGTGTCCTTATCGAATCCGAAGTTCGCCCCGAAGGTGCGGCAAATGATGCGAACTTCGGATTCGGGACACTAGCCGCCAAGGAATGCCGGCGCGAGATCCTCCTGCACGATGATGTTGGCGGCTTCCGTCGTCAGTTCGCTGCCGACCAGGTCAAGATTCTTGGCGGCCTCGAACAGCATCGACCGGACGTCGTCCGGCGTCAGCACGCCTTTCGCGATCAGCTTGCGCACCAGCGCCTGCAGGATAAGAACGTCGATCTCGCCATGCGCCAGCGGCGTCGGCTTGTCCGTCATGATCGTCTCCCAGGCTGATCCCAAGGCTGAGTCCCAAGGCTGAGGTTCATCGCAAGTGAGGCGCCTAGCGCGGTGGTGACGCCATGTCCTTGTGCAATTGTTCGAACGCGCGGCGCAGGCCGTGCAGCTGATCGACCAGATGAAGGATGACGTCGATGCCCTCGTCGTTGACGCCGAAGTCGCCCTTCAGGTCGCGGATCAGATGCGCGCGCGCCACGTCGGTGTCGGAGAAGCTGATCTCGCTGGCGGTCTCGTCCGGCACCAGCCATTGCTGCTCGATCCAGAACTCCAGGGTCTGCACCTCCAGACCCGCATCGATGAGGAACTGCTGCTTGTTCATGATGAACCATCCTCGCGCGGATCGAATGCCTTTCGATCCCAGTTCGACACAAACGCCTCGAGCTCGGGATCGGGTCCCTTGGGCAGGACCACCTTGAGCTTGACGAGCTCGTCGCCATGGCCTCCGCCGACGCGGGGCGCACCCTTGCCGCGCAACCGCATGGTCGTGCCGGTGTTCGATCCCTTCGGAATCGTCATGGTCACGGCACCGGTCGGCGTCGGAACGCGGACTTTTCCGCCGAGCACCGCCTCGGACAGCGAGATCGGCAGTTCCAGCGTAATGTCGTCACCCTCGCGGGTGAAGCGCGGGTCGGGGCGAACTTCCACCTCGATCAGCGCATCGCCGGGACCGCCCTTGCCGCTGCCGGGCATGCCCTTGCCGCGCAGACGAATGATCTGGCCATCGACGAGCCCCGGTGGGATCGTCACATCGAGCGTACCGCCGTCGGGAAGCGTCAGCCGCTTGCTCGCACCGGTGATCGATTCCGCGAAGTCGATCGCGAGAGCGTAATGCAAATCGCGGCCGCGCCGGTTGGCGCGCGCCTGCTCGCTGCGCCGGAGCAATTCGGCGAAGGCGTCGTCCTGGTCCATGTAGTCGGCATAGCCGGAACTGTCGGCATAGGGATGCCCCGCATCCGCGGTGGCGAAATCCCTGTAGTAGCGATGCTGCGGCCGCTCGACGCCATCAGCATCGATCTCGCCGGCATCGAAGCGCTTGCGCTTCTCGGCATCCGAGAGCAGATCGTTCGCAGCAGCGACTTCCTTGAATTTGTCTTCGGCCGCCTTGTCACCCGGATTGAGGTCCGGGTGCAGCTTCTTCGCCAGCTTGCGATAGGCCTTCTGGATATCGGCCGCAGACGCCGTCGGGGCAACGCCAAGAACCTCGTACGGATTTCTCACAACCTGCTCCGCAACACCGTGAGTGCACCTGCAATCATGAGGGCGCAAAAGCAGGCGATTTGCAAGTGCGCAGGCGCGCCGCCCGGAAGCGGCCGACGCAGCATGCGCTCACGTGACATGACAAGTTAGGATGTATGTCCGGGGTCCAGATAAGTGGGCATGTTCTTTTGCTGCTGCGGCGTCATCTTGGCGGTATCCGCCTTGCCTGGCACGCCCCGCGGACCGAGCAGGGCGCGCTGCATATCGTCCTCGCTCAAACGCGGCTTGCCATCGTCGAGCTGTCCATCGCCGCCATGACTCTGTGCCATGACCAACCTCCCGTGATGATCGCTTGCACAGGCGGAACAATACCGCGCTCCGCCGGAACGAGCCAGCGGAGCGCGGACGTGCCTTAGTGTTGCTCCTGCCGCTTCTCCTCTGCGGGATGACCTGCCGCAGGCGCAGCATGCGGAGCGGCGTGCGGAGCGGCGTGCGGCTCCGGCCGTGCCGCCGGCTGGGGATGGGCGGCCTGCGGCTGCGGATGCGGCTCAGGGCGCGCCATCGTCTCCGGGTGCGCTTGCGGCTTCGCTGCTGGCTCCGGTCGCGCTTCGGGCCTCGCTGGCTCGGGCCGCGCGACGGGCTTCGCGGCAGGCTCGGGACGCGGCTCTTCCTTGCGCACCTCTTCGGGCCGCTTCTCCTGCACGGCAGGCCGCGTCGCTTCTGCAGGATGCGGCTCAAGCTTCGGCTCGGCGGCAGGCGCCGCGCGCTTCTCTTCGACCGTGGGCCTGTTCGCTTCGGCGGGCGGATGCGCCGCAACGCCCTTCTCGGGAACCGGAAGCGCGTGGGATCCGGCAGGCGCCGGCGCGGCAGGATGCGGCTCGGCCTTGGTCTCGGGAGCAGGTGCCGCGCGCTTCTCCTCCGCCGCGGGCTTGTTCGCCTCGGCGGGCGGATGCGCCGCCGGAAGCTCCTTTCCCGGGACCGAGAGCGCATGGGAGGCAGCCGGTGCTGCTGCGGGTGCGGGTGCGGCTCCCGGGTGCCCCGGCTCCCCGGCCGCCGGCCGTGCGGCGTTGGCAGGCACCGCCTCGCCGAGCGGCCGCGCGCGAACCACGCCCGGTCCCTTCAATTCGCCAGGACGCGCCGTTGCGGCGACTGCGGGCACGCCATTGTTGGTCCGCTTGAACAGGCTCGGATCCTGGCTTGCGGTCTCGACCTGCTTGCGTTGCAACGGCGTCGCCGCGAAGTGCTGCTCCTTGGCGACCGCGCGCTCGGCCGGCGTCGGCCGCACCTCGATGCCGCCGCGGCCGCCATTGTAGCTGACGTTGTTGACGGTGGTCTGATTGATCGTGACGTTCTTCTCGTAGACGTTGGTGATCCGCGCACCCTGCAGATTGTTCACGGTCCGATTGTAGAAGAAGTTGCCGTGATCCCAGCGGCCGCCTTCATAGCCCGACCCGCCGTAGCCGAAGCCGTAATTGATGCCACCGTAGAAGCCGACGCGATCACCCCAGTAGCCCTGATGGAAGATGAAGCCGCCGCCGAACGCGCCCCAATAACCAGGTGTCCACAGCAGCCCGACCCGCGGCGGCTGCACCCAGGTGCCCGGCACCCAGTAGTAATCGCCGCGATCCTCATCCCACGACCAGTTGCCCGGCGACCACATATAGCCGGGACCAGGCACCGGCGGCTGATCGTAGGTCGGCAACGGCGGCGGCGCGGTCTCGACGGCAGAGACCGGCGCGCATGCCGCATCCTGCGCGATTGCGGGCACCGCGGTCGCATAGAACAGCGCCGT
The DNA here is from genome assembly GCF_055264925.1 of Bradyrhizobium sp. KZN70725. Classification (NCBI taxonomy): domain Bacteria; kingdom Pseudomonadati; phylum Pseudomonadota; class Alphaproteobacteria; order Hyphomicrobiales; family Nitrobacteraceae; genus Bradyrhizobium; species Bradyrhizobium sp. KZN70725. Next base: position 251,683 of record NZ_JBUYWT010000003.1, read on the forward strand.
GGCAATCGCTGCACACGACGCGGTCGAAAGGAGACGAGTTGTCATTGGGAGCCTCTTCGATGAGCACGTTCAACGTGAGACGGAACAAAGGTTCCGTGCATCGGCAATGCACCGACACACTTCATCGCTAGCGCCTTGACCTTACACCAGGCTGAAACGCATCGACGCAAACGGAAACGCGCTCATCCGGCTATTCATGGTCGGTTCAGAGCGCGCCGTGATGCAACGTTGCGCGATGCAGTGGAACATCGCGCGTTGCTTCTCTGCATCATCGGGCGAGCTACGCGAAACGCGACGTGATCGATTCCGATAGCGTGTCCCGATCATGCCTTTGGCCTTTGTACGATCACGGCGATCCATGCTCATCCAGCACTCGCTTCGCGAGCCCGCCGATCCATCGAACCGCAATCAGCGCGACGCGTGCACCCGGCTTGCCCGCGCGGCCGTAGCAGTGCCCCCGGATGAGTGCCAGCGACGAACATCAGCCCTCACAACGGCTTAACCGAAGCATCCCAGCGAGCGCGCTGCGCGATTGACACTCCCCTGAAAGGACCACACGATGCGAGATGCGGCAGCCTTTGGCCCGCGGTTTTCCGCCGGCGCAATTGCACGGGGCTGTTGCATGATGGATGTCATCGTTCCGCCATCTGTCGCCGACGGAACTGCGTGGCATAATGGATCTCGACGAGCCTGCGTTGCCTTGAGGTGCCACGATGAACATAGAAAAATATACCGATCGCGTTCGCGGTTTCATTCAGTCGGCGCAATCGCTCGCGATGCGCGAGGGGCATCAGCAGTTCTCGACGCTGCACATCCTGAAGGTGCTGCTCGACGACAATGAGGGCCTCGCGGCCGGCCTGATCGACCGCGCCGGCGGCAATTCGCGCGCGATCCTCAAGGCGACCGAAGACGCGCTGGCGAAGATACCGAAGGTCAGCGGCGCCGGCTCCGGACAGATCTATCTGGCGCCCGAGACCGCGCGCGCCTTCGCGGCGGCGGAACAGGCCGCCGACAAGGCCGGCGACAGTTTCGTCTCCGTCGAGCGCCTGCTGCAGGCGCTCGCAGCCGACAAGGACAGCGAGGCCGGCAAACTGCTCGCCAAGGGCGGTGTCAATCCGCAGAACCTGAATGCGGCCATCAACGCGCTGCGCAAGGGCCGCACCGCCCACAGCGCATCGGCCGAGAACGCCTATGACGCGCTGAAGAAATACGCCCGCGACCTCACCCAGGCCGCGCGCGACGGCAAGCTCGACCCGGTGATCGGCCGCGACGAGGAGATCCGCCGCACCATCCAGGTGCTGTCGCGGCGGACCAAGAACAATCCTGTGCTGATCGGCGAGCCCGGTGTCGGCAAGACCGCGATCGTCGAGGGCCTCGCGCTGCGCATCGTCAACGGCGACGTGCCGGAAAGCCTGCAGGACAAGGCGCTGCTCGCGCTCGATCTCGGCGCGCTGATCGCCGGCGCAAAGTATCGCGGCGAGTTCGAGGAACGGCTCAAGGCAGTGCTGCAGGAAGTGACCTCGGCCGAGGGCGGCATCATCCTGTTCATCGACGAGATGCACACGCTGATCGGCGCCGGCAAGGGCGACGGCGCGATGGACGCATCCAACCTGTTGAAGCCCGCGCTCGCTCGCGGCGAGCTGCATTGCATCGGCGCCACCACGCTCGACGAATACCGCAAGCATGTCGAGAAGGATGCAGCGCTGGCGCGGCGCTTCCAGCCGGTGTTCGTCTCCGAGCCGACGGTCGAGGACACCATCTCGATCCTGCGCGGCTTGAAGGACAAATACGAGCAACATCACGGCGTGCGCATCGCGGATTCGGCGCTGGTTGCAGCCGCGACGCTGTCGAACCGCTACATCACCGACCGCTTCCTGCCCGACAAGGCCATCGACCTGATGGACGAAGCGGCCGCCCGGCTGAAGATGCAGGTCGATTCCAAGCCGGAAGAACTCGACTCGCTCGACCGCGAGATCATCCGGCTGAAGATCGAGCAGGAGGCGCTGAAGAAGGAGACCGATCTCGGCTCCAAGAGCCGCCTGCAGACGCTCGAGAAGGATCTCACCGACCTGGAAAAGAAATCGGCGGACATGACTTCGAAATGGCGGTCGGAAAAGAGCAAGCTCTCCGATGCGCAGAAGATGAAGGGCGAACTCGAGCAGTTGCGTACCGAGCTTGCCAATGCGCAGCGCAAGGGAGAATTCCAGAAGGCCGGTGAGCTGGCCTATGGCCGGATTCCCGAGCTCGAGAAGAAGCTCGCGGCGGTCGAAGCCAGCGAGACCTCGTCCGCCAGCGAGACCGTGACCGCCGACAACATCGCGCAGGTGGTGTCGCGCTGGACCGGCGTGCCGGTCGACAAGATGCTGGAAGGCGAGAAGGACAAGCTGCTGCGCATGGAGGAGATGCTCGGCAAGCGCGTCGTCGGCCAGGCCGAGGCGGTCCGCGCGGTGTCGACCGCGGTGCGCCGCGCCCGCGCCGGCCTGCAGGACCCCAACCGGCCGATCGGCTCGTTCATGTTCTTAGGTCCCACCGGCGTCGGCAAGACCGAGCTTGCGAAAGCGCTTGCCGAATATCTGTTCGATGACGAGACCGCGATGATCCGCCTCGACATGTCCGAATACATGGAAAAGCATTCGGTCTCGCGGCTGATCGGCGCGCCTCCCGGTTATGTCGGCTATGACGAGGGCGGTGCCCTGACCGAAGCGGTGCGGCGGCGGCCTTATCAGGTGGTGCTGTTCGACGAGATCGAGAAGGCGCATCCCGACGTCTTCAACGTACTGCTGCAGGTGCTCGACGACGGCCGTCTCACCGACGGCCAGGGCCGCACCGTCGATTTCCGCAACACGCTGATCATCATGACCTCGAACATCGGCGCCGAGTATCTGGTCAACCAGCCGGAAGGCCAGAGCACGAGCGCGGTGCGCGAGCAGGTGATGAACATGGTACGGGCGCACTTCCGGCCCGAATTCCTCAACCGGATCGACGAGATCATCCTGTTTCACCGGCTGCAGAAGAGCGACATGGGCCGCATCGTCGAGATCCAGTTCTCGCGGCTGCGCAAGCTGCTCGAGGATCGCAAGATCGAGCTGGAGCTCGACCCGAAGGCGCGGGACTGGCTCGCCGAGAAGGGTTGGGATCCGGCTTACGGCGCCCGCCCGCTGAAGCGGGTGATCCAGCGCAGCGTGCAGGATCCGCTGGCGGAGATGATCCTTTCCGGCGATGTGCGCGACGGCTCAGAGGTAAAACTCTCGGCCACCAAGGCCGGCCTCACCTTCAACGGCAAGAAGCCGGAGAACGCGGCGGCGGACGAATTCGAACCGGTGTGAGACAGGCCGGATCGCCAACGACGCGCTGTCATCGCCGCGTCGTCTGCCGGCATCATATGCAAGCCGAATATACAAGCTGACCTGCAACCAGGAGAGCGCCATGACGCAGCACAAGATCAAGGACAACATGGAGGTCATCGGCGCCGATGGCGTGCATGTCGGCACCGTCGATCACGTCGAGGGCAACCGCATCAAGCTCAAGAAGAGCGAGAGCGACGGCTTCCACAAGGGCCATCACCACTTCATCGAGCTCGGCTTCGTGGCGGGTGTCGAAGGCTCCAAGGTTCGGCTCTCGGCCAACGCCGCGATCGCGGTGACCCTCGAGGAAGAGAAGTCCGGCAAGCCCGTCGATTGAGACAGGCACCTCTGCAAGAGCGTAAGCCATTCGAGCCCTTGTAAAGGTTCCAGCGGCATGCTCCTCTGACCCTGTCTGGACGCCGATCCGGCGTCCAGCGCCTGCCTTTTGTCCTCGTGGAAGTGCCGTTTAGTCAAGGAGACATGCGTGCCATCAGCCGTTCCGCAACCGGTCGCTGCGAAGCTGACGCGCGCGGCCATCTTCCTTGCGGTCACGATCAAGCCCAATCCGGAATATGACGCGGTGGTGCGGTCGCTGTGCGCCGATCTGGGCGCGCTGCTGCGTGCGGTGGGCTTCCGCGATCTCGAGGGCCGGCTGTCATGCGTCATGGGCATCGGCTCCGACGCATGGGACCGGCTGTTCGGCGCGCCGAAGCCGAAAGGCCTGCATCCGTTCCGCGAGATCGACGGCGTCCACCACGCCGTCGCAACGCCGGGCGACCTGCTGTTTCACATCCGCGCCGTGCCGATGGACCTGTGCTTCGAGCTGGCGACCCAGATCATGACGCGGCTCGGCGATGCGGTTGCGACCTCCGACGAGGTGCACGGCTTCAAATATTTCGACGAACGCGACCTGCTCGGCTTCGTCGACGGCACGGAGAATCCGGAGGACCAGGCGGCCGCCGACGCCACCATCATCGGCGACGAGGACGCGGCGTTCGCCGGCGGCAGCTATGTGATCGTGCAAAAATACCTGCACGATCTGAAGAAGTGGAACGAGCTGCCGGTCGAGATGCAGGAAAAGATCATCGGCCGAACCAAGCTGTCCGACATCGAGCTCGACGATGCGGTGAAGCCGAGCTACGCGCATAACGCGCTGACCACGATCGTCGAGAATGGCGAGGAGCTCGATATCGTCCGCGACAACATGCCGTTCGGCAATATCAGCGAGGGCGAGTTCGGCACCTATTTCATCGGCTATGCCAAGTCCCCGCAGCGGATCGAGCAGATGCTCGAGAACATGTTCGTCGGCAAGCCGCCGGGCAATTACGACCGCCTGCTCGACTTCAGCCGCGCCGTCACCGGCATGCTGTTCTTCGTCCCGTCGGCGACCTTCCTGGAGGATGTCGCGAGCGAGGCGCCGGCACCTTCGCCCGCCGAGCCGTCTCCGGATGACGCCGGGGCTCGCGACACACCTGCACCAGGAATACCGCCGTCCGACGGCTCGCTCGGGATCGGCTCACTGAAAGGAGAGGCTGGACATGAATAATCTTCATCGGGGACTCGCCCCTATCTCGGACGCGGCATGGGCCCAGATCGAAGAGGAGGCCTCGCGCACGTTGAAGCGCCATCTGGCGGCGCGCCGTGTCGTCGACGTCGACGGTCCGAAGGGAACGGATTTCTCCGCGGTCGGCACCGGTCATCTCAAGAAGATTGCGGCGCCCGGCGACGGGGTCGAGGCGACGCAACGCGACGTTCGCGCGCTGGTCGAACTGCGCGTGCCGTTCGAGCTCTCGCGCCAGGCGATCGACGATGTCGAGCGCGGCGCGAATGATTCCGACTGGGATCCGCTCAAGGAAGCGGCGCGCAAGATTGCCTTCGCCGAGGATCGCACGGTGTTCGACGGCTACGCGGCCGCCGGCATCGAAGGTATCCGTCAGGGCACCAGCAACCCGGTGCTGACGCTGCCGCCGAGCGTCAAGAACTATCCCGCCGTGGTCGCGCAGGCGGTCAGCCAGTTGCGGCTTGCCGGCGTCAACGGTCCCTATACGCTGCTGCTCGGCACCGAGCCCTATACCGCGATCGGCGGGGCGACCGACGACGGCTATCCGGTGCTGCAGCACATCCAGCGCCTGATCGACGGCAAGATCATCTGGGCGCCCGCGATCGAGGGTGGCGTCCTGCTGACCACCCGCGGCGGCGATTTCCAGCTCTCGATCGGCCAGGATCTTTCGATCGGCTATCTCAGCCACTCGGCGAAATCGGTTCAGCTGTATTTCCAGGAGACCATCACCTTCCTGATGCTGACGAGCGAAGCGTCGGTGGTGCTTGCGCCGGAGGCGAAGAAACCCGCCTAGTCTTGCCGGCGTTGACCTATCCGGGAAGTCTCCGGCCGTTGCCGGAGCTTCCGCCAAACGTGAAACGGAGAGGAGGCGCGCAATGGACTACGATCTCTACATCAATCCGAAGAAGGCATCGGTCGGTCTCTACGTCCGCAAGGGCGCCGGCCTTCCCGACCTTGCCGACGCCAAGGACTGGGTGTTCGACGGCACCTCGGCGCAGGCCAATCTGCCGCCGCAGCTCGTGAAGGAAATCGAGGCCAACGGCCACGCCTTTCGCGACATGGATTGAGCGCGTCTGCCGGCGTTATTTCTCGCCGACCTTCACCGGGGCGGTCTCGGGCATCAGGCTCATGGCCACGATGCCGACCGCCGCCGCGAGCAGAAGATACCAGGACGGCGCCAGCGGATCGCCTGACACGTGCAGCAGCCACGTGACCACGAGTTGCGCGGTGCCGCCGAACGTCGCGATGGCGACCGCGTAGATCGTGGCGAACACGCCGCCGCGAATGCTCTGCGGCAGCGCTTCGGTGAAGGCGGCATAGAACGCGGTGAACGGCAGCGATCCGATGAACGACAGGATGCCGAAGCCGAACAGCAGCGACCACGCGCCGGGGTCCTGGACGATCCACAGGAAGGCCGGATAGGTCAGCACCAGCACGACCAGCTGCGGCCAGATCATGATCGGCTTGCGCCCGAGCCGGTCGGCAAGCCAGCCGCCCAGCACCGCGCCGATGATCTGCAGTCCGTTGCTGACCAGCGATACCGTGAACGCCAGAGACGGCGACACATGCAGCGTATTCTTGGCGTAGGTCGTCATGTATTGCGTCACATAAGTCGAGATCGTGCCGCTGGCCAGGATCATCACCGCCAGCACGATGACGCGAAGATGCCGCCGCGCCAGCGCCACATGGCTCGAGCGTTCGATCTGCCCGGCGACGTGCTCGCCGTGCGAGACGGTTTCCGGCAGCGTGCGGCGCATCCAGATGCCGAACGGCAGGCAGACGGCGCCTAGCAGGAACGCGATGCGCCATCCATAGGCCTGCAGCATGTCGGGCGCCATCGCGCTGCTCAGGATGACACCGACAAGCGCGCCCACCGTCGCCGCGATCTCCTGGCTGGCAGGCTGCCAGGCGACCACGAGGCCGCGGTTCCTCGGTGCAGCGATCTCGATCAGATAGGCCGTGGTCGGCCCGACCTCGCCGCCCAGCGCAAATCCTTGCACCATCCGCGCCAGGATCACGATGATCGGCGCCACAATGCCGATCGCGGCATAGGACGGCGTCAGCGCGATGGTCAGGATCGCGCCGCCCATCAGCGCGAAACTCAGCAGCATCGCCGGCCGCCGTCCGACCCGGTCGGAGAAGACGCCGAGCACGATGCCGCCGATCGGCCGCGTCAGGAAACCGGCGCCGAAGGTCGCAAGCGACAGCATGAGGCTGCCGTATTCGCTGTGCGCGGGAAAGAAGGTGCGGCCGATCTCGGTCGCAAAGAAGCTGTACGTGATGAAGTCGTAGAACTCCAGCATGTTGCCGATGGTCGCGGCAAGGGCTGCGCGCTTGACATCGAACTGTTCCCCGCTTGCAATCTCCGGCAACGCTCTCGGTTCCTTGTCTGCTTATGCGAGCGGAGTATTATTCCTCCGACCATGTTAGGCAAGGCATGGAGAGCCGCGCGATCTGCATGCGACGCAAGCGACAAGAGGAACAGATCCGATGCCAGCCGACAAACTCTTCATCAATGCCAGGTTCGGTGACGGCGCCAGCCGCGATATGCTGGTTCGTGGCGGCCGCATCGTTGCGATTGAGGCGAAGGGCGAACGCCCCAGCGGGGTCGAGATCGTCGATCTCGGCAATGCGCTGGTCGTGCCCGGCTTCGTCGAAGGCCACATCCATCTCGACACCAGTTTTTACGGCGATACCTGGCGGCCACACCGTCCCTGCACCGACGGATTCGACGTCCATGAGCGGGTGGCGTTTCAGGCCAAGAACCTTGCCGCCGCCGCGCCGATGGACGTGCGCGCGCGGAACCAGCTCGACCTCTGCATCGGCCATGGCACGACGCAGATGCGCAGCCACGTCATGGTCGACGGCTCAGTGGGACTGAAGTCGCTGGAGACCATCCTCGGGGTTCGCGAGGAATACAGCGACTTGATCGATATCCAGCTCGTGGCGTTCCCGCAGAACGGGATCCTCACCAGCCCCCGCACGCCGCAACTGCTCGACGAGGCCGTCAAGCTCGGCGCCAACGCCGTCGGCGGGCTCGATCCCGCAAGCTTCGACCGGGATGTCGAGGGCCATCTCGACGTCGTGTTCGGCGTTGCGCAAAAGCACGGCGTCGATGTCGATATCCATCTTCATGACGGCGGCATGCTCGGTGCCTTCGAGGTCGAGCAGATCGCGGCGCGAACGCGCGCGCTCGGCATGGCGGGCCGCGTCACCGTCAGCCACGCTTACGGGCTCGGCGACATTCCTGCCGATGCGCTGAAGAAGACCGCCGACAGTCTGGCGCGTTCGGGCGTGGCGATCATGACGAATGCCCCGGGCAGCCGGCCGTTCCCGCCGGTCGCGCTGTTGCGGAAAGCCGGCGTCACGGTGTTCAGCGGCAACGACAACATCCGCGACTCCTGGTGGCCCTATGGCGACGGCGACATGCTGGGCCGTGCCATGATGATCGGATACCGCTCGGGCTTCTACACCGATGAGGAGCTCGCGATCGCGTTCGACATGATCACCGTGGCCGGCGCCAAGGCGCTCAGGCTCGAGGACTACGGCCTGCATGTGGGCGCCAAGGCCGATTTCGTAACCTTGAACGCCGTGCATATCCAGGAGGCCGTGGTGGCGCGGCCGTCCGGGCGTTCAGTCTACAAGGGTGGCGTGCTCGTTGCGCGGGACAATCGCGTCGTCAAGGCCGCCGGCCAATCCTGAATCGAACGCTGCGTCCAATCGAACGGCTTAGCGGCCCGGAGGGATGATCGCGCGGAGGATGTCCGCCTTCCAGCGTTGCCGGGCGCCGTCGAATGCCGCAAAATCGTGGTCGAACTGCCAGTACGCCCACGCCCAGCCATTGCGTTCCGCGTGTCGCGCCATGAACGACAGATACGTCGCGCGGCTCTCCGCGGGCGCACGTTCATAGACACCGAACTCGCCAAGATAGATCGGGCGCTGTTCCTTCTCGGACCAGGAGCGGATCTTGTCGAAATCGGCCGAGGCCCTGGCTTCGTCTTCCGCAGAGCCCCAGCGCAACGGACCGATCTTCGAGAAGGTCGGCGACCACGGCGCGCCCTGATGGGTGAATTGCAGCGGCAGGTAATAGTGGAATGTGACGATGAGGTTTCGGTCGCCGGCCGGCAGCACCAGCTGATCGATCGGCAGCTCCTCGATGTTCAGGATCGCGACCACGACATTGCGCTTCGGGTTGGTATCCCGGATGATGGCAAGGCAATCGCCGAGCAGCGCATTCCATTCGGCCGAGGTCATGTTGCCGCCGGGCTCGTTCAGTATCTCGAACACCAGCGCCGGGTATTTCCCCGCATAGCGCGATGCGATCTGGCGCCAGAATGCCTTGAGCTTCACGCCGCATTCCGCCACGTCGCGCTGGCAGAGATCGGTGTCGTGCTCATCGAGGATCGGAACCAGCCTGTTTGCCAGCACCTGCTCGATCACGGCATCGAGGCGCCGCAGGACGGCATCATCGAGGATGTTGCCGGACTCCATATGCCTGAAGCCGAAGAAGTTGATCCGGACATGGGAAAAGCCAGCCCTGCGAATCGCGGCGAGGTTTTCCAGGCGGAACGGCGCGTTCCGGTAGCCTTCCCAGATGCCGTCATAGCCGAGAATATTGATGCCGCGCCCCAATGCCGCGGCGACCGGCGATGCCCCCTGCCCCGCAGCGTTCGCCGGCGCGATCAGCGGGAGAGCAAGTGCCGCCGCCAGCATGACGAAGGCTCTTTGCAGAAGCAATCGGAACGCGGTCATGGCTGCTCCAACTCGCGCGGCTCTACGCGCGATGACGGCACCGGCCGGCAAATGGCGAGGAAGAAGGCGATCAGCAGCACCGACGTGAACATCGTCGAGCGAAGGAAGACCGTCTCGGTGAAATTGGTTTGGCAGTTGAGGAAGACGAACCCGATGATCAACGCGCAGTGCAGACGGTCGATCGCCCGCCCTGCGATCAGGCAGAGCACCTTGTAGGAAAACAGGAACACGCTCGCCGTGAACAGGAAATAGCCTAGGAATCCGGTCTCGACGAGAATGGCGATATAGCCGTTGTGATAATTGTCGAGCACCCAGCCGTGGTTCTGGTTGAAATAGTCGTAGATCGCCGGATTGGTCCAGAATCCGTTGATGCCAAATCCGAACAGCGGCGCGTCATCGAAATGGCTGATGGCGTACTGCCAGATGAAGGTTCGCTCGGTGAAGTCGATCGTCGTGTCGAAGGCATGAATCGAATCGTATCCGGTCGTGTAGAAATACAGGATCAATAGCGCTGCCGCGACGCACATGACACATGGCAGGATCGCGTAGACCTGCATGCACCGGACCGACCACAGGGAGGTGAGCAGCAGCGCGCAGGCAACCAGCGACAGGGCGCCGGCGCCGCGCGACTCCGAGAGCATGACGCAGGTGGAGGCCAGCACGAACGTCACGAGGAACGGTAGCCATCCTTGTCCCGCTATCTTTCGATAGCAGGCGAAGAACATGAGATAGGCCCCGGCGAAGCCGAGGGTTTGCTTCGACTCGAAGACCCCCTGCCACTGCCCCTTGTGCATCCAGGTCTGATCGATTCCGATGTCCGGCAGGATCACCGCACAGAGCGCAGAGGCCGCGATCAGCACCAATAGGCCGCGGGTGGCCGATGTCACGATGTCGTCGATATCGACGCGAGTGATCATGCAGAACGCGCCAAGCGTCGTGATTGCGAGCGCCGCGGCCTTCATCAGGGCCGCCACGCCGAGGTTGGTCCACAGCACGGAAACAGTGGCGAACGCATAGAACGCGACGATCACGAGCGCGTCGAGATTGAGGGCCAGCCGCAGACAGGGACGGATGAACAGGCTTGCGTAAATCAGGACGCCCCACATCAACAGGGCGACGGCTTGCTGTACCAGAGTCAACTCGGTCGGAAGCAGCGCGGCGTGGAAGGTCCCCATCGACATGATCACATTGATGGTGATCGACCAACCGATGACGGTCCTGGCGAAATTTTCCGCCCCGACGCCGGGTGCCTGCCAGACCGAACTGTCGATCGCACGTCCGTCCATTCGGTTGTACTCCGCTCATAGAATGAGCTTGCTGCTCCGGTGGATCGGAGCAGCACATTGCACTCGTGAGAGGCGTCAGTCTTTCGTTGACGAAGATCGGGTCCGGTTGAACAGCAGATAGAGCGCGTGCGGGTTGGTCGTCAGGTAACGCCAGAACAGCCGCCGCGGCTCGAGCCACAGGCGCCAGGCCCATTCGAGGCCGACGATCTGCATCCATCTCGGCGCACGCGGCCGCGAGCCGGACAGGAAGTTGAACAGCCCGCCCGAGGTCTTGATGACGCCGACATTGCCGAGTCGAGGCATGAATTCGTCGACGAAAGCCTGCTCATAGGGCACGCCGAGCGCGACCCAGAGAAAATCCGGCGCCAGGGCGTTGATCTCGTCGACCTTGGCCCGCAGCGCGTCGCCGCGCAGATAGCCGTGCGAATGGCCGACGATCTTGAGCGCCGGATAGGCCCGGCGGACATTGGCGATGGCAGCCTTGTTCTCGGCCTCGTTGGCGCCGAACAGATAGAAAGTCAGCCCGAGTTCTTCCGCCTTGCGCGCGACGTCGTGAAACAGGTCCGTGGTCGCGACGCGCTCGGGAAGCGGATTCGGCGACCGAAGCTTGGACACCATGACCAGCGGTTGCCCGTCGGCGTTGATCAGGTCGGCGGTACGGAACAGCCGATCCGTCATCGGCTCGGTCGAGCAGCGCGACAGCACCTCGCCGTTGGCGGAGGTCAGATACAGCGGACGATTGACACGCCGGTTCGGATGCACCGCCTCGACCATGAACTCGGCGGTCTGCTCGCGATCGAGCACGGCGAGCCGCAGTCCACCGATGGTCGCCCGGGGAACACCGGCAGTCGCAGCCCTGCCGACAGGATTGATACGCCGCTCCGGCGCACCGTGTGGCAATGATCCGATCTGCGCCGACGCCGGGGACATCTGCTCGGCCCGCGACGTGTCGCAAATCCGGACAGGCGGAGCAGCGATGTCCGAATTGAGACGCCGAGGCGGCTTGCGGTCGGCCTGCGGGAACGAAATTGCGTAGGAAGCGCGGGTTTTTTGGCTGTGACTCAGCATTTCGGCGGGACTCCAGGACTTGCGAGCCCTTAACTGCAATATCCGGTCCAGACCGGGTGCGATATCTCACCACGGCGCGATTGAACGCATCCTTAAGGGATTGTTAACGATGCTGATCCCCGGACGCGGCCAACTGAGATGACAGCCGATCGCAGTCGATGCGATGAAGGCAATGGCTCGCCCCGGCAACAATGTGCAAAGGTCGAGGCATTACATTAATACAAATCGTGTTCTGCCGCTGCCCGAGCCGATCGACCTTTGCTATAAGGGCGGCGTGCCGGATTCAATCGGCGCTTTGAAACTGTCGTTTTGTTTGGTCTCACATGAACAAGAATGATGACGCGTTCGATGTCTGCATCGACGACGCATTCGACTTCCTGTCTGAAGAGTACGTGAAGTTATTTGAAGGCTCGGACGCGACCGCCTTCCAGCATCCGCTATGGCTGGACAGCCTTTATCGCAAGCTCGCTCCCGCTGCGTCGGCCAAGCCGCTGGTCGTCGCCGTCCGCCATCGTGCGAACAGGTCGCTTGCGGCCGTGCTGCCGATGCTGCGCGTGCGGCGCGGCCCGATGCGCACCATCGAATTCGCCGATCTCCGCGTGTCCGACTATTTGTCGCCGGTGTGCAGCATCGCGACCTTCACCGACCTGCTGCAAGACCAGCGTGCCTGCGAAAGGCTTCGACAGGTGCTGCGGCCGTTCGACCTGCTGCGCATACCCAAGCTGCTCGATGCGAGGATGCCGATCGAGAATCTGCTCGGAGCGCCCCATCGCAGCCTGATGGATACCAATGCCTACGCGACGGTCCTGGTTGCGCCGTTCGAGCAGTGGCAGATCAACGCAATGGGAAAGTCGTACCAGAAGGAGCTGGCAAAGAAATGGCGCCAGATCCACAAGAAGGGCACGCTCACCTTCTCATGCTGCGCCGATAGCGCTTCCGTCGGCGAAGCCATGGAGACGATGAGAAAGTTTCGCGGTCCGCGGTTTCACGAACAGGGTGATGGCGACCTGTTGCAGCGACCGGAGTATTTCGATTTCTACTCGAGCGTGGCGCTTCGCGGCATGGGCTCGTTTACCCGGCTCTACGCCATGAAGATGGACGGCAAAGTCATCGCGGCAGCCCTTGGGCTGGTTCACCGTGACAGCCTCCTTGTCGTCATGACGGCGTTCGATGTCGAGGGGTACAAGAGCCAATCGATCGGCGCGCTGACATTCGAGAGCGTCGCCAAGGATTGCATCGAGCGCGGCGGTCGGGTGCTGGACTTCACCATCGGTGACGAACCCTACAAGACGTACTTCGGCGGTCAGCCGACGCCGATGTCGGCCGTGACGCAGGCCGGGAGCGCGGCCGGCTCGCTCGCGCTGTTTGCCTTGAAGCAGGCGCCCTGGATCAAGCAGGCCGCCAAGCGTGTGACCGATTTCAGGCCGGTCCGCACCTCGACCGGCACGCGCTAGCGCCGCCCGGCGCTGGCAACCCGATCAGCGGAGCGCGCCGCGGACGCGCATCACCCATCCCGGATGAATCCGGTCCACCCGGTGTGTGATCGTGCGGCGCAGGAAGTGCAGCTTCCGCCGCAAGTTCCAGCGCACACCGGTGTTCAACGTCAAGGCCTGGCGGAAGCCCGCCAGGTGCAGCGAGTGCTGATCCGCGGCGAGCTTGTCCTGATCGGAATAGAACTGCGCAATCTTGTCCGTGCCCATACCGGCGGTCTTCAGCCAGCGCGGCACATAGTCCGTGCAAAGACGTTCGACGTCCACCAGCAGTCGGCCAACGCCGGTTCCGGCTGCGGGACAATTGGTCTGAAACGCATCGCCGATCAACACGACGCCGGGCTGCAGATGGCCCTCGGTCACGGTCAGATCCATGACCCAGTTCTGCACCTGGCCGACCACCTCGAAATCGCCGAGATAGGGCTGCAATCCCGGCATCAGGCGAAGCAGCGTTCGTCTGGTGTCGCGGCGCAGCTCACGCATGATCGGATCGGTCGGATCGCGGAACATGAACAGGTTCGCCCGCATGCCGCCCGACATCGGAAACAGGCTGAGATAGTCGACGCCGTCAGCCGCCTGCTCGCCATAGCAGGTCAGCGCATCGAAATCGAATGGCGCGTTGTCCGGCCGTGCAATCGTGAAGCCGAACGAGACAGAGTGGCGCGCAGCAAGCATCTGCCGGCGCATTCCGAGACTGTGGCCGAGCACGTTCGCCATGCCGGTCGCCAGAACGACCAGACGCGAGACGACGCGCTTTCCGGAGGCCAACGTCAACTGCTGACGTTCCTCGCTGCAGCTGACATTGGTCACCTGGTCGAGCAGCAAGCTCGACGCATCGGGCGTCAGGCCGCGTGCCATGTTGACTAGGTTGGCATAGGAAATCCCGTAGGACCGGCCGACGCCGATATCGACCAGCTTGCCGCTCCTGATGTTGAGCACCCGGTCATAGGGCGCGGCAATGGCCTCGACGTCGTCGATGAAGCCGAGGCGGCGCAGGATATCGATCTGCCGTCCGGCGATTTTTTCAACCCGGAATTCGTCCGGCGGGATCGATCGCTTGTCGATCAGGACGACGCGGTATCCGGCTCGGGCGAGCACAGCCCTTGCGAGCGAGCCTGCCAGACCGGCTCCGACAATTGCGACGTCCGCTTCGATGACCTCGGTCTCGCAGGCCACGATTGGCTTGGTCGCACTTTTCTCGGCAATCATGTTCGTCCGCTCCGACGGCTAGAGCGTTTTCGAGCGAAGTGGATACCGGTTCGCGTGAAGAAAACGCGTCAAAACAAGAATCTAGAGCCCCGTTCCGATTCCATCGGAACGGGAAAAGCTCTGGTTGGCCGCAGGACTGCAATTTCCTTGCCTGCGGTGCCGCCTTGCCGATCGAACACGGCGAGTTCCAGAATCGAGGTTAATGACAACGTCCGGACCACGATCTGCGGTCTCTCGGCACATGGCTTGCACGACGGTCGGCCATGAAACTGAATCTTTGCAGGCTCCGCAGCGGGATGGCGAGGCAATTGCCAGGCCATCGTGCAGCGACAAATGGCGTTGACGCGCAAGCGCGGTCTCTTCCGGTAAGGTCCGCACCACTGGACTGGACGCTGGAGGCAAATCCAACCTGCGCCGTTTGGAGACAGGGCAGACGGCGCCGTTCCAGAATGGAGCAACGCGACCTGGCCCTGTTCACAACTGCGTTGGGCCCGGCAGCCGTTCGAAAGGAACGGAATCTTAGCAAGAGAACATTAACACTCCAGGCTTCACCGATTGCTGCGGTCAACAGCCCGACTGGATATTGAGACGTCTCTGGTGATTGCCTCCGTGCTCCAACTGTTACGGCGCGACGTTACGCGCGGCGTTGCCGGGACCATCCTGCTCAAGGTTGGTAGCGGCGGGCTCGCATTCGCGTTGTTCTCGCTCGCCGCGCGGGCGATGACGCCGGACGCGTTTGGAAACTTCGCAACCCTGCTCTCCGTCGCCCAGATCGCCTCGGTCGTGGGCCTGGTCGGCCAGGAGCTGCTCCTGGTTCGATTTCTCAATGAGTATGAGGTGCGCGGCCAGGCCGAGTTCACCAAGGGTGTGCTGCTGTCGAGCCTGAAGAACTCCGCGATCGGGATGCTGATTTCGATCGCCGCGATCTCCGCGGTGGCAAGCATTCGCGGCGAGTGGTGGCTGTTGATCCTGTCGGTCTCGGCGTTCACCGCGATCAATGCAGGGCTGATGCTCGGCAGCCAGATCGCGCGATCGCTGGTCAGCATCCTGATGGGCGAAGGCAATCGGGAGTTCTTCTGGCGCGTCGCCGTCGTCCTGTTCCTGATCGCGGTGCTGTTCGGCCACCGGCAGCTCACCCCCGCCGAGCTGTTCAGCGCGATGTCGGCCGCGATGGCGCTCGGGCTCGTCGTGCAGATCGTATCGATCATGCGGGCGCTGCCGAACCTGCGGTCGGTCACGGCGCGCTTCGAGGCCTCGCGCTGGAACAAGAGCGCATTCCGGTTCTGGCTCGCCTCCATTCTCGAAGCGGCAAACCAGTATTTCGACGTCATCCTGGTCTACTGGATGCTGGATCCGGCCACCGCCGGCGTCTATTTCGCCGCCTCGCGGCTGGCGAACATCTTCGCGATGCTGTCGGCTGCGCTCTACACGTTCGGGGCGCGTCGGCTGCCCTCGCTGTATTTCAGCAAGAACCACGGCGAGCTCGAACATACGTTGAAGCTGATGGCCGAGGTGACCGCGCTCTGCGTGCTCAGCGGGCTCGTCATTGTCTGGGTGGGCGCCCCCTATCTGCTCGGCCTGTTCGGGCCGCACTTCGCGGCGCAGCAGTGGGTGCTGATCGTACTCGCGATCGGAACGGCCTTCCAGGCGGCAGGCGGACCCTCTGCCGCTGTTCTGCAGCTGACAGGCCATGAGCGTGATTATGTTCCCGTCGTCGCGGCCAATGTGGCGCTACGGCTGCTGGGATTTGTCGTGCTGATCCCGTGGCTCGGCGTGCTCGGCGCCGCGATCTCGGCGACGGTTTCGCTGGTCGTCGCCACCATCGCGCTCAACGTGCTGTGCCGGCTGCGGACCAGCGTCGACCCATCCATTCTGGTGCTGTCGCATCTGTGGCCGTCGAAAGGTGACGCCTACGCGGTCCGCGTTGCGGACAGCAACGACTAGACGTCAGCTGAACCGCCTTCAGCTCGCCAGGCCCAGCGCCTCTCCCTCAGGATCGCGAACGGCGGCATTGACCGCCACGCGATTGACGACCAGCACGGTCGGGACCAAACCATACCCGGATAGATCGGCCCGCGCCTTGCCGATCGCGGCCGAGTTGGCGGCCCCTTCGCGAACCACGAGGATCACGAGGTCGGCATGGGCAGCCAGCGCCACCGCGGCCGGCTGCAGCGCAAGCGACGATGCGTCGGCGATGATCAGGCCGAAATCGGCGCGAATATCGTCCGGCGGATAGGGCGGCGCCTTGCTGCTGGCGCCCAGCAACTCGACGACGGACGGCAGATCGGCCTTGATGATCCCCGATCCTTGCGGCGGCGCGGCCTCGGCGCGCCTGGATTCCATCTCGATCAGGACGCTGAGCATTCCGTTCTTGACCGCGGATCGGTTCAGCGACCGTGCAACGGTACTGCCGCCCGCACCGGCCTCGACCGACAGCAGCAGCGCCACCTTGCCATGGTCTCCCGGAAGCTGCTCGATGTTCTCGATCAGCAGCTGAAGATGCGGACTGAGATCAGGCTCGGCCGTCGACGAGATCGGGGTCTGCCAGACGCTCCTGACGGCGTCGGGCGACGCGATACTGGGAATGCGGGCCAGCACCGGCAATCCCGGCGGCAGCGCAGACTGCGGCGCGTCCGGCGCAAGTGCAGGCGCCTCGGCCCGACGCAGCGGCGGAATGGCCTTGATCGGGAGCTGCTTCAGATTCAGACCGGGAACGGCGACGATCGCCGTCGACGTCAGCAGCGAGACGATCGCGAGCGCGACCAGCAACAGCGGAAGCGGCGGCAGCGTCGAGCGCACCGGCGGCGTCGCGGGCGATGCGACCTTGGTCTGCGAGCTCTGCAGCAGCCGTTGCTCGTCGGTGGTCTTGTAGCGCGAGAGGAACTGCTCGTAGATATTCTTGTTGGCATCTGCATCGCGTTGCAATTCCTGCAGCTTGACGAGAGCCTGACCATCGACCAGGATTTGCTGTTCGACCGCCTTCTGCTGATCCTCGAGCGCCTTCTGCTGATCGCGCTGCGCCTCATATTCCGACTTCGCGGTCTCGATGTTCTTCTTCCGCTCGATCTCGATCTGGCGGTTGAGATCGCTGAGCTGGCTGAGGGCCATCACGAGGTCCGGATGACGATCGCCCAGCACCCCGCGCTTCTGTGCGATTTGATCGTTGAGCGCCGAGCGCTGGGCGCGCAGCGCGCTCAGCAGGTCCTGCTTGACGGGCCCGTCGACATTGGCCTTCAGGTCGCGCTGCAGCTGCTCATAGCGGACCTTGGCCTCCTCGGTGCGGGCGCGCGCGGCGGCGACCTGCTGGGTCAGATCGGTGACGCGCAATTGCTGCGTCGTCGATTCCTTGCCGGCGTTGACGATCCGGTGCTCGAGCTTGAACTTCGCAACGGCATCTTCCGAAGACCGCAAGCGGTCGTTCAACGTCTTGAGCCGGCTCTTCAGCCAGTCGGCGGCTTCGTCGGTCGCCACGCTGCGCGTGCCGCGCTGGCTGGCGACGAACGCCTCAGCCACCGCATTGGCGTAATACGCCGCGCGCTGCGGGTTGTTGGACGTGAACTTGATGGCGATGACATAGGTCAATCCGCGCCGGGAGATGTCGAGCCGGTTGCGAAACCGGTCGAGCAGGCGCGTCGGGTCGGTTCTGCCGCCGGAGATGTCGCTGTCTTCGGCGACCTTGAGTTGCTCGATCAGCGGCCCGAGAAATCCGTCGGATTTGGCGATCTCGACATAGCTCTGCAGTGCTGCGGCATCTTGACCGATGCCCGGCAGGACGTCCTGGTCCGTGGTGACGCGCTGCTCGCGCGGGTCGACCACGACGAGCGCGGTCGCGGCATAGCGCGCCGGAATCAACATCAGCAGAATGACGCCGACCGCGAAGATCACCGCGGCGAGCATCAGAATGCGTTGACCGTTCTCGCGGAAAAAAGCCACCACGCCGGGAATGCTAAGCACGCCCTGGGTGGTTTCCGCAGAGGATCGGCTGGTCGGCACGCCGGCAGCTTCCCACGACGCGGCGGGTTCCGTGGCTTCGGAACGTCTCGGGCCTACGCGGCTACCGAACTTCATGGGGCGGTTACTCGAATTCAACTGACAGTACTGCTCCAACGTAAATATCTATGGTTAATCCACGGTTACCCCCTCCTCATGCGGACGTAACCAATTAGTTAACGAGCCAGCTGTACCCTATGTGTGAAACAATGGCTCTCGATTGCTGGCAATGTCTGATCGCACTAAATGAGCAGTAACCTCAACACGCGCTACTCGATCTACGAGCGCGCTTCGCGTGATAAGTACGCGCGCAATAGCGAGGGAGACGATTTCACTCCTTCGACGGGTGAGGAAGCCGTGCTTCATTACAGGCCAAGCACAGAATTGCGCGAGGCATCGACCGCATCACGCGATCGACCGAACGAGAGCAAGCCAAAGCTGCGTGTCGTCCTGGTACAGACCCAGGCCGAGAACGCCGGCGCGCAGGAGATATCGCGGCTGCTCGGCGCGGGCCTCTCCGCGCGCGGCTATGACGTCGCCAACCTGTTCTTCTTCCGCAAATCGGATTCCTTCGACGAGCCGCCCAATACTTTCTATTGCGCGCAGACCCGCCCGGGAAATCCCCTGGCCCTGCTGCGGATGCTGTGGACGCTCGCCGGTCATCTCAGGACCATCAGGCCCGATGTCGTGCTGACCTTCCAGCACTTCGGCAATGTGATCGGCGGAGGCGTGTCGCGGCTCGTCTGCCGCGCTCCGGTGATCGCCAATCAGGTGTCCTCGGCGATGTCGATGAGCATGCCGGTGCGCGCCGCCGACATCTTCATGGGCTCGACCGGCTTCTTCCAGTGCATCACGCTGAACTCGCGCGACATGGAGCGTGAATACGCCCGCTACCCCGCGACCTATCGCGCGCGCATGACGCACGTCCCGCACGGCTTCGACGACAAGTCGCACAGCCTGCCGAAGAACATCGCGCGGCAGCAGTTCAGGCTGCCGCCGGATCGCACGCTGCTTGGCTGCGCGGCAAGGCTGCATCCGCACAAGCGGCTCGATGCGGCAATTCGCCTGCTGGCCGCCGACCAATCCTGGCATCTTGCCCTCGCCGGACAAGGCGCGGATGAGGAACGGCTGCGAGCCCTGGCGAGCGAGCTGAAAGTCGCGGATCGACTGCACTTCATCGGCGAGATCCCACCGCGCCAGATGGCCGAATTCCTGGCGTGCCTCGACGTCTTTGTATTTCCGACGCAGGCCGAAACCTTCGGCCTTGCCGCTGTTGAAGCCGCGAGCGCCGGCATTCCCTGCATCGTCAACGATCTTCCCGTGCTACGCGAGGTGCTGTCCTACCAGGGACAGCCCGCGGCGGTCTTCGTTGACGCGGCTAACGAGGCGGAGTTTTCGGCCGCCGTGTCGAAAGTCCTGACCGATCGTTTGTTGAGCGATCAGCTGCGGCAAAGTGCCGTGGGCCTGAAGTCGCGTTATTCGTTGGATGCCATGATAGAGGAATACGTCCGCATTCTCGGCAATGCCGTGGGAGTGGACGCGCACTAGGAAATTGGGCTGGACATGATTATCGAGTTTCGCTGCGATCGCGCGCAGGCGCGACTCTGGATGCGTCGCGAGACGCTGCGCGTCAGCGATCAGGATATTCCCGTTCAGATCGCCTGGACGACGACGCCGGGGCCGAGGCCCGCCGGCCTCGACATGCTGTTCGAGCTCGAACGCATCGTGCTGCGCAAGGGCAAGGCGGGTGATGTCGACAGGCTGAAGACGATTGCGGAACGGCCGCGCATGGGCAACCCCGATGTGGTGGTCGACTTCACCACTGCCGAGCGGGACCCGAACTGCTCCGCCAGGCTCTACCTCCGTCCACACTTCAACGGACAGGCGGGCGAAGCCGCCGCACTGGCCGCCATTCTCGCCGGCGACCTGCCGGTGATTGAAATCGTCAACGAGCTCGACGGCACGGTCATGGACCGCGGCCATCCCTCGGCGGAAATCGCCACCGGCCTGAGCGGCGGGCTCGAAACGGTGATGGCGCGCACCCTGTCCATGCTGCCGCCGATCCTGTCGGCGGCTCCGCGGCTGGTGCCGCAACTCGCTGTGCCGGCGACCGGCAGCGCGCCGGGAAATCCCGCGCCCTTTGTCCTGCGCGGCGTCGCGACCTCGATCGCGAAGGAGATCTATCGTCTTTGCTGCTACGCGCCGCATTGGCATGTCGGCTGGCGCTACGCCGACGACGCGGATATCTGGCGGACCGGTGACCTGTCGGGACCTGCCTGGAACGTGCTCGGCGATCCCGGCAATCACTTCTATGCCGATCCCGTCCCGGTGAAATGGCAGGGCAGGACGTTCGTGTTCTTCGAGGACCTCGACCACCGAACCGGCAAGGGCATCATCTCCGCGATCGAATTCGACGGCAACGGTCCGGTCGGCACGGTGCTGCCGGTGCTCGAAGAGCCGTGGCACCTGTCCTACCCGTTCCTGATCGAGAACAATGGCGAGCTGTGGATGATCCCGGAAAGCACCGCGCATCGCGATGTCCCAATCTACAAATGCGTTCGCTTTCCCGACAAGTGGGAACGGCAGGGCACGCTGCTGTCCGGGCTCGAACTCGCCGACGCGACCATCACGCAGCATGACGGCCTCTACTACATGTTCGGAGCCTGGCGCGACGGCACCGGCGGATATTCCGACACGCTGGCGATCTATTACGCCGAGCAATTGTTCGGCCCCTGGCGGCCGCATGCAAGCAATCCGATCCTGATGGATCGCGCGACGACCCGACCCGCCGGCAATTTCGTGACCATCAACGGCAAGCTGTGGCGGCCGGTGCAGGACTGCACCAACGGATACGGCGCGGCGCTCGGACTTGCGGAAGTGCTCGAACTGTCGCCGACGACCTACCGGCAGGCCGTGCGCCATCTGCTCAAACCCGGGCCGCTGTGGACCGGACGCAAGCTGCACACGCTCAACCGCTGCGGCCGGCTCGAGGTGATCGACGGCTCGCGGGTCCAGCCGAAGACCACCGCCTTGCTGAACAGCCTGCGGTCAAGCGACCGACCAGCCCAGCGGGAGTGGCAAGGCACGCTGGCGAAGCCGATCGCGCGACGGCTCCACTAGCCTCGGTCGACCCGGTTCAGTTCAGGTCGGCACTCAGCACGCCGCCGAACTGCTCCCATGAGCTTCCGGTCCAGCGTTGCAGCTGAAGCTGCGTATAGGCCATGCTGTTGTCGGGGCCTGTGTTGATGGCGATGCCCGGCATCAGCGTCGGCAGCACGAGCCCTCTGATGTTGCGCGCCTGCTTCACGATGTTCTCGCGCGACAGGTCGTCACCGCACTGCTTCAGCACCTGCTCCAGGATCTGGCCCTGCTGGGTGCCGAACAGATAGTTGTTGTCGCCGATATCGGCGCCTGGGAGATATTTCTCGAAATGGGCGCGATACCACTTCATGCCGGGATCGTCGGCCCACTTCTTGTCGTTCGGATCCTTGGTGATGGTCGCCACGACAACGCCGACCGCCTTGTCCGCGCCCGCCGGCACGATGGTCGCGGAGACCGAGCTCGACACATAGTTGACGATGGTCAGCGGCGACCAGCCGATCTCGTTCGCCTTCTTGATCGCCTGGGCCACGAATTTCGGTGTGCCGGCGATCAGGAACGCCTGCGCACCCGACGCCTTCAACGTCACCACGCGGGATTCGATGGTCGGCTCGGTGACCTCATAGGGAGACGTCACCACCTTCTTGTCGAAATCGGCCTTCAACACCTCCTTGAACGCGGCGACGAAATCGCGGCCGAGATCGTCGTTCTGGTAGAGGATCGCGATCTTCGCATCGGGCGCCGTCTGCGTAATGTATTTTGCGTAGATCTTGCC
The DNA here is from genome assembly GCF_055264925.1 of Bradyrhizobium sp. KZN70725. NCBI lineage: Bacteria > Pseudomonadati > Pseudomonadota > Alphaproteobacteria > Hyphomicrobiales > Nitrobacteraceae > Bradyrhizobium > Bradyrhizobium sp. KZN70725. Next base: position 274,257 of record NZ_JBUYWT010000003.1, read on the forward strand.
TTCGGTGTTGTAGCTCGGCAGTCCCGTGGTGGTCAGCGGAAATTCCGCGAAATTCGTAAACTTGGTCGCGCCGCTGACGACGAACAGATGCGGCACCTTCTTCGCGGTGACGTATTTGATGGTCGCGCCGATGCCGGGCGTGCCGAGCGGGCTGAACAGGAACGCCACCTCGTCGCTCTCGATCAGCTTGCGGGTCTGCTCCACGGCCTTGGGCGGCGTATAGGCATCGTCATAGGTGATGAGGTTGATCTTGCGGCCGTTGATGCCGCCGCGGTCATTGACGGAATGGACGTAGGCGATCAGGCCCTTGCCGGTGTTGCTGAGCGGAGACGCCGGGCCGCTGAACGGGAACGTCGCCCCGACCTTGATCTCTGATTCCGATACCCCCGGCGTTTCGGCGCGGACTGGAGCCGCGGCAAGCGCCGCGAGCATCGCAACGGACACGGCAAGCGTCTTCAACAACATGAAATTCCTCCTGAGCTTTTATGAATTGACCAACTCTTGCGATCGGCGCGCGGCGCTACCAGGCTTCGCCGAACGGCCTGATCTCGACATTGAACGACCACGCGCTGCGATCCTGATGGGCGACGTGCCAGACCTCGTCGGCGATCGCTTTCGGCTTGATGAAGAAGTCGTCCGGCCGATCCGGCCAGCGCTTGCGCGTCCACTCCAGATCGATCACGGCATCGATCACGAGATAGGCGACGTGAACACCTTGCGGCCCCAGATCGCGGGCCATCGCCTCGGCGAGAATCCGCTGTGCCGCCTTGGTCGGCGCGAACCCCGCGAAGCCGGCCTTGCCGCGCAACGCCGACGTATTGCCGGTCGCGACGATGGCGCCCTTGCCGGCAGCGATCATCGCCGGGGCAAATCGCCGTGCCAGGTACAGCAATCCCATCGTGTTGACCTGGAAGTTGCGATTGAGAATCTCTGGATCGATCTCGCGGAAGGTGCCGAACGCCCCGCCGACGGCGTTATGAATGACCACGGCGGGATTGCCGAGATCGCGCTCCACGGCGGAGGCCACCGCCTCGACCTGCGCGGGATCGGACACGTCGCACCGATAGGCCTTTGCGCCCGGCAGCTGCTTTTCGAGCGCGGCGAGGCGCGCCTCGTTCCTGGCGAGAAGCGCGACGCGATAGCCGCCCTCAGTGAATCTCCTGGCGAGCGCCGAACCGGTGCCGGGCCCAACGCCGGATATCAGAGAGACAGGTGCGGTCATGCGATCAACCCTCCGCGTTGCGGCTCATGGCCTTCATGGTCAGGCGGCCGCCTTCGACAGCAGCTTCTCGACGTAAGGCTTGAGGTCCGGCCCGACATGCTCATGCGCGATCAGGCGGCCAAAGTGCGCGAACATCAGCGGATACTCATCCTGCACGCCCGAATGCAGGATTTTCGCCAATCCTTGCTTTTTCAGCTGCTCGGTCCGCGCATGTTCATTCATGAACAGCGCGAGTTCGGCGGCAAAGCAGATGTCGGCAATCGAGATACCGTTCCCGACCAGCGCCTCCCGCCGCGGCGACAGCGCCTGCTCGATGCCGGACGCATAGATCGCGAACGCATCCTTGGCTCGCGCATGAATGGCCGCATCGACGGTGCCGCCCGAGAGCGCCAGCAGATAGATTTGCGAGTCCCGCGCGAACACCAGGCTTACATCGAGAAAACTGTCGATCCGCGACGCCTCAAAGGCGTCGCGCCCGTAGAGCGGGAACTTCGCCTCGCCGAGCCGCGCCACCGTGCGCATGATGCTGTTCGATTCGAAGATTCCGACCTTGCCGTCGGCGCCGAACGCGGCCGGCACATTACCGAACGGCTGCGCCGCCATGAACGCATCGGTCTTGAACAGTTGCGCCCCGGTCAGTCCGACCCGCCCGGTCCGTGCCAGCGACGACAGCGAGGCGCGCTCATGCTCCGCCAGCGGGCGGGCATCATAGTCCCACAACCAGTCCCGCAACTCCTTGCCGGACGCGCCCCTGACCTCGACGTCGACGCCGCAGAACCGCGCCGCGATGGTCGCCTTCCAGACCCGTGGGTTCGGCAGATAGGAGAAGATGCGCAAGGCGGCCATGGCGGCTGCTCCGGTGCTGATGCCTCAGGCGGCCAGCTTCAGGATCTTGACGACGTCGGCGGGCTCGCGGATCGGCTGCGGGTTGGCCCGCGTGAAGATCGACAGCATGGCGTTCCGGCCGATCAGCTCAAACCGATCCTCGCCGACGCCGACATCGGCAAGCCGGCGCGGCAGGCCGAGCTCCGCGATGAACGCCGCAAACGCCTCGCCGGCGTCGCGCCCCGGCGCGCCGAGCGCGGCGGCGATCGATTGCTGGGCTGCCTCCGTCGCCGGGCGGTTGTAGCGCAGCACGCTCGGCATCATCACCGCCGTGCAGAAATAATGCGGCACATCGCAGGTGCCGCCGAGCACATGGCCGATGGCATGACTGGCGCCCATCGGCACCCGCGACTGCAATCCGAACGCCGACAGCCAGGAGCCGAGCTGGCAGCTCAGCCGCGCCGCCGCGTCGTCGGGGTGGGCCTTGGTGCGCAGCAGACCGTCGTGCAGATAGCGCAGCCCCTGCTGGCACACCGCATCGACCAGCACGTTGGGGCGGCTGGAGCAGATCGCCTCGATGCCGTGATCCATCGCCCGCGTCCCGGAACCGAGCCAGAGCTTCTCCGGTGTATATTTCGTGATCGCGGGATCGAGGATGATGCTGCGCGGCATCATCATCGGGTGGTTGAAGATCTGCTTCAGCTTGCGGCTGGTATCGGTGACCAGCGCGCCGGAATTGTATTCGCCGCCGGAGAGCGTGCTGGGGATCGCGATCATGCGCACTTTCGGCGTGCGGAACGGCCCGAAGCGGCGGTCCGGCGTGGTCTCGAAGCCGTCGAGGCCATCAGGCTCGAAGATCTCGTGCTCCATGCACATCAGCACGATCTTCGCCGCATCGACCACCGAGCCGCCGCCGATCGCGACGACGAGGTCCGCCTTGGCCTCGCCGGCTTGCCGCGCGATCTGCGTCACCACGTCCCGCGTCGTGTGCTGCGGCACGCCGTCGAAGGTCGCGGCGTGGCGGTCGCCGAGGGCTTGACGGATTTTCCCGATCTCGTCGGTCGTGGTGTTCAACGTCCGGCTGGCGATCAGATAGACGCGCCTGGCATCCAGCCGCTCGGCCTCCTCGCGCAGCGCTTCGGCCGCCGGCTTGCCGTAGATCACGGATTCCATGGTCGGGTATTGATGGCTGCCGGTGACGCGCATGCTTTCACTCCCTCGATGTGTCCGTAAGTTCCGCTGTCGGTCAGGCCGACAGCTTAGTGAAATCAGGCTGACGCCGTTCGGCGAAGGCGGCAAAGGCTTCGCGCGCCTCGGGCGTCGTCAGCCGCTCCTTGAACAGCACGCCTTCCTCGGCGATCTGCGCCGCGATCTTCTGCTGCTCGCGCATCAGCTTCTTGGTCATGCTGAGCGACCCCGCCGGCCGCCTGGTCAGTGCGACAGCCGCGTCATGCGCCCTCTTGCGCAGATCGGCCTGCGGCACCACGGCGTTGGCGAGACCAGATGCCAGCGCACCCTGCGCATCCATCGGCTCGCCGAGCGCGAACATCGCATAGGCCCGCGCGTGTCCGATCCTCAAGGGGAGCAGCCAGCTCGACGCCGCTTCCGGAACCAGAGCGAGGTTGACGAACGGCGTGATCAGCCGCGCATTCTCGGCAAGATAGACCAGATCGCAATGCAGCAGCATGGTGGTGCCGACGCCGACCGCATTGCCCTGCACGGCGGCGACCAGCGGCTTGCCGACCTTGCTGATGGTCTCGATGAAGCGATGCGCGGGGCTATCAACTGCGCTTTCGCCGCGTGCCTGGCTCGCGAAGTCGGCGAGGTCGTTGCCCGCGGTGAAGCTGTCGCCGTCGCCCTGGAACAGGATGACGCGGACGGCCGGATCGGTCTCGGCCTGCTTCAGCGCCTGCGACATGGCGTCATACATGGCGCCGGTCAGCGCGTTCTTCTTCTCGGGTCGCTGCAAGGTCAGCGTCATGACGCCGGCGGCGATCTCAACCTTGACATGCTCGGTCATGGCACTCTCCCGTCAGGCGACCGCGCGGGCCGCCGTGGTTTCGAACTTGCCGTCGAGGAAGCCGGTCAGCCGCTGCCGGATGATCGCTTCGGCTTCGGCCATGATGCGGTCGATCAGCTCCTTGACGGTCGGGATGTCATTGATCAGGCCGACCACCATGCCGCAGCTCCAGGCGCCGGCATCCATCTCGCCGTCGATCATCACCTTCGGATAGACGCCGGCGACTTGCTCGTGGATATCCTCGATCTTCAGCCTGGCGCCCTTCTCGCGCTCGATCTCGAGCAGCTCATCGACGCCCTTGTTCTTCAGCACCCGCTCGGTGTTGCGTAGCGCGCGCATCACGAGGCGGGTGTCGAGCTCGTCGGCGTCGAGCAGCGCCTGCTTCACATTGGGATGAACCGGCGCTTCCTTCGTCGCGATGAAGCGCGTGCCCATGTTCATCCCGGCAGCGCCCATCGACAGCGCCGCGACAAGGCTGCGCGCGTCCGCCATGCCGCCCGAGGCGACGAACGGGATCTTCAATTCGTCCGCCGCGCGCGGCAGCAGGATCATGTTCGGGATGTCGTCCTCGCCGGGATGGCCACCGCACTCGAAGCCGTCGACGCTGACCGCGTCGCAGCCGATCTTCTCGGCCTTCAGCGAATGCCGCACCGAGGTGCATTTGTGGATCACCTTGATGCCGGCCGCCTTCAGCGCCGGCATGTACTGCTCCGGGCTGCGGCCCGCGGTTTCCACCGCCTTGACTCCGCCCTCGCGGATCGCCGCGATGTATTCGGGATAGGGCGGCGCGGTGAAGCTCGGCAGGAAGGTCAGGTTCACGCCGATCGGCTTGTCGGTCATGTCGCGGCAGCGCGCGATCTCCTTCGCCAGCAGCTCCGGCGTCTTCTGGGTCAGGCCAGTGATGATGCCGAGGCCGCCGGCGTTGGACACCGCGGCCGCCATCTCGGCGAAGCCGACAAAATGCATGCCGCCCTGGATGATCGGATGCTGGATGCCGAACAGTTCAGTGATTGCTGTCTTCACAAGTCTCTCCCGCGTTTCCGCTCAGTGGACGATTTCGAACAGGCCCGCCGCGCCCATGCCGCCGCCGATGCACATGGTCACCACGCCGTATTTCGCCTTGCGCCGCCGGCCCTCGATCAAGAGGTGACCGGTGAGCCGCGCCCCGGTCATGCCGTAGGGATGGCCGATCGCGATCGAGCCGCCATTGACGTTCAGCTTGTCCGGATCGATGCCGAGCTTGTCGCGGCAATAGATCACCTGCACCGCATAGGCCTCGTTGAGCTCCCAGAGATCGATGTCGTCGATCTTGAGGTTGTGCCGCTTGAGGAGCCGCGGGATCGCGGCAACCGGGCCGACGCCCATCTCGTCCGGCTCGACGCCGGCGGCGACGAAGCCGCGGAAGATGCCGAGCGGCTTCAGGCCCTTCTGCGCGGCAACCTTGTCGCTCATGATCACGCAGGCCGAGGCGCCGTCCGAGAGCTGGCTCGCATTGCCGGCGCTGATGGTCTTGCCCTCGAACACCGGCTTGATCTTGGCGAGCCCGTCCGCCGTGGTATCCGGCCGCGGGCCCTCATCCTTGGCCAGCGTCACCTGCTGAAAGCTGACTTCCCTGGTGTCCTTGTTGACCACGGCCATTTTGGTCGTGATCGGCACGATCTCGTCGTTGAAGCGGCCGCCCTGCAACGCGGCGCCGACGCGGCGCTGGCATTCGAGGCTGTACTCGTCCTGCTTGTCGCGGCCGATCCCGTAACGCTCGGCGACGACTTCCGCCGTCTCCAGCATCGACATGTACATCTCGGGCTTCATCGCCATCAGCTCGTCGTCGACGGCGTGGAATCTGTTCATGTGCTCGTTCTGCACCAGGCTGATCGACTCGATGCCACCGCCGATCGCGATCTCGACGCCGTCGAGCATGACAGAGCGGGCGGCGACCGCGATCGCCTGCAGGCCGGAGGCGCATTGCCGATCGATGGTGGTGCCGGCGACCGTCACCGGCAGCCCGGCGCGGATGGCACCCTTGCGCGCGACGTTCATCACCATGGTACCCTGCTGCATCGCGCAGCCCATCACCACGTCCTCAACCTCGCCGGGCGCGATGCCGGCACGCTTCACCGCTTCGGCCATCACATGGCCGGCCAAAGTCGGGCCGTCGGTGTTGTTCAGCGCGCCGCGATAGGCCTTGCCGACGCCGGTGCGCGCGGTGGAAACGATGACTGCATCCTGTGACATGCTTGCCTCTCTGGCTTAGGCGACCGCGTCGAGCTGCGCATAACGCAGCACGTGATAGGCGGGATCGCCGAACTGGATGTTGATGGAGGAAATCCGCTTGAAGTAATGGCCGACATTGAGCTCGTCGGTCATGCCCATGCCGCCATGCAGCTGCACCGCCTGGTCGGCGACGAACTTGCCGGCATATCCGATCTTCGACTTGGCGCCGGAGGCGAGCCGAGACACGCCGGCCTCATCGTCGCTGAGACTGAGGCTCAGATGCTGCATCAGCGACAACGCCTCCTGATGCGCGATGAACATGTCGACCATCCGGTGCTGCAGCACCTGGAAGCTGCCGATCGTGACGCCGAACTGCTTTCGCGTCTTGGAATAGTCCAGCGTCGAGGCGTTCAGTTCGCCGATCGCGCCGACCGCCTCGGCGCAGAGCGCGCCGATCGCGCGGTTACGGCAGGCTTCCAGCGCGGCGACGCCCCCGCCTTCGCTGCCCAGCAATTCCGCGCGCACGCCGCGCAGGCTGATCTCGGCCGCCCTTCGGCCATCGATCGTCCTGAAGCTTTGCAGGTCGAGATTGGCGGCGCGGCGATCGACGACGAACAGGCTGACGCCGCCGCGATCGTGACGATGGCCCGAGGTGCGCGCGGAGACGATCAGATAATCCGCCCACGGCGCGGCCAGCACCGCCGTCTTCTCCCCGGTGAGCACGTAATCGTTGCCGTCGCGGCGCGCCGTGGTGGTGACGGTGGCGAGATCGAAGCGCGAGCCCTTCTCGGTCCAGGCCAGCGCCCAAAGTTTCGTGCCTGCGATGATGTCGGCAATGAACGCTTGCCTCTGCGCGTCGGAACCTGCCTGCTCGATCAAGCCACCCGCAACGACGACCGTCTCGACGAACGGCTCGACCACGAGATGCCGGCCGAACTCCTGCATGATGATCATGGTCGACAGCGGCCCGCCGCCGAGCCCTCCGACCGCTTCCGAGAACGGCGCGGCGAGTAGGCCGAGCTCGGCGAACTCAGCCCATTGCTTGCGGCCCAACCCCTCTTCGCTCGCGACGATCTTGCGGCGGGCGTCGAAATCATACTGGTCGCGCAGCAGCCGCTGGACGCTGGACCGCAACAACTCCTGCTCTTCCGTGAACTGGATATCCATCCGATCCTCGTTGCTTGTGGCTAGAGTCCAAGCACCGCCTTGGCGATGATGTTGCGCTGGATCTCGTTCGACCCGCCGTAGATCGAGAGCTTGCGCGAGTTCAGATATTTCTCCGACGCGGTGTGGCCGTAGTCGGGGCCCGGCATGAAGTGGTTGGCGCTGACCGGATGCTCGCGGATCGCGAGTCCGTAATTGCCGATGGCGCGATGGGTGAGTTCGGTGATGTTCTGGAAGATCTCGGTGCCGCGGATCTTGAACAGCGAGGCCGCCGGTCCCGGGTCGATGCCGCGCGCCATCTGGGCGACGACGCGGAGTTCGGTCGCCTCCAGCGCCAGCACGTCGAGCTCGACGCGGGCGATGTCCCGGATGAATTCCAGATGCGCCGGATCGTCTTCGGGGATCTCCGCCTTCACGATCTTCTTCAGCCGCGCGATGTAGCGCGTCGAGCGGCCGATGCCGGCCATGCTGGTGCGCTCATTGCCGAGCAGGAATTTGGCGTAGGTCCAGCCCTTGTTTTCCTCGCCGATCAGGTTCTCGGCGGGGACGCGGACGTTCTCCAGGAAGACGTCGTTGACCTCGTGCGAGCCGTCGATGGTGATGATCGGGCGCACGGTGACGCCGGGCGACTTCATGTCGATCAAGAGAAACGAGATGCCGGACTGCGGCTTGGCCGTGGGATCGGTGCGCACCAGGCAGAAGATCCAGTCGGCATGCTGCGCCAGCGTGGTCCAGGTCTTGTGGCCGTTGACGATGTAGTGGTCGCCGTCACGCACCGCCTTGGTGCGGACGGTCGCGAGGTCGGAGCCGGAGCCCGGCTCCGAATAGCCCTGGCACCACCAATCCTCGCCGGACAAGATGCGCGGCAGGAATTTCTTCTTCTGCACATCGTTGCCGAAGGTGTAGATGACGGGCCCGACCATGGTGACGCTGAACGCCAGCGGCGGCATCGTGCCAGCGCGCGTCGTCTCCTGCTCGAAGATGAAGCGGCGGGTGATCGACCAGCCGGGCCCGCCATATTCCTTCGGCCAGAGCGGCGCGATCCAGCCCTTCTTGTGCAGGATGCGATGCCACAGCAGCATCTGCTCCTTGGAGAGATCGGTCTCCGGATTGGCGACGCGCATCTCCGCCGGGTAGTTGTCCTTGATGAAGGCGCGAACCTCATCGCGGAACGCCGCATCTTCAGGGGATAGCGCGAGCTCCATCTGACCGGCTCCCTACCACTTCTCGCCGAAGGGCCGGATTTCCAACTCGAAGGTCCAGGCGCTCTTCGGCTGCTGATAGAGCTGCCAATAGGCGCCCGCGACCGATGCCGGCGGCATCAAGAGATCGGGATCGTCGAGCGCGTTCGGGCCGAGCGCCTCGAGGCGGCGCTGCCGCACCCATTCGGTGTCGACGCCGGAATCGATGATGAGATGCGCGACATGGATGTTCTTCGGCCCGAGCTCGCGCGCCATCGCTTGCGCCACGGCGCGCAGGCCGAACTTGGCGCTGGCAAAGGCGGCATAGCCGCTGCCGCCGCGCAGCGACGCGGTGGCGCCGGTGAAGAAGATGTTGCCTTCGCCGCGCGCCGTCATCAGCCGCGCCGCTTCACGTCCGGCCAGGAAGCCGGAATAGCAGGCCATCTCCCAGACCTTGCGGAACACCCGTTCGGTGGTTTCCAGAATCGGGAAATTGACGTTGGCACCGATGTTGAAGATACAGACCTCGAGCGGCGCATGCTTGTCGGCGTCGTTGAGGAACGCGGTGATCTCCTCCTCCTTGCGCGCATCGAGCGAGCGCGCATGGATCTCGCCGCCGGCGGCCTCGATCTCCTTGACCAGCGGCGCGAGCTTGTCGCCGTCGCGGCGGCCGGCGAAGATCGTGAAGCCCTCGGAGGCGAACTTCTTGGCGATCTCGCCGCCGATGAAATCACCGGCACCAATGACGGCAACCGTCCTGTTTCTCTTCTGCATGGTGGTCTCCGGTGTTGCTTGAGTGAATGATGTTGCGGACGACGCGGCAGTTTCAGCTACGCAATGATTCCGCAAGCTTGTGCTTCAGCAGCTTGCCCGTCGATGTGGCGGGCAGCGCATCCATCAGGATAATCTCAGACGGGCGCTTGTACGAGGTCAGTTGCGGGGCAACATGGGCCATCAGGTCCGCCGTGGTGACGGTCGAACCCTTGATCAGCTGCACGAAGGCCACGACCTCCTCATTGCCCTCGACCGCCCGGCCGACCACGGCGCACTGCACCACGGCGTCATGGGTGCTCAGCACCGCCTCGATCTCGGCCGGATAGACGTTGAAGCCGGAGCGGATGATCATCTCCTTGGTCCGCCCGACGATATAGAGTGCGTCATTCTCGAAACGGGCCAGATCGCCGGTGTTGAACCAGCCGTCGGGATCGATCGCCTTGGCGGTCAGATCGGGGGCGCGGTAGTAGCCGCGCATCACGTTGGGGCCGCGAACATGCAGCTCGCCCACTTCGCCTGGGGCAACCGGCTTGAGGTCGCGGCCGACCAGCTTTGCTTCGAGGCCCGGCATCACGGTGCCGACTGCGTGATCGGCCCGCGGATTGTCGGGCCGGACGCCGGAAATGCCCGGCGAACATTCGGTGATGCCGTAGCCGTTGAGCAGCGGCAGGCCGAGTTCCTGCTCGACGCGTGATTTGAGTTCGAGGTCGAGCGGCGCGCCGGCCACCGAGATCACCCGTAACCGGCCGCGATCGAGCCTCGGCAGGCCGGCATTGCGGCGGTATTCGAGCAGACGCTGATAGGTCGCGGGCACGCCGTTCAGGATCGTGATGCCCTCTTCAGTCATCGCCTTGACCAGCGCAGCCGGATCGTATTTCGCGACCAGCCGCACGGTGGCGCCGACCATCAGGGTCATCGTCAGCAACGAGATGCCGACGATATGCGAGATTGGCAGCACGCAATACTGCACGTCGTCGGCCGCCATCTTGCGGAACGCCGCGGTGGCGCGGGCGCTGAACAGCAGATTGCGATGGGTCAGCATCACGCCCTTGGGCGCACCCGTAGTACCGGACGTATAGATCAGGACCGCGACCTGATTGGCACCATCGGCTTCGACCGGCTCGGGCACGGTTGCCAGGTTCAAGCTTGTGACGGCGATGCCACGGAGCGGGCCGACATCTTGTATCGCCGCCTCGTAGCGCGCGGCGTGTGTTGCCGCCTCCTGCGACACGTCGGCGGTCAGCAGCACGCGGCGGGCGCCGCTGTGATCCCTGATCTGGTCCAGTTCGCGCGGCGACAGCCGCGGATTGACGACGATCGACCAGACATCGAGCCGGCTCGCCGCCAGCAGCAGGCAGGCCAGCGGAATGGAATTCTCGCTCACGATCATCATGCGGTCGCCGGCGCGGATTCCCAGTGCCTGCAAGGCCCCGGCGACGCGATCGACCGCCTGATCGAGCTCGCGATAGGTCAGCCGCATCTTGTCGTCGATCAGCGCCGGATGATCCGGTGTCGCCACCACGTGGTGATTGATCACCTCATGGATGCGGTTGGGCAAGCCTTCCACACTTCCTTCCGTCACTTGCGTCAGCGCCTGCACTGAAACCTCCCTGTCGCTGCCCTTTGGGCTTGTTGTGTTGAGGAATTTCCCGCTCAGGCGGTCTTGCGGTGCCCTGCTGCCAGCTGCGCGACGATCTCTTCCTCGACCTCGCGCACCTTGTCCTTGCCGAAGAAGATCTCGTGGCCGACAAAGAACGTCGGCGATCCGAACGAGCCGCGCGCGACCGCGTCGCTGGTATTGTCGATCAGCTTCTTCTTGACATCGTCCTGCTGGGCCCGAGCGACGAGGCGATCGATGTCGAGACCCGAGGACAGGAAGGCTTCGCGGAACACCTGCGAATCATCCATCTTCTTCGGCTCGACCCACATGTGGTGATAGGCCGCGCGGAAATACGGCTCGAACACGCCCTCGAACTGTGCAGCCACCGCGCCGCGCATCAGCGCCAGTGTGTTCACCGGGAAGAACGGGTTCGTGGTGAACTTCGTGATGTTATGGCGGCGCAGGAAGCGCTCGGTCTCGAGCGCATTGTATTCGGGCTTGTTCTTGATGCCGCGCAGCGATTCACCGGGCGACATGTTGCCGGTCGCCTTGTAGACGCCGCCGAGCAGCACCGGAACGTAGTCGAACTTCACGCCGGTGCGCTTCTCGATTGAGGGCAGCGCGAGCTCGGCGAGATAGGCGTTGGGGCTTCCGAAATCGAAGTGGAATTCGACCTTGAGCGGAGCAACCATGGAACGCCCTTCCCTTTGAGTACCAGCAGCCCTCAGCCGCCGCGTTGATCGAGCCGGGACCTTAAGTTCTATTTTAGAACTGTCAATATGATATTTGTCATCTAATGACCAAGTCACGGCTCCAGGTGACGCATCCTATTGAAATGACGTTAGTTCTGTTTTAGAATTTTACTAAGCGATATCGTTGCTGACCGCAGGAGATGCTGATGAAATGGGATGCCCTCGAGGAGGAGCCGTGCTCGGTGGCCCGCACGGTGGCTGTCATCGGCGACCGCTGGAGCCTCTTGGTCCTGCGCGAATGTTTCCTGCGCATCCGCAGGTTCGATGACTTCCAGGCCTCGCTCGGGATCACGCGGCATCTGCTCGCCGACCGGCTGAAGAAGCTGGTGCGGTTCGGCGTGCTGCGCAAGATCCCCTATCAGGAAGCGCCGAAGCGCTACGAATACATCCTGACGCAGAAGGGCCTCGACCTTTATCCGATCATCATGTCGATCGTGCACTGGGGCAACGTCCACATGGTCGATTCGCGCGGCCGGCCGATGCTGCACGAACACAAGACCTGCAAGAAGATGTTCGATCCCGTCATGGTCTGCTCGGAATGCGGCGAGCCGCTGAGCGCGAAGGCGGTCCACGTGCATCCGGGCCCGGGTGCGCGGAAATCCTCACCCGTGCACGCCAAGGCGCACGAGCGGGCCAGGCGTGCCGCTGATTAGACCAGGATATACTGTTTACGAAGCCGGCGCGCCTTGCGCTCGCGGCTGCTCAGTGTGACGGCGCAGCCATCAGCGCGACATTGCCGCCAAGCAGGCAGCCGACGGGACGGCCGCCGGCGAAGCCGATGCGGACCCGAATCTCGGACAGCCGCCCCATCGCCCTGCCCTGCAGGATTCGAATCTCGTCGTCATCAGGAGCGACCAGGCCGTAGTCGAGCAGGCCGAACGCCAGCGCCGCGGCCGCAATGCCGGTCGCGGCATCCTCCCGATAACCTGAGGAGCGCGGGAATTGCCGCGCCTCGAACAGGCGAGCCTTTCGGTCGATCACGGCGATTGGATAGAGCCCGGTCGATCCGATCCGGCCGCAGACCGCCTCGACTTGCTCGGCCGCGGGATCGAGCGCATTCAGCGCGTCGGGAGAACGCATCGGAACGAGTGTCTTGATCCGCGATGTGACGGCATTGCAGGCCATTCCCGCGCCCATCGCGTCGGGCCCGACCGCGAGCGCCCGCAGCACGTCGTCGCGTTGCGCCGTGGTGAGCGGAACGGTCTTCCCGGCCGGCTGGGTGATCTCGACACGCGGCTCGCCATGACGATCACGGCTGATGAAGCCGGTGACCGGACCGCTGCGCGTCGAGATCCGCATCGTGTCGCCCGGCAACTTTCCATGGCGCGCAAGCAACCAGAGCGCACCGATGGTCGCGTGGCCGCACATTTCCATCTCGTGATTCGGAACGAAGAAGCGGAACGTGGCGTCGAAATCGTCACTCTGCGCCGGCAACACGAAGCCGGATTCGTGACCATGGCGGCGGGCGACGTCCTGCATCTCGGACGCGCTCATGCCGCTTGCATCCACCACGATCGGACAGGGATTGCCGCCCTGCCCATCCACCGTGAACACGCTGACCAGTTCCGCTGTCGCCATGATGTCGCTCGCCTGTCTCGCCGTCCCTACTTGACCAGCGTCGCGCCGGTCTCCGGATGCTGCAGCCAGCCGAGCAGCGCCTCGTGGAAGCGCGCCGGCGCCTGGATTTGCGGCGAATGGCCGAGATCGGGGAATTCGATCAGCTGCGCATGCGGGATCCGCTTCACGGCCTCCTTGCCGAGCACCGGATAATTGCCGAGCGTCTTGCGGATCTCCGGCGGCGCGGTGTCCTTGCCGATCGCGGTGGTGTCCTTGTCGCCGACAAAGAGCAGCGTCGGCGGCTTGATCTGCTCGAACTCGTAGAACACCGGCTGGGTCGCGATCATGTCGTAGAGCCGCGCCGAGCTCGACGCCACGGCGGCGCGGCCCTCTCCGCGATACATGCCGGCCAGCATCTGCACCCACGTCTCGTAGGACGCATCCCACGTGTCGGCGTAATAGGTGGCGCGCTCATAGGCGCGGATGCTGTCTGCGGTGACACGCGTCTCGCGCTGCATCCAGCCGTCGAGGCTGAGCCACGGCACGCCCTTGGCCTTCCAGTCCTCCAGCCCGATCGGATCGACGAGAACCAGGTGGTCGGTGGCCTCCGGATACATCAGGGCATAGCGCATCGCCAGCATGCCGCCGGTCGAGTGGCCGACCATGATCGAATGCGCGATCCCGAGCGAGGCGAGCAGCGCGCGGCTGTTGCCGGCCAGTTGCTGAAAGGTGAACTGATAGCGCTCCGGCTTGCTGGACTTGCAGAATCCGATCTGGTCCATCGCGATCACGCGATAGCCGGCGCCGCCGAGCGCCTTGATGGTGCCGTCCCAGGTCGCGGCACAGAAATTCTTGCCGTGCAGCAGCACCGCGGTCTGGCCGTTCGGCGTCGCCGGCTTGACGTCGAGATAGGCCATGTCGAGTTCCTGCCCCTGCGAGCTGAAGCGATAATGCTCCACCGGATAGGGATAGTCGAAGCCCTGCAGCTCTGGTCCATAGGCCGGCTCGGCGGCCGATTGCGCCAATGCGCTGGACGAACTGAGCGCGACGGTCGCGGCGACGGCGATGTGAAACAGGGTTTTCAGGTGCATCTCGGCAAATCCAGAACTCAGGGGCGATCTCGTGATGCCGTAGCCGAACGCGTGGGCGCCATCCAGCGCCCAGCGATGATTTGTTCGTGATCTCCGCGCAAAATTACGCCGGATCGAACGCGCGGATCGGCGGCAGATTGCCGTTGAACCGCTCGACCTCGACGCTGGTGAGCTGGCCGGTGCAGCCCTGCGCGAAGGATGACGTGCCGATGTCGCGTGTGAGCACGTTCGGATTGCCGTGCACGCAGAGCGGCGCATCCTCCTCGGGGTCCATCGGATCGTACCAGGCGCCGGTCGGCAGCTGCACCACGCCGGGCGCGATGCCGTCGGTGACATGCACCGCGGCAAGGCAGGCGCCGCGCGCGTTGAAGATGCGGATGATGTCGCCGTCGGCGATGCCGCGCGGCTTGGCGTCGCGCGGATTCATGCGCGCGACCTCGCGGCCGCGATGCTTGGCGTCGAGCGAGTGGCCGCCGAAATCGAGCTGGCTGTGCAGGCGCGTCACCGGCTGGTTGGCGACGAGGAAGCACGGCGCGCCCGGCGTCGGCGTGTCTGATTTCGCGAGCCAGACCGGATGGCCCGGACAGTCGGCATCGCCGTGGCTAGCGATCTTCTGCGAGAAGATCTCGATGCGGCCGCTCGGCGTCGGCAGCGGGCGCGCGAGGGGGTCCTCGCGAAAACGGCGCAGCGAGCCGCCGTCGTCGAGATGCTGCGGCACCACCTGGCTGCCGCGTTCCCAGAATTCGTCGAAGCTCGGCGCCTCGAGCCCGCGCGCGGCGAGCGCCTTGCGGGTCGGCTCAAAGAGATGTTCCAGCCACTCTCGCGACGTGCGTCCCTCGGTGAAGGGCTCGCGGGCCCCTAACCGCTCGGCGAGATCGGCGAAGATCTCGTAGTCGTCGCGCGCAAGGCCGAACGGCTCGGCGATCCGGTGCATCGCGACCATCAAGGGATCGTTGCTGGAATAGCCGATGTCCTCGCGCTCCAGCGTCATGGTCGAGGGCAGCACGATGTCGGCGTGGCGCGCCGTCGCGGTCCAGGCGAGCTCGTGCACCACCAGCGTATCGAGCCGCGCAAACGCCTTGCGCAGGCGGTTGAGGTCCTGGTGATGGTGGAACGGATTGCCGCCGGCCCAATAGACGAGGCGGATATCCGGATAGGTCCGCGTCTCGCCATTGTAGCGATAGCTGGTGCCGGGATTGAGCAGCATGTCGGCGATGCGCGCCACCGGAATGAAGTCGGCGACGCCGTTGCGGCCCTGCCCGAGCGTCGGTCCCGGCACCGCATTGACGCGGCGGCCGTAATAGCCGATCGCGCCGAGCGAATAGGCGTAGCCGCCACCGGGCAGGCCGATCTGGCCGAGCGCCGCCGCCAGCACCATGCCCATCCACACCGGCTGCTCGCCATGCTCGGCGCGCTGCAACGAATGCGACACGGTGATCAGCGCTCTGCGGCCGGCAAGCCGGCGCGCGAGCGTCTTGATGGTGCCGGCATCGATGCCGCAGATCGCCGCGGCCCATTCGGCACTCTTGGGCTGACCGTCGCTCTCGCCGGTCAGATAGCGCAAAAACACTGGCCAGCCCTCGGTGTAGCGATCGAGGAAGGCCTGATCGTGCAGGCCCTCGCCGACGAGCGTATGGACGATACCGAGCATCAACGCGGTGTCGGTGCCGGGTGTCGCCGTCAGCCATTCGGCGCCGGCCTCGATGGGGAGATCGTCGCGCAGCGGGCTGACCAGGACGAACTGGCAGCCGCGCCGCTGAGCGGCCTCCATCGCGCCGCGCTCGACATGCTTGCTGATCGAGCCGCCGGCCACCATCGAGTTCTTCAGCGCCATGCCGCCGAATGCCAGCACGATGTCGGTCTCGGCCGCGATCTGCTCCCAGGTGACGTTGCGCTTGGTGATGTCCTCGTAGCCGGTCAGGATCTGCGGCAGCAGCACCGATGACGCGCCCGAGGAATAGGTGTTCACCGAGCGGACATAGCCGCCCATCGCGATGTTGAGGAAGCGGTGCACCTGGCTCTGCGCGTGATGGAAGCGGCCCGCACTGGACCAGCCGTAGGAGCCGCCGAACACCGCGCCGGGGCCGATCGTGTCACGGATCCGCGTCAGCTCGCCGCCGAGCAGATCGAGCGCCTGCTCCCAGCTCACCGAGACGAACTCGTCGCGGCCGCGGCGATCGTCCGGGCCGGGCCCGCGCTCGAGCCAGCCGCGGCGGATCACAGGCTGCGCGATGCGGGCCTGGTGGCGCAGCGCGCCGGGGAAATTGTTGATGATGCGGTTCGGATCGGGATCGGCGGCATAGGGCCTGACTTCGAGACCCGCCTTGCCGAGCCGCGCCGAGAACACGCCCCAATGCGAGGTGTGCGGCTTGAACCCGTCGGACAAATCGAGGCCGGGATCGGGGTGGCCAATGGTCTCGCTCATCGATGCTCCTTCATCCCAGGCCGGCGCCGCGCCTGTAGCAACATTCCGCCAGTATAATGATCCAATCGGCGCGCGGTACCCGCTAACACGGATCGCACCGTGCCTTGCCGGCATGACTGCGGCTGACGGCGGCGGAACTCCCGCCGGGGCCACGCCGCCAAAATATCGAAAACAACCCCATGCAAAGGCGCCGGGCGGCCGCCGGCGCCCGACAAGGCCACTTGACGCGTCGGGCAAATCAGCGATACATTTCCAATATTCCGAAATCGTGCAAATGCCCCCTCGCCCGCAACAGCGGGCGCGACGGATGCACGTGAGACCGAAACCCCTCCTCACAACTCACATCGCGGCGGCTCCCGCAGCGAGCGATCGTCTGCGCGTTTGCCGCGCGCGTTCCAGGGACTATCGACATGACACCTGCACCTGAAATCACCGTGCCGACGATGCCCGCCGCCCCCGCCCAGACCCAGGCTGCCACTCCTCCGCGGATCAAATTCTCCTCGCACGGCTTCTGCATCGACCATCCTGATCCGGAGTTCGGCGCACAGTTGATGGCGAACGCGCTGGGGGTCGCCGATCGCGACGCGATGGACGGCATCCTGCGGCAATTGGTCAAGGCCAGCGTGAGCGGCGGCAAGCCCTGCGAGGTCAACCTCGCCTTCATGATCTCGATGGTGAGAAGCATCGGTCCGCGGGATTCCGTCGAGGCCATGCTGGTGGCGCAGATGGTGTCGGTTCATGTGATGGCGATGCGATGCGCCCATCACCTCGCGCATGCCAAGGACCTCGCCCAGCACGACAGCGCCGCGCGCGCATTGGGCCGGCTCGCCCGCACCTTTCCAGCCCAGATCGAGGCGCTGAACCGCCACCGGAGCCATGGCGAGCCCGCCGTCACCGTGCAGAACGTCAAGGTCGAGGACGGCGGCAACGCCATCGTCGGCACCGTCACGCAGCATGCGAGCGTGATCGTCTCGGACAACAACCCGGCATCCGCGACGCGGGCACTGAGGGCCGCGGGTTCGAGGCGACGGCGGAATTCCACCGATGCGGCGCGGGACGCACAGGCATGAGCGGCCACATCCAAACGATCGGCCCGATGCTGGCCAGCCGGCGTTGCGGCGCCAGGACCCGCTGCGGCAGTTCTTGCCGCGCGCCGGCGGTGCACGGCAAGGCGCGCTGCCGCATGCACGGCGGCGCAAAGGGATCCGGCGCGCCACGGGCGAACCGGAATGCGCGCAAGCACGGCCGGTTCACGGGGGACGCGATCGCCGAGCGAAGGCAGATCCGGGTGTTGTTGGGGGAGGTGCGGAGGATGCTGGAGGGGATGAAGTGATTGCGTTTCGCAAATGGCCGCGCGCAGAAACGACCAATGGGCCGCCGGGCGCGAAATCCCGCCGGCCCATTCCCGCTAAAGCATGATCCGGAAAAGTGCGAAGCGGTTTTCCCTCGCGACAAACGCGGGACGCGTTTGCGCGGAGATCATGCTCAAACAAAGAGCTAAAGCGCGATGACGATTCAACCTAATCTCATCGCGCTTTAATCTTACTGTGTCATAAGTGGATCGGCGGGTCGCGCCCTTTGATGAGCCGGATGCAGCAAGGACACCTTTGCATGCGGCCGAGGAGCGCGACGCTCAAGCGGCGTCGCATTGTTGCGATCGAGTTGGG